>CP003096.1:1432500-1732500 GCA_000233775.1 Thermovirga lienii DSM 17291 | reverse complement strand
CTATGACAACGCTGCTTGCCACGGATGTATAAAACAAGGACGTTATCCATGTGGCAAAATGTAGGGCCAAGAAAGTTCCAGCCATGAAAACGTACAACATGTCCTTTCCTCGTATAGTCAAAAGCTCCTTGCGGTGGTAAATGAACGCTATCGGGGCCATAACCGAAGCGGCTATGCCCGTTCTATAGGCTGATATGACAAGGGGGGGAGCCTCGGCGTATCTGGCAAAGATGGAGCCCGTTGAAATGCCCATTATGCCTATGAAGAGAATAGTTAATATAGTGACTTTTGAGGGCCTTTGGGGAAGAGTCATTGGTCTGCCTCCCTCAGCGTGTTATGCATCTTGCAACTTCGTCCACGAATTCATAGAAAGATTCAGCTTTTTTGTCGTAGGCCCGAAGGGTCTCCATGGTCAAGAGCCAAAGGTCCGTGGGAGATGCCGGTGCGGCTAATATATTGGCCAAAGGTTTTAGCTTTCGCGAAAGCTCCTTGGCCTGAGAGACCGTATCTACGCACCATATCCACCAAGTGAAAGTGCTTTGTTGCTGGGTGTCTATGTCAAAGCATGAAGGAAGGTATACTAACCTGTTGTCTAGCAGAAACAGAGCATATTGGGCTATGTCCTCTGCAAAATCCTCGATGGTCGCACTTTCCGGTTGGGCAAGGTACCTTATAAATATTCTGTCCTTGTTCAAGAGTCCCCACCTGTCTGTAGGTACGTTGTCCCTCCAATAATATTCATAATCGCACTGATTTAGGCACAGAAGGTCAGGGACGAATTCTCCAACGGAGACCTTTCTTTCGGCAATCCACTTTTCAAGGGTCTTGAGATCTTCAGCCTTGGGTTTTCTATCCCTTGGGAAAAGGTCCTGCATATTTCGGATCAGGGGGTCGTTCATGAAAAGCCATTTAAAGTTCCCGGCCGTATAGGAATATATCCTATCCTTTGGGAGGTTGGGGAAGAATGACAGCTTGGGCCTTATAAATATTTGTTTGTGGCCCTTGAAGCCCTTGAAGCCCAAATCGAACCGGAGGGCGAGCTCCAAACGTCTTTCCTCCAGGACAATGTCCTCTGGCTCCTCTCCGGGTTCTTCTTCCAACCATGACTCCGCTGCCCACCGGCGAAATTGTTCTTTGCCCTTTTCGGTCAACACGAAACCATCTCCCCTGGGGGCCACCAGACCTAATGATTCTAAGACGTCCAGTTCCTCAGGGGATTCTCCTGCAAGTGCAACCAGCTTTTTTGTCCAAAAGGGTCTATTTTTGTCGAACAAAAGGAGCACTTTTTCCTTTGACATGCTATCGCCTCCCCAAGCTTCACACCCCTACACTTCATGATCATATTACCATTATAATAAAGGGCTGAAGAGTTTAGTGACGTTTTGTATGGTCTCCTCATACAAAGGCCTTTTCTTCCATTCATCCAGTGTCAATTTTCTAGAAGAATCTATGTATGTTTCCTGTATGTGTCTTATGTCCAGCAGGGGGTTCCTTCCATACAGTATCAGGTTTATCTCGAAGTTGAGTTCAAAGGACCTTATGTCAAAATTGCTCGTACCGAAGAACGTAAGGTCGTCATCAATGGTCATGGTCTTGGCATGAAGGATACCTTCTTTGTACAGGTAGAGTTCCACCCCTATGTCCAGGATTTGTTCATAGTAGGCCTTTGATGCGTTTCCTGCCAAGAACTGGTCAGGTTTTTCTGGTACCACCAGCTGAACTTGTGTCCCTCCTAGGACAGCTACCTCCATGGCCTCCAGAAGGGCTTCGTCGGGAATCAAGTAGGGGGTAGTTATCACTATCCTTCTCTGGGCTTGGTGTAGAGCCGCAGCAACGAGACGTTGGTAGTTCTCAGTGGGATAGCAGGGGCCGCTCGGCACGGTTTGTATGAGCACGTCCCTTGGGTCAAGCTTCGGCTGAGGTATGGTATTTTGAAGGAACTCCCCGGTCTCCACGTACCAGTCCTCCACGAATACCCTTTGGATTTGGGTTACTACTGGCCCTTCTACGGACAAGGTGATGTCGCACCATGGTAAGCCCTTTGCCTTTCGTCTATATGTGGGTTCGATAAGGTTATGGGAGCCTGTATAAGCCTTTATGCCGTCTATCACCATAATTTTACGGTGATTCCTCAAGTCGAACCTGGCGTTGGCTTTGAACCGCCGGAATAGGGAAGGAGGTAGTGCTTCTACGACCTTTACCCCTGCCTTTCTGAGCCTTGGTGCCGTCTTCTTCAGAAAAGTTTTTGAACCTATGGAATCTGCGAGTATTCTGCAGGATACGCCCCTTCTTGCTGCTCGTTCCAAGGCCTGGATGATACATGCGGTTGCCTTGTCCTCGTTCATTATGAAGTAAAGGAGGTGAACATGATCTTTTGCTCTGTCTATGTCCCGAGCGATGTTCTCAAAGAGCTTATATGTATTGGTTATGGGCTTTATTTTATTTCCTCCCATTACGGGCATGTCGGCCAGACTTTGTCCCAGCCGCGCAAACTTTTCAAGTTTTTCTGGTAATTGTGGCATGGTATACTCACGGATTCTTTCTATGGCATCGTTTTCTTCCATGAGTTTGGCTATGGAGTTTTCGTGCCTTTGAGTTCGTTTCTGGGGAAGTTTCCGGCTGCTCAGAAGTATGTAGAAAAGAAACCCAGGGACTGGCCAGATAAATATGACAAGCAGCCAGGCCATGGCAGTAGCAGGGGGGTGCCATCTGGGCACGCTCACGAGCATAAAAATCCTTATCACAAAGGAGACTATGTTATGGAGCAATATTAAAAATAGCTTTAAGGTCAAGTTGCCCCCTCCCTTAGTCCCTTAAACAGTTGACAGTTCAGCGATGGTATCAATGGCCTTTTTCAACAATTGGGGATAAACTTCCAGGAAATAGGGAACATGTATTCGTTCAGTGTTCTTATGAGCATCCTTTCCATGGGGACCGAAGCTCAAAATTGGTATATCCAGCTTCAATAGAGCTTCTCCTGGGAAATCGTAAAGTTCTCCCCAGCCTGGCAGGTTGTCTCTTACCGCTTCCATGTCCTCGGCACATCCCTCGAAGCCGCAGTAACTGAGGTCAGACACGCCTTCAAACATTTTTCTTATCTTCAAATTCACCCCGAATTTGCTCTGAGCCTCTGTAGCCACGACCTGGGCGGTTTGTCGCATAAGCTTTTCCCCCTTGTTTCGGCATAGGTTAGTTCTGTGAGGGTACCATGGCGGAAGGATGCCTACCACTGAGAATGGAGGTTGTATATCCAATTCTTCGGCTATGGCCTCTATCATGGCAAAGGCTTTCTCGCGCTCATCGCTGCCTTTGGGGCATCCCCCCAGAGCTTCTTCAATTAGCTTTTTCAATTTTTGTTCCCCCAGTTTCTCCCTTGCCATGGAAAAAAGCTTCCCATATGTGAAGGCCTTGGGTTCCCATTTTTTTATGGTGCCTCCAGATCCGTTTCTTTCAATGTACTCCTTTGCATATTTTTCGTATTGTTCTGTGGCCCTGCGTTGTGCCTCAAGTGAGAGGTGGAGTATCTCCTCCATGATCTCTCTGGGCATTTTGGAGGCGGTTAGATAGCTGTAGAAAGCTATCGCCTTGGTCATTATGGTCGCGGAATATTCCCGCCTAAGGTCTACCTGCCGCATACACCCATATGGGGGGTAGGATATGCCCTCCAGTTGGTCTGCGAACTTCGGGTTTCCATCTAGGATTACATTCAGTTGGGATACCATTGAAGCAGCGGTTAGCCCCTCGTAGTACTCTCCCACGTGGGTTTCCTTACCAACAAAATAGAAAAATGGGTTTATCTTGCCTATACTGCCCAGGTAGATGGAAGGTCCTCCTTCGCCTCCCCCTGCAAAGGTGGGTTCAAGGTCTATGCATCCTGAAAACTTGAGGCCTTCTTCCTGAAGGTCTGCAAGCAGAGAAACGGCTCTTAACATACCTCCGGAGTTGTTTTCCTCATCACAGACGAACAACCCCGCAAGGTTGACCCCTGGGGAGAAGTTGCCCCAAGCGGCTTCGCACAGCATGGCTACTCCTGTGGCAATGCCACCTTTCATATCTGAGATGCCTCTCCCAAAGAGCCACTCGCCGGATTCCAAGTCTTTTCTGGCGTCTGGCGGAAGATTTATTTTTCTAATTTCCTTGGTGTATTGTTCTGGATCAAAGGCCAGGTCTTTGAGAGTGCCACAGGCGCTGGTATCCACTACGTCCATATGTCCCATCAGGATAAGGGTATTGCTTGTTTCTGGTTTGGCCCTTACAACGGCAAAGAGGATATGTCTTCCGAAGGGATCCCTTTCCATGGGGACTAACATTAAGTCCTGGGGATGTTCCTTAAAATATGGCGTTTCTTGCAGCACCCCTTTTATGAAGTTGGCTATCCTGTTTTCCTCCGCTCCGGGGGATACGCTTGGAATACGGACAAGCTCCAATAGAAATCGGTAAAGATCTTCTCCTTTTGTGCTTACCTTCATGGTTGAGGCCTCCTGCGTATCAGTTTTGGAGTTGTTCAAGATATTTTTTCAGTGCGGAGCCAAGTCTCCTGCATCCCTCTATGGCCTTTTCGGGGGGCGTTTTGGCGAAGGAAAACCTTATGGTGTCCTTCCCATTGGAAGGTTCAGCAAAGAAAATGTCTCCAGGGATGAAGGCAACCTTTTCTTCCATTATGCAAAATCTTGCGAAGTCATGCATGTCTTTGATCATGGGTATGCGCCCCCATATGAAAAAGCCTCCTTTTGGGATTTGGAAAGAAAGGCCTAGGGGTTTTACGTACTTTTCGAGGCCCTCTATCATGGCGTCCCTGTGCCGTCTGTAAGCGTGCCTCAAACTAGACAGGTATTCAGGTATGTTGGTCTCTTGGAGGAAATTAAATAGCGCTTCTTGAGGAAGGGTCTGGGGGCACAAGGTTGATAGAACCCTCAGCTTCAACATTTGATCTATGACTTCCTTTGGAGCTACTACCCATCCTGTTCGAAGGCCAGGGGCTACGATCTTGGAAAAGCTTCCTAGATATATAACTCGACAGTCTTCACCCGCTAGGGAAAGGTAAGATTTTTCAGGTGGCGCATCGTAGTAAAGGTGATGGTACGGGTCGTCCTCTATTATTAAGAAATTGTGTTCCCTTGCCAATTCCAGTATAGCTTTCTTCTTTTGTGCGCTAGTGGAGTATCCTGTTGGATTCTGATAGTTGACTATAGAGTAGAAAAAGGAAATTCTTTCTTTTTTGAGCAAATTTTTAAACGCTTCAATGTTTGGACCGTCCTCCTCCAATGGGACCTCGAGGAAGCGAGCTCCCTCCTTGGTGAAAACCAGCAAAGCTTCCGGATATGTGGGGGATTCTACAAGAATGGTTTGTCCTTCCTCCAGCAATAGTTCCGTTACGAAGTTCAGGCCTTCCTGGGAACCGCTGGTTATGAATATGTTCTCTTCCGTCACCCAAGAAGGAAGGAGCCCCTCATCAGCCATCCACTTTTTTATCCAGCTTCTAAGGGGGTAAATTCCCATTCTCTCATTGCTATAAGAAAAGTGAGAAACCAGGTTGCCGTTCAAGGTTTTTTCAAAGGCTCTCTTGAGAGCTTCAGAAGGGTAGAGAAGGTCGTAAGGCTCGCCGGCAGTAAGAGATAGGGCGTTTTCTTCCGATGCTAGGCGCATCATTTCGCCTATAGTGGAAAGGATTAGCCTTTCGTTTGTTTTTTTATTGAAATGTTCATCCCATTTTATTGACATGCCATGCTCCTCCTTTGTTAAAAACTTATCATATTATAGAGTTTAAAGTTGTCACCCTTGACCACAAGGAAGGGATAGTGCATACTTTGTTATAACTAATATTACAGCAAAAAGGTGGGGTTGACCATGAAAATCAAGCCTTTTGGGGTCGAAGAGTGGATGAACAAATACGAGATGGAGGCAGTTTACAATATCGCAGAGACCTGCGTCGATTCTCTTACGGTGGAGGAACTGTTGGAGCTCTCTGGCGAAAAGGAAAAGATCCTAAAAGATATAACAAGCATGCGGGTAACCTACGGCAATATACATGGCCATCCGCAACTCAAGGAGCTAATCAGCTCACTGTACGAGTCCGTTAAGCCAGAAAACATTTTGACATCCACAGGTGGCATTTCAGCTAATTTCCTTGCCCTGTTTACCTTGGTCGAGCCGGGGCACAGGGTTGTAAGCGTGGCTCCCACTTATCAACAACTTTACAGCTTGCCGGAGGCTTTTGGAGCTTGTGTCAAACTTCTTGAGTTGCAGCCAGAAAATAATTTTTTACCAGACATGGAGGAGCTAGAAAGACTTTGCAGGGACGGAGTGGACCTAATAATACTGAACAATCCCAATAATCCTACGGGAGCACTTATTGATCGAGCCCTTATGGAGAACATAGCTGAGCTGGCAAGACAGAAAGGCGCGTGGATATTGTGCGACGAGGCTTACAGAGGGTTGGAGCATAAGGAAGAGGATAAAGTTCCCTCTATGGTTGACATATATGAAAAAGCAGTTGTCACGGGGAGCATGTCAAAGGTGTTCTCCCTTGCAGGATTGAGATTGGGATGGGTGGCGGGGCCCAGTGATTTCATAAGGGAGTGTGCATTGCGGAGAGATTACACTACCATAAGTTGTGGCCAGATTGATGAGGCCTTGGCTTTGGTGGCCTTAAAGAACAAGGAGAAAATTTTGGCCAGGAACCTCTCCATAGTTAGAGAAAGCGTTGAGATAGTAGATAGTTGGGTGAAAAGCGAAGAGAGAATCAAGTGGGTTAGGCCAAAGGCAGGGACGACGGGATTTTTGTTCTATGACTACGCCAAGCCATCAGAGGAGTTCTGCATAGACCTTTTCAGGACAAATGGCACATTCTTGGTGCCTGGAAAGTGTTTTGATAGGGAGAACTGGCTGAGAATAGGCTACGCCTACGGCAAGGAAACCCTGAAGAAGGGCCTGGAGGGGCTGTCTTCGTACTTGAGAGAGCTGGAGGAAGCAAACGTTGGACGTGTTACTCTATTGTAACCACTCCCTCAAATGAAAATTCAGCAGGTCCTTCCAACGACACCTTTAAGAGGTTTTTTTGAATTTCTTTGAAGTGCACCAAGTTTACGCCGCCTGGATTTTGTACCTTAACAGGCGGCTTTACCATTCCTCTTAGCCAAGCTACTACGGCAGAAGCTATGGAGCCTGTCCCGCAGGATAGTGTGAAATCTCCTACTCCCCTTTCGAAGGTCAGGGTATGTAGGCTGTCCTTGTATAACTTGACGTAGTTTACGTTAGTGCTGTGAGGAAATCTTTTTATGTCGCCCTGTATGGCGATGGATAGTTCTCGTAACGCTTCTTTACTTTGAGGAGCCGAGGTTGGTAAGAATATGACAGTATGCGGGACCCCTACGGTCAGGTGCCAGTAAACAATGTTTTGCCCTTCCACCGTCATTGATTGCTCTTGTGTGACACCTTCTAGGGAGAGCCTTCCCATGGAAATAGATACGCCGTTAGGGGTGATGCTGGCTTCTATATTGCCTGCAGGGGTTGAAAAGGTCATGTTTCTAGGTGCAATGCCCATTTTGAAGGCGTAAAGAGCGGCGCACCTTGCGCCGTTGCCGCACATTTCAGCCAAGGAACCATCGCTGTTTACAAGGTGCATGGTGAAGTGGGCATCTTTTGATGGCTCGATGGATATGAGACCGTCTGCTCCTATGGAGAACCTTCTTTTGCACAATTGCCTCGCCAAAGACCCCATGTAAGCTGGGTCTACAGATAGGTCCATGTTGTTTATGACTATGAAATCGTTGCCGTTTCCGTTCATCTTTGAGAACTTAAGCTCCATGTCCTTTCCTCCTATAAGGCTTCTGGGAATATGGACCCTTCAGCTATCAAGGACGCTTTTCCCCTGAGCTTCACCGAGAGGAGTTTATCGTTATCTTTTGGTTCTATTATGACGATGTTCGTTCCACCAGGATTGTAAACCTCTACTGGAGAATCACACCAGCCATTTATCCATCCTGCCACTGCCGCAGCAACGGAGCCGCTCCCGCAAGAAAGGGTGAAATCATCTACCCCTCTTTCGTAGGTGTAGACTTCCATGGCGTAATGATCCAGTATTTTTAGGAAGTTCACGTTCACCCCTTCAGGGAACAACTCCTTGTCCTTCTGTATCGCTCTGGCGAAAGATGCCAGGCTCTCCATGGGGCGCCAGTCGTTTTTCTCCAAAAACACCACACAATGAGGGGCGCTCTTGGGCCACCCAAGATGCATGTAGTTTACTGGTAAAGTCTCGTCCATGTAGGTGAACTTTGCGTCCAAGACGATATTTTTCGTGTCCAGTTCTCCAAGTTCTAGGGTTACGAAAGGAGCCTCGACAATGGCCTTGATGGTGCCTCCCGTGGTGTCGAAGGTCATTTCCGCACCTGCTATTTTATTTTCACAGGCGAACCTCGCAGCGCATCTTGCCGCGTTGCCGGAAAAGGAACTTTCTGAGCCGTCCCTGTTGAAAAGGCGCATGCTGAAAGAGGAGTCTTCATTGTGGGGAACGTCTATAACAACGAGGCCGTCGGCACCAAGAGAGAGGCGCCTCCTGCATAGCTTTATGGCCGTCTTTTGTATTTCGTCCAGGGATAGCTTTGCTTCCCTGTTGTCCCAAATTATGAAGTCATTGCCATTGCCCTGCATTTTTGTGAATTTCATAGGTGCACCTCCATGATCTAAGGCGACAAGAGTTGCTTGATCATACGAAAACAACTCCTTGTGAGGTTATCTCCACGAGACTGTGACTGAAGGTTGCCTTTATTCGGGAGTCTTTTTCAATGGATATTACAACGGTTGTTTCGTCTGGACCTCCTAAAACAGGCTTACCTCCGGTTTCCAGAGTCACATTTATGGATTTACCATCGCTCAAGCCCAATCTTTGTCCTTCGTCCGTCATCAAGAGAGCCATGGCTAAAGCAACACTTCCCGTTCCGCATGCAGGTTCAATATGACCTTCCTGCACGCTGTGGGGATATACTGCTCTTAAATGTCCCTCTTTTTCAGTCCTGTTGTCATAAAGGCAAAAATGTAAGTTAGAGGTACCTGTCGCTTCTTGATATTTACTCTGTAGGTTGGATAGAACCTCTACAGAGAAGGGGTCCATACTCTCAAAATTGGCCTTGGGGAAGGCTTTGCGTATTTCTTCTGCGTCCGCCACCAGATAGTAGCCGGAGCGGAATACCGAAATTCCATCCACTTCGATTTTATGTATGCCTATGGAGCGCAACAGCTCTGCAAAAGAGCTCATGTCGGTGTAAGTTGTTATCCCTTCTTCTTTTGTGATTATGTCCAACCTGGTCTCCCCCGCGTCCGTTTCAAGGATTACGTAGAAGTTGTCAGAGGTGTTCTCGACGTTGAAGCGGTTTGCCCAATTTGTGGTGGCCAAGGCCTTTCCTGTCACCTGCGTCAGACCACCGCATGCTGGTATGAAGTCCCTGTTGGTTATGTCCACTATTTTTACACCGAGCGTCCTGGGCTTGTCAGTGGGGGTAAAAATTCCAGCCTGATGCCCGTGCAATCGTAGAGGTCCTAGAACCTCTAAAGCTGCTTCAAGCTGTCTTTGAGGTTCTTGTGGAAGCTGCCTGCCATCAAGGAGGATTATGAGGTTGCCGCCCATGTGCCCCTTTATATAGTCCAGGTTCATTATTATTCCTCCTAACTCCAAGGGTATATTTTGTTATTTTACCCTTCTGAGGTAGATTGTAACAGTGGAAAAAGGAGCAATCGAAACTTTTTGTGTGGTAGTGAAAATACCTATTCAGGTAATAGGATAGCTTTTATAATATATAATGGCTATTAGGTATTATGTATGCATTGCCATGATTGGTAAATACGTTTTGACGGGGAGGTATTGATATGAAGGTTCTGATAATAGGTGGGGTTGCGTGTGGAGGGAAGACGGCGGCTCGCTTGATGAGGGTGGCTCCCGATGCGGAGGTCACCATACTGGAAAAGGGCGAATATCTAAGTTATGCAGGGTGCGGGCTCCCCTACTACGTAGGAGGAGTGGTCAAGGAATACAAGGACCTTATGTCTACCCCTATTGGTGTGGTAAGGGATGCCACCTTCTTTAGGAAGGTAAAGCACGTTACAGTTCACACAAAACACCAGGCAATGAAGATAGATAGGGAAAAGAAACAGGTTACGGCCTTGGACTTGGCTTCAGGGGAGCAGAAGGTCTTTGATTACGATAAGTTGGTGCTCGCTACAGGAGCATCTCCCATAAGGCCCCCCATTCCAGGTTCTGACTTTCCCAGAGTCTTCACCCTTTGGAACATGCCCGATGCCTTGGCCATGCGCGCAGCAATAGACAGCGGAAACGTAAAGAAGGCGGTCATAATAGGCGGAGGACTAATAGGCATGGAAGTGGTGGAGGCCCTTGTTAATCAGGGCATAGAGGTTTCAGTGGTGGATCTTCTGGAGACACCTCTACCGGCAATGATGCAGCCGGAGTTTGGCCTTTTGCTCCAAAAGGCTTTGGAAGAGAAAGGGGTCAAGTTCTACGGTGGCGAGAAAGTTGTTGAGATATTGGGCAGCAACTCGGAGATAACAGCGGTTAAAACCGATAAGAGGGAGATCCCGGCAGACATGGTGCTCATGGCCATAGGAGTGCGACCCAATACCCTTCTTGCGAAAGAGGCTGGGCTTGATATAGGTGAAAAGAGAGGAATCCTGGTGGACGAGCACATGAGGACCTCCGATCCGGACATATATGCGGGAGGGGATTGCGTAGAGGTAAATCACGTGCTTACGGGCAAAAAAGTGTGGCAACCCATGGGTTCAGTTGCAAATAGGCAGGGAAGAGTTATAGCCGACAACATAGCGGGACTGAATTCGATATTTCACGGGGTTGCCGGAACGGCTATAATGAGGGCTTTCGAGTACACCATCGGTAAGACAGGGCTCACCAGGGAGCAGGCCATCGAGGAAGGTTTCGACGCGGAAGCTGTCACGGTAGTGGACGCCGATACCCCCCATTTCATGCCAGGTGCTGCGCCCATAGTAATTAGGATAGTAGCGGACAAAAAGACAAGAAAAGTTTTAGGAGCCCAGGTCTTCGGTAAAGGTAGGGCAGACAAGAGGCTAGATGTACTGGCTGCGGCGGTTACTGGCGGCCTAACCATAGACATGCTGGGCAATCTAGATGTGGCCTATGCTCCGCCATATTCTACCGCCCTTGACCCTGTAACCCACGCTGCAAATACCTTGAAGAACAAGATAGATAACCTAATGTGTTCCTATAGTCCCTCAGAACTCAAGGCGAAATTTGACAAGGGAGAAAGGCCGATCCTTCTGGACGCCAGGACACCTCAGGAGATTAAGGAGCAGGGGACGCTGCCATATGATACGGTGGTCAACATTCCGCTGGGAGCCCTTTGGGAGAGGGCTTCGGAACTTCCCAAAGATAAGGAGATCGTTACCTTCTGCAAGATATCTGTAAGAGGTTGGGATGGGTACACCATTTTGAAAAGGCTCGGCTTTGAAAGAGTAGCTCTCTTAGAAGGAGGAATAATGGCTTGGCCATATGAGAAAAAGTACATTTAAGTTTAGGTGCTCCTAGGGAGGAGAAAAGAGTGAAGCTGGAGACTTCCTCCAGCTTCACTCTTTTAATTTAGAAGTTTTTTCTTCAAGTTTTCTAGCATGTCCTTGGTCATTTGGGAGATGTCGTAATCAGGAGACCAGCCCCACTCCTCTCTGGCGCATGTGTCGTCCAGTGAATCAGGCCAGGTGTCAGCTATGCTTTGCCTCAATGGGTCCACAGAATAACTTATTACGAAGTCTGGTATGTGCTTTTTTATCTCTTGGGCCAGTTCGTGGGGAGTAAAGGACATGGCTGTTATGTTGAAGGCGTTTCGATGTACGAGCTTGCTTGGATCGGCCTCCATAAGGGAGATGGCAGCTTTTACAGCGTCGGGCATGTACATCATGTCCAGTCTCGTATCTTCCCGGAGGAAGCATTCGTAGCGTTTTTCTTTTATGGCTCCATAGAAAATGTCCACTGCGTAATCTGTGGTGCCTCCGCCAGGCGGAGTCTTGTATGAGATTATCCCAGGATACCTAACTCCTCTTGCATCAACGCCCCACTTTATGAAGTAGTAGTCACATAAAAGTTCTCCTGCTACCTTGGTGATGCCGTATATGGTTTGCGGCCGCTGGATCGTATCTTGTGGGGTTTTCACCCTCGGGGTCGAGGGACCGAACGCGGCTATGGAGCTAGGCACGAAAATGGAGCATTTGAACTCTCTTGCTGCCTCCAATGCTATCAAGAGGCCGTTCATGTTTATGTTCCACGCTTTTTGAGGGTTCCTCTCCGCTGTTGCCGAGAGGAGGGCAGGTAGATGGTATATGGTTCCTACGTTGAATTTTTTTATTGTTTCTATGACTTTTTCTTCGTCAAGACAATCCAACTGGACGAAGGGCCCATCCTCTGCCAGGGAGCCTTGAGGTATCTTGATGTCTCCGCAGATTACGTTGTCTGCCCCGTACCTTTCTCTTAGGGCAGGAACCAACTCAGAGCCTATCTGTCCTGCCCCACCAGAAACCAATATCCTTTTCATTGCTTACCCTCCTAATAAGATAATTGTGTGGTGGAAATGACCTCTTCCCTGCCTTATAATTACCTTCCGCAGATGTGAAAGATGTAATTTAATGTTAAACCTTATATCTACTTGATGCAAGATAAAAAGACTATTGTAAAAAAGACGTGTAAAATGGAAAGCGGAGAAATTCATTTGGGAGGAAAAATGGAAAAGTTCGATTTCTACCCGTGGCAACGGGAAGCCTTTGAAAAGATCAAGGATAAGGATGCAATCGTCGCTGCCCCAACGGGTTCGGGCAAAACGTGGGTTGCCTATCTTTGGGCTGGCCTGCTTAATTTAGAAGGTCAAACAACTACTCCTAATGTAGAAAAAGTTATATTCACTGCGCCGATAAAGGCACTGAGCAATGAAAGATACCTTGACCTGCGCAAAATGGGCTTTGACGTTGGAATAGAGACGGGAGACTTTAAGAAGAACGAAGACGCTTCAGTGCTTTGCTGTACCCAGGAGATATATACTCTCAAGTATGCCAACAGGCCGAACCTCAGGGTGGTCATAGATGAATTTCACTACATTTTTGGCGATCCCGAAAGAGCAAGAGCGTACATAGACGGAGTAAGCAGTACCCATCCAGACTCCAAAATGCTCGTTATGTCCGCTACCTTTGGTGGAAGCAGCGAAGTAAGAAAGTACTTGAACAGGATAACAGGGCGAACGTTTGAACTTTACGAAGGCAAAAAAAGAGTGACAGAACTTGTTTTTTTGCCTCAGAAGCCGATGACCATTGACAAAGTCAAGGATGCATTGGTTTTCGTTTTTTCTCAAAAGGGCACTATGGAACTGGCATACAGGATAGCGAAGCGCAGGAAGCACAAGGGCAAGGCAGAAAAGAAGAGAATATACGAGATAGCCGAGATTCTAGGGGTGGATAAAGTCCACATGCCTCTTTTGAGAGGAGTGGGGATGTACCATGGTGGGATGTTGCCTAAGGAAAAACTTTTGGTCGAGGCTGCTTTCAGGGAGAGACTTCTGGACGTAGTCGTAGGAACCAACGCGCTCTCTCTAGGGGTTAATCTTCCTGCCAAATACGCGGTCTTTGCACAGCTTGTGAGGTATCACGACAGAGAGCCTATAAGCAAGAATGAATTTCTGCAGATGGCTGGTCGAGCAGGTAGAAAAGGGCTTTTTGACAAGGGGTTTGTAACCTGGCTAAAGGATTCTCCTTTTGAGCAGCGAAGCGCCAGCACCAAGAACATATTCAAGGCATTGATGAAGGCGCCGTTAGAAAGAGCGTCCGTAGTCCTTATGCCAGATTACGGGAAACTTTTGAGAAAACAGAGGACCTTGGAGGATGAGGCAAAGTTCATTGCCAGGTTCTCTCTTCCCGTGGTCAATGAAAGATATGTCGAGGAGGAGCTGAGGAGAGACCTCAAGATCATCGAGAGGGCTATAAAGGAATTGGCGCCTCCTGGAGAAAGAGAAAGGTTTAGAAAGGTGCTTGCCGATATATGGTATGGAGAAATGGAGATAGGGGAAAACCTGGAGATGGCTCAGCTCTTTATGTGGGACGGTAGGGCTGATGCCTTGACTGCGGCGGAAGTGATAAATCTTTTTGAGAAAAATTATTTGAAGGCCTTGTTAAAGGTAAAAAGATTTGCCAACCATTTACCAAAAGGATACGAGTTTTTAGGAATGGAGTACCTTGACAGGACCGTCGAAGAACTTGACGGGACTATCTATGGTTTTGAAGAGAAGATAAGAGAGATAGAATCTACGTCCTGACGTTAGCTTAGCCGTCAACCTTAGCGGCCTTGGCAACGTCACCCCTCCAGAAGGTGGGTTCTAGAGCACCAGAAAACGCTCGGAAGGGCTTCCCTGGGTCCTTCATGGTTACATACAGCCTGGGACTGTCCCCCTTAGGAATGGCGATTATCCATTGGGCCACGGTTTGAGATCTTTTAGGAGAGCTTCCGGTGCGGAAGATGCTCTCATCGGGGCCTGCGCTTTGGTCGTTGCTGAAGGCCACAAAGTCCTCCATGGTCAAGTTTCCCGCCTTGGCCTGCAATAGGCTTATTATACGTTCGTAACGCGTTTTGCTGCTGGATGGGATTTTTATGTTGTATCTTTGCATTTTTGGCGAGATGTAGTGATTGGTTTGGGCTATGAAGCCGTCATCCACTACTCTTACGGTGTTCTTGCCTCCGGGAGCCACCTCGACGACGGCGATCTTTTCTTTGTCTGCGATCATGTAGAAGGAAACTCTTTTGAACCTGTCAAGGTTTGCCAGCACCTCATCCACCGATGAGAAAGAAGTGAGGATCTTGTGTGAGGAGAGGGCGTCCTTGTCCTTGGTTTTCCTTTTATCCTTTGGTACAACGGAAACGGTAGCTGTTACCACCGCTAAGCCCTTTTCGTTGACCCCAGCCTTTAAACCTGATCCATTTTCATCCACCGCGAAAAGACCCACGTATGAATAACCTTGGGTTGGTGTAACTTTCCTTAAATAATGTTTTTGAGTAGGCTTCCAGTCTCGATTCTTGGCCAATATGGTGATATTGCCGCTGGTTGCAGATCCTGTCGCGGCCCACAGCGTGCAGGATTCTGCGGCTTCCGCAACCAAAAGCAGGAGAATTATAAGTGTGGCAACGAACTTTGCTGTTTTATTCTTAAGGAGGTGTTTCATTTCCTCGTCGCCCCCCAGCGATCTTTTCGTTCTCTCGCCAGGCGGCCTGAAGGGAGGAAAGGATATGTTCTCTACCTTCGGCAGCCTGGCTGTCATGGCCTTTAAAGGCTTTAGACCCTCGGCTTTGCGTCGCCGCCTTTCGACGGTTTTGCCCTTTCGGGTTTTTCTAAAGGATCAGTTTTGTTGAATTTTTCTGTTCTTAACAAAAAGCCTCAAAAAAGCGCCTTTCAGATTTGAATCCGAAAGGCGCCACACCGCACTATTCCTTATTTTGGAATCTTCGGCAGCCTGGCTGTCATGGCCTTTAAAGGCTTTAGACCCTTGGCTTTGCGCCACCGCCTTTCGGCGGTTTTGCCCTTTCGGATTCTCTTATTCCGACAAACACTAATCCTATGTTCAATTATGGCACTTGTTTTGTTTTTGTCAAGTATTGTCATTGATTTTTATAGTCAAAACTTTAGCAGGGTGTATTATAATTATGTGGACTAAAGCTGCTACGTCATTGCGTCATATGGGATCTGGTGCCGTAGCCATCTGGGAGTGATGAGGTTGAAAGTATCAAGGTGCAATTTAATAGCTGTAGTGTTTAGCGTCGTTTTTTTGTCTCTAATGATGATAACACCTTTGGTGGGTGTTGGGTTCGCTGGCGGTAGCATTCCTTGGGGTAAGATTCTGTCCTCAAGCACAGAACCGGTATTCTTCAACGAGAAAGAGCTGGTTGAAAAAACTCTTTCGCTTTTGAGGAATGGTGGTGCCGCCTCAAAACAGGCCAAGGAGAAAGGCAGTGAAAAACTGGTACTTTTGAGTGTCAGCAACGGAAAAAGCATAAACGTCACGTCTTACGGTGTGGGGAGCGATATATATGTGGCTCTGGCAGATGCTGTGAACCGGCTGAGGGAGAAAAAGGTCAACTTGTCTGATGTTCGGTGGTTCAAGGTCTACGTTTTAAGGGATATGGAGTTCAGGAGGATGGCCAATATTCAAAAGCCCTTGCCCATAGAGAGAGGACTTTGGGGACTTGCCTTTCCAGGCTGTGATAATTGCATATTTACGCCAGAAGATGTGTTGGCAAAGAAAATAGTGAATGATAAGGGAATATTGCAACCTCCGTCCATAGGACTGTGGGGCGACCTTTCGGCTGAAAAAATGATAAGGTCCATGTTGGAGATTAAAAGAGCAGATTATGTGGCCTTCAGAACGGAGAGCGTTTTTTGGGATGGTTCGAGAGCACAGCGTCTGTACAGGGGAAGCCCAATATATGATTCGTATGAAGATCAAGATATCGCTGAGTCCACAAGGCTTGCGGCTTACTACTTGCTAAGGAACGTGGATTCAAAGGGTAAATTTACTTACGTTTATGATCCCATCAAGGACAGAAGCAAAGGCGGTTATAACATGTTGCGGCATGCTGGGACCATATTTTCCATGCTTCAGTATTATGAGAAAACTGGAGATAAAAAGGTCCTAAAGGGAGCCAAAAGGGCCATAGAGTACATGTTGAGCAAGGTGAAAACCTTCAGAAAAAATGGAGAGGAGATGGCATGCCTGGTCGAGGGAGATTATGTGAAGCTCGGGGGTAATGGGCTGGCTGTCCTGAGTTTGGCTAAATACATGGAGGCCACAGGTGACAATAGATACATGCCATTGGTAAAGAGGATGGGAGAGTGGATACTTTCCGTTCAAGATGAATCAGGTAGGTTCTATATACACAAGCAAGTCTTTCCCGAGGGGGAGGTGTCTGATTTCCGCTCGGTGTACTACCCTGGCGAAGCTATTTTTGCGTTGGCGATGCTGGGAAGGTTGGACGATGAAAACTCGGATAAATGGCTTAAAGGGGCAGCAAGGGGTGCAAGATATATTATCGAGATAAGGGATGGCAAGAAACAGGATATGGAGCTTCCTCATGACCACTGGCTGCTTTACGGAATGGATGAGCTTTCCCGCAGTGGTTACGACAAAGAAGGAGTTTTCTTGAAGCACGCTTTGAGGTTGGCGAAAGTCATAAGCGATGCTCAGCACAAGGATTCATATTATCCCGACTGGATAGGAGGGTTTGGGAAAAATCCCAGGTCTACTCCGGCTGCAACTAGGATGGAAGGAATAGGCGCGGCCTACAGGATGGCTAAAAGGGCTGGATTGGAGGAGGAAGGGAAAGATATTCTGAAAACCTTCAGGCTCGGAGGGGGTTTTTTGTTGAGGATGCAGATAGGGCCTTCATGGGCCATGCATTTGAAGAATCCCTCTAGGTCGATCGGAGGAGTAAGGAGAAGTTTTGCTAATTTTGATATTCGGATAGATTACGTCCAACACAACCTTTCGGCTCTTTTGGCCCTTCAGCAGGCGCTGGGAGAGTAATAATTTTGGATTTTGGTATTTGCATGAATGGCAAAACAGAGCTATAATGAATTGTATGGCTAAATTATTCAGTTGAACATCTTAACAACTTGGCTGCCGAAAGGCGGCAAATGTATTTGGCTAGACAAAAAGGCAAAAGGGTACCAATTTACATATTAACAAGTTGTTAGCTGAAGTTTCCGATTGGTGCTGCTGCGCCAAGAGAGGGTGAGAGAGATGAGTCCTAGGAGAGTTAGTATATCAGGTGGTAAGTTTAAGAGGTTTGTGGTGTTTGCCGTGCTTTTTTACGTGGCTGTAACGAGGTTGTTTACTCCTAGTTATATGGCCTATGCCTTCAGGGATGTAAAGCCTATAGCTGGACCTAGCAATGTTGAGGTGATGGAAGTACCTCAGCTTTACGATGAAGAAGGTCAATTGATTCAGTGTGACTGGGATCTGGTGACGTTGGAGGAAGCACAGAAGCATTTAGATTTTTTGATGCGACTTGGTGTTTGCTTCGTGCCTATAGCTGAAGAAGGCGACGATGACGACGATGATGATGATGATGACGACGACGACGATGATGATGACGATGACGACGACGATGACGACGACGATGATGACGACGATGATGATGACGATGATGACGACGATGATGATGACGACGATGACGACGATGATGATGATGATGATGACGGAGGCCCCGGTAACGGAAATGGAAACAACGGTAACCCGGGTAACGGCGGAGGAAACACTGGTGGAAGTGGCCCAGGAACCGGCAACGGTGGAGAGAATAACGGACAAGGTAAAGGTGGCGGAGGAAACGGCAACGGAGGCAATAACGGGAACCATAGTGGAGGCCCCGGCAACGGAAATGGAAACGAGGGTAACCAGGGTGGAGGTGGAGGAAGTCATTCCGGCCATTCAGATGGAACAAACCCTGGCAAGGGCTCAGGTAACAACAACGCCGAAGGTGCTCCAGGTGGTGAAGGAACGGATAATCCTGGAGGGACTTCTTAGGCGATTAGCGCAACTGCCTTCGTGGAGATGGAGCATAGTTTTGCCACTGGATGAAGGATGGGTTGCGGTATTAAAAAGGCAACCATGGTGAGGTCCCAAAGCAGAGCGTGGTTGTGGGAATCAAAACAGTATAAGAAGCTCAGATATAGAAGTCGTGCAAGATCGAATCGAAAGATAAATGAAGCTAAAATCGAAGGGGGAAGGCCTTTTAGCCTTCCCCCGCTTTATGTCCTAATTTGTGCCTTTGTCTTTACACGCCTCTTTCCTCAGAGAATGCTCGTTCCCTCGCTTTGTTCATCAGTATTTCCCATTTTACGACGGCTCTTACGTGGGTGCCGGTGGCTATAATCCCCTGATGATCCCAGGCGGAAAGCTCGTAGAAAAGCTTGTTGCCCTCTATGCGTGTCAGCTTGGCTCTAAAGGTGACCGTGGTCCCAAGATATGATGGGGCTTCGTGGTCTATGGAGATGGACCTTCCCACGGTCAAATGCCCATCTGGAAGGTGGTGGTCAGTGGCTTCCGTTGCAGCTTTTATGAAAGCCTTGACACATGCTGCAGTTGACAATAGCTGCTCCAGCCTTGGGGAGAAGTTGCCCACGGTATCTTCTTCCTTTACCGTCAACTTGACATCTGAAAAGATGCCAGGGGAAAGGAACTCGCCTATGTTAAGCATAGCTATCCCTCCTATTCTGTGTAGTGCTCTTGCGATGTGCATCACTGATATTTTACTTCCATATTCTTTGGATGGCTAATTGCAAAATCTTGACATACAATGTCTAATATCATCATCTATCGTTATTATAGTTTATAAATTGTGCCTTAAACACCTATGGAGGTGTATGTTTTGGGAGGTAAAAAGATCAGAATCGTCTTGACTCCCGGGGAAACGTTACCGGATGTAGACGTTTGGTTGGTAGTGGACCTGCTTAGGGCGTCATCTACCGCTGTGGCCTTCTTTGAGCATGGGGGGAAAAAGATACTGCCTGTTTCCTCAGTGGAGGAGGCTAGGCGCCTGAAGGCTAACCTTGGGGATAACTGGATATTGATGGGCGAAAGAAAAGCCCTTCCCATAGAAGGATTTGACTTAGGTAATTCGCCCTTGGCTTTTGAATACGTCCATCTAAAGGACAAAGCTGGAGCAGTGATGACCACATCGAATGGAACTTTGGCGTACCTCAAGGCCGCTTCTACGGGGAAAGCTGTATTCGTTGCCGCGGCACGAAACGCTTATCATGCCGCAAGAAGGGCATTAAAGCTGAAAGATACAGTCGGGATTCTTTGTGCTGGCAAGGAAGGAAGACTAGCCTTGGATGATTGTCTATGTGCTGGGCTTTTATTAGAAGAGATTTTGAAAATGGCAGGAAATGTAGATTTGGATGATGGAGCGAAGGTGGTTTCAGCCCTTTGGGAGTTTTACGGCAAAGATTTGGAAAAAGGGGTATATATGTCTGAAAGTGCCAAGCTCCTGATGGAGCTGGGAATGAAGGAGGACATTGAATACTGCTGCAAGGTGAACTGTTCTTTTGTTGTGCCTACTGTCGTCCTCCTAGAGGGGAGGCCGTGCCTTCTGCTTCAGGAGTAAGAAGGCACGGAACCTTTCTCTCTTAAACCTTAGGAGAATACGTACTTTGTCTTTTCGTCTTCCAGTACCTCTCCACGGACGCTCAACCTTGTGACCCTCAAGGTTAATGTCTTTTTTGCCGCCTCTATGGCCCTTTCTGTCAGGGATTTCAAACCACCACAACAAGGAACCTCCATTATTACCACGTGTATGAGAGGGGGAGAGTTGATCTCTATTATCTGGGCAAGCTTCTCCGCATAGTATCCTGCGTCGTCAAGTTTGGGACATCCCAAAAGGAGGGTGTTGCCTTTTACAAAGGCATCATGAAAGTTGTAAGACGCAGCAGCTGCGCAGTCAGCCGCTATGAGAAGGTTGGCTCCTTTTAGATATGGGGCGTTGACAGGGACTAACATGAGCTGTATGGGCCAGTTTGCGAGCTCAGAACGTGAGGCCGTTTTCTGTTCCGTGTGGTGAGATGGCCTCTCGTTATTGGAATCCTTGAGGTCTCTGACTGCCGTTCCAGGACACCCGCACGGTAAAGGGGGAAAATCCTTTAGTGCCTTGTTTTTCAACACTGCTTCCTCATCATAAGGTTCGGCCTCGCGCTCCTCAAAGGAAATGGCTCCTCTTGGACACTCTCCGATGCAGTCTCCTAGACCGTCGCAGTAGGATTCGGATACGAGTTTGGCTTTACCGTCTATAATCTGTATTGCCCCTTCGTGACAGGCTTGAGCGCAAAGGCCGCATCCATCACACTTGTCCTCGTCGATTTTTATTATCTTTCTCATTATTTTGGGCATGTGAGCACCTCCAGGTTTAATAGGAAAACTGGTATTATAATACCAAAATACCCATCCTTGTCAACACCTTGAAATGTTTTATGTTTGGGTTAATTCCTCTTGGGGGAGTCTTTTCCACCAGGTTCCTTGACCTCTTCGTGGATAGGTTCTATGTGTACTGAGATAACTGCATCGTGTCCGTGAATTTCTCTTATCTTATGTTCCACAGCCGTTGCTATATCATGTCCCTCTACGACAGAAAGGGAAGGGGATACCAGAATATGGACATCTATTCCCACAGATGTACCTATCCTTCTAGTCCTTAGTTTATGGGCATCTATGACCCCTTCGGTTGAAAAGATGGCCTCCAGAATCCGTTTTTTCTCACTTTCTGGAAGGGCTCCCTCCATTAGTTCGTGGATAGCATCCAGTGAGATCTTTATACTTACCTTTAGTATCAGCCCACCCACTATTATTGCCGCGATGGGGTCCAGGATTCTTCCCTTGCCGCCTATGAATATGGCGCCTGCTATTCCAACCAGGGTGCCTATGGAGGAAAGGGCGTCGGATCTATGGTCCCATGCTTTTGCCATCAAAGTGGAGCTTTTAATGTTTAAAGCTACCTTTTGGGTGTAGCGAAACAACCATTCCTTGGAGACAATCGAAACCACAGCGGCTACCAGGGCGATAGTATCTGGGGCAGGCAAGGATTCTCCTTTGAAGGTGCTCCATATTTTGATTATGTTGCAATAAAATATTGCTATCGCTACGCCGGCAAGGGACAAACCCACGATCACGGATGCTAGGGTTTCGAATTTGCCATGTCCGTAATCGTGGGTCTCGTCTTTTGGCCTTCCTGCAAGCTTGAAGGCCACGATGGCAACTGCGTCGGTAATCAAATCAGAGAGCGAATGAACTGCGTCGGCTATCATGGCCGAGCTGTTGCCCATTAGGCCGGCTAGAAACTTTAACGAGGTTAGGATGACGTTGACCACAAGGCCTATCCACGAGGCCTTCAGGGCTTTATTCTGTCGTTCAGACTTGACGTTTATGTTTTTTCCTCCTAACTTGAATATTTATTCCCAACAATTATAATCCCAAAATAGGTAGTACGGTGTCTAGATCTTTGTCCCCCCTACCTGAGAGATTCACGAGCACCGATTCATCGGCATTCAAATTGGGAAGGAGTTCCAACGCATAGGCCAGGGCATGAGAGCTTTCTAGGGCTGGTATTATTCCTTCAAGCCTACATAGCTCGGAAAAGGCTTCCAAGGCCTGTTGGTCGGTCACTGCAACATATTGGGCCCTACCTGATTCTTTGAGATACGCGTGCTCAGGACCTACTCCAGGATAATCTAAGCCTGCAGAAATGGAGTATACTTCTGCCGGTTCACCTTTTTCGTCGGTTAGGACGTAGCTTTTGAAGCCGTGGATTATTCCTGGCTTTCCGGCGACCAAGGTGGCAGCGTGTTCGCCTGTGTCTAGTCCCTTACCTGCTGGTTCTACTCCCACTATCTTTACCGATGGGTCATTTATGAAGCCTGAAAACAGACCTATAGCATTGCTCCCCCCTCCTACGCATGCCACTACGTAGTCTGGCATCTTGCCTTCCCTCTCCATAAACTGTCTTCTTGCCTCCTCTCCAATGACACTTTGGAACTCCCTAACTATTGCAGGGTAGGGGTGGGGGCCTACTGCGGAACCTAAAAGATAGAACACATCTGGATCTTTGACGTATTCTGCAAGGGCAGCGTCAACGGCTTCTTTGAGTGTTTGCTGGCCGAAAGTAACGGGCACAACCTCAGCCCCTAAAACCTTCATGCGTGCCACGTTTGGGGCCTGCCTTTTGACGTCTACTGCTCCCATGTAAATGGTGCACTGCAGTCCTAAAAGAGCGCAAACAGTGGCCGTGGCAGTTCCATGCATCCCGGCGCCGGTTTCGGCAATTACCCTGTTTTTTCCCATGCGTTTTGCCAAAAGGGCTTGCCCCAACGCGTTGTTTATCTTGTGGGCCCCTGTGTGATTAAGGTCTTCCCGCTTGAGAAACAGTCTGCCCCCTCCGAACTTCTTCGATATGTTCTGGCACTCCGTGATGGCCGACGGCCTTCCTACGTACTCCTTGAGAAGTCTATGAAATTCCTCGAAAAACGATTGATCGGACAGGATGTTCTCGTATGCCCTTTCTAGCTCTTCAAGGCGAGGCTTAAGTTCTTCGGGAACGTAACTGCCCCCGAATTCTCCGTAGAACCCTTTCCCTGCTGCGTTAGTATGTACTGCACTCAGCTTTTCCATCCTAATCTACCTCCTCTTTTTTCTGATAAAAAATTAGGGGCTCCCCGTGGGAAGCCCCTAAAGTTCCAAAGTTAAGGGGCTGGGGACAAGTAACATCCCGCAGCCCCGCTTCTACAAGCTGACGGCTGCGGCGCCTTAGCGCCACCACCAATAGTTTCTTTCAGAGTAGCTAGTGTTTCTTAGAATCTTTCTCATCTAGGCTCATCTCCTTATTTGAAGGAGACTATAGCAAAAACTCAAGAACTTTGCAAATGCTTTTGCCAAAAAACAGCCATGGCGAAGTTGATATAATTAAACTGGTAGCTATTAGTCGAGATGAATAGGAGGTGCGGACCCGTGCATAATAACCTAAAAAACTTAGGGGCGGAAGGGACGCAGCGCGAAGAAGTAGTGCGGTGGGTGGGGCTTCTATTTATTTTCTTAGGTTTGACATGTCTAATTTTTCTTTTCGATTGTGGCACAGGCAGCGCTGCAGAGCAAAAGGGCATAGAAATAATACGTCCAGCATCAGGTGCTGTGTACGAAGAAGGAGAGATTTGTCCAATAGAATGGGCAGCTAAAGGAGTTGAAAGGGTGTCTATAGCGGTCGCTGTAGGAGGAAAGGACAGGGGGCTCTTGGAATTCAGCGACGGGGAGTACGCTCTAGATGCCAGAAAAGGGCTTTGGGAATGGACTATACCTATTGGATTTGTGACCTCCTATGGTTTGAAAGAAAGCCATAATGTAAGAGTTATGGTTTTCGATGCTGACGACCCCAAAACAAGCGTTGTGAGTGATTATTTCACCATAAAGGGAGAGGGGAAAAATAGTGAAAAAGTCACTAAGACGGACGATGACTTTATGCAGGCCATTCAAAGCTACTACGATTTGATCGGAGAGGGCAAATACAGGGAAGCTTTTGAGCTTATATTCCCTGAAAAATTGACATTGAGCTTTGTCGATGGTTCTTCTGTTTCCTTCGGAACAAGGCAGGATTACTATCAGTGGTTGAACGAAATAAAGAATATAAAAAGTACTAACCTGGTCAATCTGAAAGAGGTCCCTGTACCTGACAGGGAGTTGGCTATGCTGGGGATAAGATGTTTTCAAGTCACCTTGAAGGCTGATTACAAGGACAAGCGCCAGTCTTTGGGTTTTTCCGGGGCGGCCACCTATTTTATTTATTTAGTTAAGGGTAGCGACGGGAAAGTTAGGATCTTAAGCATCGGTACGGGCCCCTAAATCATAAGGGGTCAATGTGCCATTCGACAGGGCGAAACTTTTGGATGCGTGCTCGGCTAGGAAGGACATATCGTGTGAGGCGATAAGCATGGCTTTCTCCGATTCAGAGAGGATTTTTTCCAACTTGGATTGGGATGTTTCATCTAATCCACTTGTGGGTTCGTCCAGCAGCAGTAAGTCGGGGTCCATGGCCAGTATGGCGGCCAATGCCCCCATCTTTTTTTGCCCTTCTGAAAGTGAGTAGGGGGGAGCGCTTGCCAGCGAGGTCAATCCAACCAGTTCCAAGGTCTCAAGGGCTACTTCTTTAGCCTTTGTGGGGGGAAGCCCCATGTTTAAAGGACCAAAGGCTACGTCTTCCAGCAGCGTGGGGCAGAAAAGCTGGTTCTCCGGATCCTGAAAGAGAAAACCTACCTTTCGCCTGAGGAAGGTAAGACTTTGCTTGTCTTCTATGTCTTTGCCCATAAATAGTATCTTGCCTTCCGTGGGTTTAAGAAGCCCCATTATCACGTTGAACAAAGTGGTTTTGCCGGAGCCGTTCTTGCCGATTATAGCTATCTTTTCTCCAGGTTTCACGGAAAGGTTTATACCTTGCAAGACCTTTTTCTCCCCGGGGTAGGAGAAGACCACGTTCTGCAGCTCTAGAAGTTCCTTCATACTAGTGTGCACCCCCAAAACAAAAGGCACAAAACTGCACAGCTTGCCACTTCCTTAAAGGACATCCTCTTGGGAGCAGCCAGCTCTGGAAAGGTACCTTCAAACCCTCTTAACACCATTGCTTGAGTAACCCTTTCTGCTCTTTTGAAGGCCTTAAGAAAGATGACCCCCACGAAGTTGCCATAGGTTTTCATAGTAAAAAGGTTGAATCCAGGTTGAAATCCCCTTAGGGCCATGGCTTGCTGAACCTTGATGGCTTCTTGCATCAGGACGTGTCCATACCTGTAGGTGAAATGTAAGAGCAAAACCAGTTTGTGAGGTATTCCCAAGGCCCGTAGTGCCTTCAGGTTCTCATGGATTGGTGTTGTTCCCAAAAGGGCCAAAAAGCCCAAAAAGGCTGCGTTGCTCCTCAAGGTTATGGCCAGGGCTAACTTTATCCCCTCGGCGTATATGGACACTCCCCCTAAGTAGACCTTTTCTCCCCCGGCAGAAAAGGGCAGGGTCAGCCATAGAATAATCAATACGCTGTCAAAGGCGGCAAGTCTTCTTATAACCTTGGTCAGAGGTATTCGGCTCCAAAACACCAAAAGTGTGGAAAGTCCCAATAGCAGCACAAGAGAACCCCAGTCTCTCGTTAAGGCCACACTCAGCGCCAATATGAATGACGCCAACACCTTTAGCCTAGGGTCCATGAGGTGAAGGTAGGAAGAACCGTTCAATAATGAAGGGTCCTGAGCTATATCAATTTGTTTAGCCATTTTTGCTTCTCCCCTTAACCCAGAAAGCTACACCGAACAAGCCCACTATGTATCCTATACCTCCTAAGATCTCTGTAACTTTAGGTTTCGAAAGCTCCATGTTCATTTTGATAAGCTCGTTTCTTATAGGTTCCATCTCTTCTTTGACAGCATTCTTGATTATTTCTTCTATTGCTGCAGAAGGAACGTCCTGTACTGTAGTTTTTTCGGGGGTTTCTGAACCCACCTTGGTGGTAGTAGTGAGCTTTTTGCCATTCTTCGGAGATTCTACTGTGGTTTCCCCCCTGTGTCCAACTCCTCCTTCAACTATCACCGTTACGGCCTCTGTAGGAGGTGAGGACAGCTTTAAACTGAACTGCCCATTTTCATTGGTTTTGCCTTCTGCCAAAACATGCCCTGTGGAGTTTTTTATCAGAACTTTCGAATCTTTAGCGGGGCTTCCATCGTTGAAATAAGCCTCTCCGTTGATACAATCTCCTTCAAGTAAAACGAAGACGTTCAGACGGTGAGCAAGGGCAGTAGGTGCTCCCGCTAAAAATACCAGACAAAGGATGCCACAAAACAAAAGGGTTAACGTTAGTCTTTTGCCTTTCATGTCATACCTCCAGGAAATTCTTGTCCGTCTTGGATAGGAAAGAAACTATGAAACCGGTTATTATGCCTTCGATTATCGCCACTGGTAAATGGGCACCAATCAGAAGCACCGCTGAGGCCCTGAAAGCTTCTCCGCTAAAAGCCAGTGAGGCCGCTACGAATACCGCAGCTCCGAAGACACCAAGGGCACCAGAGATTGCGCCGCATAAAAAGGGCCTTTTCAGACGTTTTAAAAGAGCTCGTCCTACAAAGCCAGCCAATACGCCGGAAAGAGCCATGTTGGTGACGTTTACCCCTAGGACTACAAGGCCTCCAAATTGAAACAGCACCGCCTGCAAGAACAGGGCCACCAGGAAGGCGGGAAAGAGGGACCAGCCCAGCAGAATTCCCCCCAAGCCTCCGAGGATGAGGTGAACGCTTGAAGCTCCGAGATTGACGTGTATCAAGGAAGCGACGAATAAGGCGGCGGAGACGATCCCACAGCGTGGGATCGTCTCAAAGGAGAGCTTTTTTATTCCATACGCCGTTCCCGCGGTGGCGATAGCGGCACCAGAAACTAAAACAGGCCAGGATAGTACACCTTCAGCGATGTGCATTACAATTACATCTCCGCTTTCTCTGCATATACCCAGATTAGGGCTCCTATCTCTATTGGCGCATCTTGGCCCGAAGGAGACTTCATGGTTTCAGGGGCATCTGTTAGGGCAGCAAATCCCCACCAACCTGCCCAAGGTATGGCGTAAGTGAAAACGCCCCTTTCGTCGGTCTTTATAACCTGAGTGATGTAGGGTTCCTTCGGTGCTTTTACCTTGGAATCCGTGTTATAGTACTCAACCTCCACATCGGCTCCCGCTGCAGGTTTGCCGTCCACTATTACCTTGCCTTGGAAGACGTTGCCTGCCCAAAGACCGTAGGGCCTCGTAAGGGGGATGACCTCGGCCCTCAAGCCTACCGGCTTGTCCCATGCATCTTCCATGCCAAAGGCGTTTACCACGGTTTTAGTGTAGTGGATTATGTATTTTTCCTCTGCTTCTTCCCAATAGGGTGCGGGTGAAACATAGAATATGTGATCTCCTGGGCGCTTTATAGAGTAGAGAGTCTTCCAGGCGGTAGCTTTCGGAGCAGCTTCGTAACTTTTGAGCGTATTCAAAAGGTCCGTTTTTTGACCTCGCACAACGACCCCGAACTCTTCGGGCTTCTTCATGTTCATGGGCTTTTGCTCAAAAGGATGGGTGAAAAGCAGCTTGATCTCTATAGTGGCGTCCTCTTTTTGCTCCACTATGTTATCCTGGGGTTTGATGACCTGGAAGTGGGCCAAAGCTACCCCGCACATGCTTAGAATAAATGTCGTTACTACAATCACAAATATGGAAAAAGAAAACCTTTTCATCTTCGATCCCCTCCACGTTGCACACGCGCGTGTTACTAGATTGCGAAAAGATAATACCACCGGAAGGGGATGGCGTCAACGTGGGACTTAAATAGGGTGTTCATTCGTGTCTTAGAGCATCTATAGGGTTTAGGGACGAGGCCTTCCAAGCGGGGAAAAAGCCGAACAAAACCCCTACAGAAACAGAGAAGCTTAATGCCAGGAAGATGGATTTTATCGATAAAACGGCAGGCCAGGATGTGAAGTGGGACACCACTATGGACCCTAGGCAGCCCGTAATAATCCCCAAGGTTCCTCCGATCAAGGAGACGAAGATGGCCTCCAGTAGAAATTGAGCCAAGATGTCCGAGGTTCGGGCCCCTATGGCCATTCTTATTCCGATCTCTCTAGTTCTTTCGGTAACGGTAACGAGCATTATGTTCATTATGCCTATACCTCCAACCATCAGAGATACCGAAGCCACTGAAGCCAGCAATAAAGACATGGTCTTTGTAGATTCCTCGGCGGCATCCATGAATTCCTGCAGGTTGCGAATATTGAAATCCTTTTGGGAAGGGTCTTTGATCTTATGTCTTTTTATTAGTAGTTGTTCTACCTCATGCTCTGCTGAGTCAATAAATTCTGCTCCTTTAGCTTTTACAAGTATGGCGTCCACGTTTTGCGGAAAGGGGGATGGAAAGAGCCTTTTTTGAGCTGTGGTTATGGGTACAAATACGATGTCGTCCTGGTCTTGGCCCATTCCGGTGCTTCCCTTAGGTTCCAGCAGACCGATTACGAGCACGGGGATCTTATTTATCCTGATGGTTCTGCCTATGGGGTTCAATGTTCCGAATAGCTCCTTTGTTACCGTTTCGCCTATTATGCAGACCTTTGCGCTACTTCTCAAATCCGAATCGGTGAAAGTTCTACCTTCAGAAAGGTGCCAATTTCTTATATTCAAAATGGAGTTCGTTGTCCCACTGATTGTCGTGTTCCAGTTGGAGTTTCCAAAAACTACCTGGGCGGAGCCCCTGACCTCGGGTGCAGCGTCCTCTATCGATGTGCAATTCTCCAAGATGGCCTTCCAATCGCTCAAAGTTAAGGTTGGTTTGGTCGAGGAACCTAGGCGGACTCCGCCGCTTCGCGCAGAACCCGGGAATACGACCAATAGGTTGGTGCCCATGTTGGAAAAGGTGTCACTTACCCTCTTACTGGCTCCATAGCCCAGGGAAACCATTATTATTACGGCGGCAACTCCTATCATGATTCCAAGTCCGGTCAGGGATGTTCTTAATTTATTTGCTCCTATGGATCGTATGGAAGCTCTCATTATTTCAAATGGATGTATCATTTTCAGTCTCCCCCGATAGAATGATTCCATCTCTTAACGTTATGGTTCTTTTGGCGAAGGAAGCGATGTCATGCTCGTGGGTTACTAATATTATGGTTACTTTGGCCTCGTCGTTGAGCCTGGAAAAAAGCTCCATTATTTCGTGACTGACTGCGCTGTCCAGATTGCCCGTAGGTTCGTCTGCCAGTATGATCGACGGATTATTGGCCAAGGCCCTTGCTATTGCTACACGCTGCCTTTGCCCTCCCGACAATTGAGTGGGCTTGTGGTGCTCTCTGCCGTGTAACCCCACCATGGCGAGGCAATCTCTTGCGATTTTAGTACGTAATGGTTTTTTGATTCCTTTATACATCATGGGAAGCTCCACGTTTTCTATGGCAGACATCTGCGGAAGCAAGTTAAAGTTCTGGAACACAAAGCCTATTTTGGCGTTTCGAACGCACGCCAGCTGATCCTTGCTCAATTTACTGACTTCCTTCCCATCGAGCACATATTCTCCGGAAGTCGGCACGTCCAAACATCCCAAGATACTCATCAAGGTGGATTTTCCAGATCCTGAGGGACCCATCACGGCGATGAATTCACCCTCTGCGACCTTTAGGTCTATTCCTTTTAATGCGTGTACTTTAAATTCACCCATACGATAAATCTTAGTTATTTTGTGAAGCGCTATGATGTTTTTTTTCATGGGAAAAACCTCATAGGTGTTCTTTTGTTAGACGTTGTTGAAGTTGCAGAAGAGCTCAGTATGACTATTTGTCCTTCTTCCACGTCTCCCGTTATCTCCGTGAAATTGCCGTCGCTTAAGCCCACATTTACTTTGATGGGTTTAGGCTTTCCTTCATCAAGCACCCATATCACGTGACTAGGTTCGATTGTGTAGGTGCTCAAAGTTGTGTTGTTTTGTGAGTCTTGAGGGGAAAAAGTTAAGGCGGCAGAAGGGACCTTAAGTACGTTCTTTGCGGATGCTATTTCTATGGTCACATTAGCTGTCATTCCTGGCAGCAGTTTGAGTTGTGGGTTTTGTACATCTACTATCACGGTATAGGTCACCACGTTTTCTTCTTCTGTTGGAGATAGACGAATCTGACGAACTTTCCCGAAGTATGTCTCCTCAGGGAAGGAGTCCACGAAGAACTTCGCAATCTGTCCTTCCTTTACTTGACCTATGTCCGCCTCATCCACGGTTACCTCAACCTGCATGTTAGTCAAGTCTTCTGCTATAGTGAAAAGGGTAGGGGCTTCAAGACTTGCAGCCACGGTTTGGCCTTCACTTACTGCCTTATCTATTACCACTCCGCTGACCGGGGATTTTATAGTTGCATAGGTTAAGTTCCTCTTTGCTTTTTCAAGGGCGGCTTTTGCCCCTTTTATGCTCGCTTTGGCTGACGCTACTGCAGCCTTTGCACTTTGCCATTCTGCATATGTCTCGTCGACGTCACTCTGTGCGATAAAATCTTGCTCCAGGAGTTTCTTTTTTCGCTCGTAATTTTTTCTGGCCAAAGCATCCTTCGCTTCGGCCTCAGTCAGCGCAGCCACAGCTGAATCAAGTGTAGCCTGAGCTTCCAAAACTGCGGCCTCCAAGGTTGAAGGATCTATTTGCGCAAGAACTTGTCCTGCCTTGACGGTGGAGTTGTAGTCTACAAAGATTTTCTCTATGGTGCCCGATATTTGACTTCCGACCTCGACCGTATTAATAGCTTGCAGTGTGCCGGTTGCGGATACCCTTTGGATTATGTCGCCTCGGGTTACAGTGGCTGTAATGTAGGAGGTTTCTTTTTTGTCAGATGCCTTGATAAAACTCCCAAAAACCAACGTGATCGTTGCAATCACTATAAAAGTTCCACAAAAAAATAGCTTTTTTTTCATTTTGAATTTGCTCCTTTCCACAACCCTGCTGCGTATTCCAACTGCGCTTCAGCTATGCGAAGGTTATATATGGCCTCATTGTGTTCCTTTAGGGCCTCATGGTAATCTTTCAAGGCCTTGCTTACTTCCAACGAACTTCCAACTTCGGCTTTGTACCTTCCCAAGGCCAAATCCAGGTTTTCCTTGGCCTGTTCTACCAATAGGCTGGTAAGCTCCACGTTGTGCCTTTCTTCCTCGAGCTCCAACAAGGAAGTTTTTATCTCCAGTAAGGCTGAATTTACCTGACTTCTGTAGGAAGCTATTGCGGACTCTAGTTCCCCCCTTGCCTCTTTGATTTTTCCTGATAGAGTCCCTCCGTCCCAGAGGGTCGCAGAAAGTTCTACTCCTAGACTGTAGTCTTCTTGGTCTTCTCCAGAAAGGTCCAAGCCATAATCGGCATAAGCAGAGAGGGAAATGTTGTTGGATCGAGCCTGAAGATCTAGATTGTGTTTTGCTGCCTCAATGTAGTGCTTTTGGGCAACTATGTCCGGTCTGTTTTCTATGACTTGTGTGATTGTTTTGGTCTCATTGGAGATCAATAGAGAAGAGAGTTCTTTCCCTTGGACTGAATCTTTTATTTCCATTTCGCTGAGAGGTGATTGGATTCCAAGGACGTTTTGTAGGTTTGCCATCGCTTCTTTGAAGTTACTTTGAGCTTCTATTAGCTCCATCTTCGCTTGGCTTAGGTCTACCTGGGCAGAGGTGACATCGGATTTGGCTGCTAATCCCGCTTCATGATAGGATTTAGCCTGTTTTAGATTTTTTTCGTAATATGCCATGCTAATATTTGCCACATCGAGAGCTTTTTCAGCCTTTAGGGTTTCAAAAAAGGCCTGTTTGACCAAGTAAACGATCTCCTGCCTTTTCCTTTCGAGTTGGCAAGAGGCAGCATACTTTTGAGCCATTGAAGCTTCCATGGCCTTTTGGGACTGATTGCCGTCCCAAAGAAGTTGGTTTACAGATATGTTCACCGAGGAGTAATCATTGTTCTTTTCTTCGGCGATGTTTGAGGCGATGGAAAGCGTAGGCCGCAATTGAGCTGCATTCTGTTCCACCGCGCCTTCTTTGGCTTTTACTTGGGCGTTGTACTCAGCCAACTCGGGATGATTGGCTAAAGCTATGGCGATGCACCTTTCCAAGGTCAAGGCTTCCTTTGCCTTCGCTGCGGAAGGTATCATCACTAGAACGATCAAGAGGGCCATGAAAGCTAGGTTTCTCTTCAAGTGTGTTCACTCCTTTTGAGGAATGTTGTTGCTGAAAAGAAGTCTAGAACAAAACAAGTAAAGGAAGGGTTTAGGAGTTGTTAAGAAACGTAAAGATTATTGAAGGTTTGTAACCTACAAGCTCTTGGAAGACTTGACCTTGGTGTGATGCTGTCAAGAGAAAGAGGATTGTTTTTTTGTAACCGTTAATGTGTTTCGTTTATATTTAATTTTAGAGCCGGATATGCTTGCTGTCTTAACCATTTCCTTTGCATGGTGCAACAACCAATACACCGATTGCTGTAGTGGTCTTTAGAGCGGCACATCCTTCGTTTTTCTTGATGGGCCACGCATGTGGTCTATGTATTTAGGGGAAAGTACTGATGATTACCTGCTCTTATTTATTGTTTATAGCTTAAGTTGTTTTTAATGCCGCGAAGGGTCGTCTTCTCTAGGTGTTCCAGGAATTGTCTCGTCAGGTCTTCAACGAGGTTTCCGAAAATACACCTTCCAAAGGGACAGGGTGTTCCACTTTGGAGGAAGCAGGTTTCTGTCGTAAGCTCGCCTTCTATGGCCTTGTATATGTCCAGCAGGGTTATTTCTTCAGGGGGTTTCGCTAGTTCAAACCCTCCTTTGGGTCCCCTAATGGAGAGGACGAGCCCTCCTTTTGCTAGTCTTTGGAAGACCTTGGAAAGATGAGCCTCAGAAGTTTGGGTTATTTCAGCTATTTCCTTCACCGTTACTCTGCCTGTCTCCGACGATGCAAGGATTCCCATTCCGTGGAGAGCTAAAGATACTGCTTCGGATATTTGTATTATTTTCTTCATAGTCTAATCCTACCTTTTCTGTTCGTATTTCGGGCCGGAAACCCTTTGGCGGCTTTCCGGCCCCGCATTGATATTTTATCCCAGTATGGACTTGAGGTCTTCCTCTGGGGTGGTTATAGGCATTAGATTGAATTCCTTCTGCAAAAATTCCAGCACTGGTGGTTTCACGAACGCAGGAAGGGATGGCCCAAGGCGCATGTTCCTGATGCCCAAGTAGAGCAGAGAAAGAAGGATGCACACAGCCTTTTGTTCGTACCAGGAGAGGATCAGGGAAAGAGGCAGGCTGTTTATGTCCGTTTCGAATGCCTCTGCTAGGGCTTGAGCTATTTTGACGGCAGAGAAAGCGTCATTGCACTGCCCAACGTCGAGCAAGCGAGGTATTCCGTCTATGTCTCCAAAATCTAATTTGTTGAAGCGATACTTGCCGCAGGCCAAGGTGAGGATAACGCAGTCTTTGGGTACCTTAAGAGCCAGATCAGTGTAGTAGTTGCGCCCACTCTTTGCGCCATCGCAACCTCCTATCAGGAAGAAATGCCTGATCTTCCCCTCTTTTACGTTCTCTATGACCTGAGGAGCAACGGAAAGAACGGCGTTACGGGCAAAACCAACCATGATAGTTTTTTCTGGGGCATCTTCTTTGAAGCCTTCTTCGGCCAAGGCCGCTTCTATCACGGGAGTAAAGTCCTTGTCCGGACCTATGTGGCGCACACCAGGCCAAGCCACCAGGCCCGTTGTGAAGATTCGGTGTTTGTAAGATTCTTTTGGTTTCTGAATGCAGTTGGTCGTCATGAGTATGGCCCCGGGGAACTCGTCGAATTCCTTCTGCTGATCCTGCCAAGCTCCTCCGTAGTTACCTACCAGGTGGGGGTACTTTTTGAGTTCGGGGTAACCATGGCACGGTAACATCTCACCGTGGGTGTATATGTTTATTCCTTTTCCTTCCGTTTGTTTGAGGAGCAGCTCCAGGTCCTTAAGGTCGTGGCCAGATACCAGTATGGCCTTGCCCTTTACGGGGGTTATACGGACCTTGGTGGGTACAGGATCGCCGTATCCTCCAGTGTTTGCCTTGTCCAAAAGCTCCATAACCCTTATGTTCCATTTCCCTGCCTCCAACGTCCTGGAGACTAACTCGTCCAGCTCGAAGGAATCCTTGGAAAGGAAATTCAAGAAGTCATGGAAAAATCCGTACACCTCGTCATCTTCTTGTCCCAAGATTCGAGCATGGTCAGCGTAGGCTGCGCTTCCTTTCAGGCCGAAAAGAACAAGGTCATGCATTCCCTGTATTACTTCTCCGCGCTTTTCTGCTCCCTTTGCTGGAGTTACTTCCTCTCCCTTGGAGATCATCTCTGTTTTGGTAGTTCCTGGATCGAAGGTTGCTGGTCCGGTTAACTCTTCGGGGGAGGTGCCGGCTTTTTTGCAGGATTCTTCATAGAGCTTTTTGGCTTTTTCTCTCAGCTCTACGGCCTTTTTGATCAGCCCCTCCATCCTGTCTTCGTCGAAATTTACGTTAGTTATTGTAGAGAAGAGTGCCTCAACCACGAAGGTGTCTATTTCTTTGTCTTTTACTCCAAACTCTCTTGCTCGGTGGGCATACATGGAAATTCCCTTGGTGATGTGGACTAAAAGGTCCTGCATGTCTGAAACCGCGGGACTTTTGCCGCAAACTCCTGCTACAGTGCATCCTGCTCCTTTTGCAGTCTGCTCACATTGATAACAAAACATGGAACATTCCTCCCTTAGGATATTTATATATATATGGTACCACAATACTTAAATACTTCAAGAGCCTTCTTGTTCTGAAGGTTCTTGGTGATATTATCTTGTTAGGATGATCATGCTGTGAAAGGCAGGTGTGAAAAATGGATAATTGCAATGGAGAAGCTTTAAGCCGTGCCCAAGGTTGCCTCGTGGGGCTTGTAGCGGGGGATGTGATTGGAAGCATTGCCGAGTTCAAACAAGAGGAGGAGGCAGAGGCTCTGTTTCTTGGTAAGCTGAAGGACCTTACAGGTCAGCCTACTGATGACACGGAGATGGCTTTGGCTCTTGCCAGGACTCTAGTTCAGAAAGGTTACTACGACAGGGAATATGTCAAGGCTGCTTACGTAAAATGGTTGAATTCAGACCCCATTGATTGCGGCATGACCATAGCCTCAGCCCTGAGGGGACACTTCATCCCTGAAAGTCAGGCCAATGGGGCCCTCATGCGCGTTGCACCTTTGGGGATATTCGGAGCAAAGTTCCAGTTGGATCTTGTGGCATCGTGGGCCAGAGAGGATGCTTCAATAACCCATCCGAATCCCGTGTGCCTGGAGGCCAATGAACTTTTTGCCATGGCCTTGGCTTTTACCGTAAGAACCGGCCCAAGTGCCAGCGCATTATATGAACAGATCTCTCGATGGGCTAAAGAGAGGCTAAAAGAGCCTTTGTTGTTGGAGGTCGTAAGTAAAGGGGCCCAAGAGCCTCCCAAGGATTATTACACACATCAGGGTTGGGTTTTGATAGCTCTGCACAACGCCCTTTGGCAGCTAGTTCACGCTGAAAGTTTGGAAGAGGGAGTGATAAATACCGCAAAAAAGGGAGGGGACGCAGACACCAACGCGGCCGTTTGCGGTGCCCTTTTGGGAGCGGTCTACGGAATTCAAGGGGTGCCTAGTGATTGGGTAAAATCCATTCTTGATATGCGCCTTGAAGTTGGACGAAAGGGAGTTATTAAGCCGAGGCCGCTAGAGTACTGGCCTGTTGATATCCTGGAGTTGGCGCAAAAGCTGATTGAGGGCGATCTTTAGTTGAAACGGGAGACCAGGCGGAAAAACCAACTTCTTTTAAGTTTCAGGACCTTCTTTATCTGTGGCAGTTGCTCTTTTGCCGAGTCTATTCCTGCCCTTATGAATCTGTCACACTCCGAGAAATTTGACCACGGGACGTAGGGAAGGGGAGGATTTATCAGCACGTCAGCCTTCTCTGCTTGGAGCCTGGAAACCTCAAGGCCCATTATCAGCTGGCATCGTTCTATGATGTCCATCATGGCTGGGTCCTTCAGCGGGGGAAGTTTTGATGGGTTGGCTGAGACCGCTATTACCATTTCGGCACCTAGTTTTTGGGTGCTTTCGACAGGTATTAGTTGAGTGACCCCACCGTCGGTTATTAACAGGTCTTTTTCTTTTTCCGGAGGCAAAAATCCTGGCACCAGAGAGCTCCGTTTTACCCCTTGCCGGATATCTCCTTTGGAGAATATCAAGGTTTTGCCGGAATTTAAGTCCGTTGCTACCGCGGCGAAAGGAATCTGGGTATCTTCTATCCTACCCTCTTTGATCAAGAAGTTGATGGCTTCCTCCAGGACGTGGGATTTGAAGAAAGACCTCTTGGCACCCAAAGATATGGCATATACTCGCTTTGCTAGCGTCCTTGCCAGCCTGCTTAGAGGAGTGGAGTCTTCCTGCTCTTCTTCGCTTATTAAGGGTAGCTCAAGGTCCTTGTGCCTTTCAGAGGCAAGGTAGTCTTTTACCACCTGTATTGTCTCAGATATGTTACCTCGCTGCGCGTAGATGGCGCCTATTATGGCTCCCATAGAGGTGCCGCAGATCAGATCGATTGGAATGCCTTCTTCCTCCAATACCTTTATGACTCCGAGGTGGACTAATCCTCTTGCTCCTCCTCCGCCAAGTGCCAAGCCTACTAGGGGCATGATATTCCCCCCTCCTTTGCATCACTTGCATTATACATCAATGGATTTAAAAGTTAAGGTTTATGGGCTTTGGTGGATCCTGAAACATTTCTTCCAAGGTAACGAAAGAGTACCCCTTCCTTGTTAGTGTGGTTATTATGTGGGGTAAGGCCTCTAAAGTGAAGTTCCCACCGTCGTGCAGGAGGATTATCGCACCAGGTGTCGTTTTTCGTGTCACCATTTGGGCCTCCTCCACAGCGGTTAGGCTTTTGTCTCCGGTGTCATAGCTGTTTATGGTCCAAAGAACGGTCCTTAATCCCATCTTTTCTGCTATTTTGAGAGTGCGGCTGTCCCAATTGCCACCAGGGGGGCGGAAAAAATGGCAACTTCTACCGGTTATTCCTTCTATGGCTTGATTGCAGAGCCGTATCTGTTCTTCGATCTTTTCGTCCTCGAGTTCCACAAGGTTTGGGTGGCTCCATGAGTGGTTGGCGATGGTGTGGCCTCTTTCTGCAATCTCTTTGAGGAGAAGGGGATTTTCCGCACATTTTATCCCAACGACGAAGAAAGTGGCCCTTACTTGAAAGGTTTCCAACATGTCAAGTAGTTGGGGGGTGTGCCAGGGGTGAGGTCCGTCATCGAACGTCAGCGCTACAGTTTTTGCCAGATTGGGTCCGTGGGATATGGGGTTAAGAGCCAAAGCAGGACACGATGGCTCTGCTATTAGCAGAGCCATTACAATCACTAAGGTAATAAGCTTCTTACATAAGCAAAGGGGCGGGCTCATGAGTTTTTGTTCATTTTAGGCTTCAGGGTCACCCTCCAATGGGACTGTGCAGAGAAAGCTCAGCGTGTCGTCTCCTATGTTTTTGAAACAGTGGGTTTCTCCCGGAGGTACATATGCCCAGGATAATCCCTCCAGGATGTATGACTGATCTTTCAGCACGAATTCCACCTTTCCTGACAGGATCACCACGTAGTGGGGCCACTCGTGGGCGTGCAGCGGTGTCTGCATGGCCTCATCCAAGGTGAAGTACCTCATTACGTAATCGTTCCAAAATCTCTTGGGGCCAAAGACGATCTTCTTGTCCACGCCACAAACGCCGTCCGCAGGTACGCTTTCCAAAGAATCGATGGAACCAGCAAAGGCCTTTTCTTTGCACTCCATGGTTTTACTCCTCCTGGGTTGTAGAATTTTGCTTGTTTATAATACTACAACTTGGATTGTGGCAGACTTATTTGGCATTTAGGGTGCATATGAAAAGAGCAGATAAGAAAAAATATGTAGAGGAAATGGTCTAAAATTCAAAATAAATTGCGTTAAGTCCATGTATTACTGACTTTTACTGACCTTTATTGTTTGACTATTGTTGACCATACCTATAAACTTTGAAGCGCAAACAAGAGGAAATAATGAAAAAACTTCATAAATCTTAGAGGGGGGTGGATAAGATGACTGGAAGGTACATGATGCCCTGGAATGGAACGAGAAGCATTTTTGATGAAATGGATGAATTCTTCCGTGGTTTCTCTGAGGCGCTGAGGCCTATGACGAGCAGATATGCTCCTGTTGAGATGTACGAGGAAGGTAGCGAGCTAGTACTCAAAGTCGACGCTCCGGGCTTTGAGCCTTCAGATGTGGAGATAAAGACCTTTGCCGACAGGGTTGTGGTCCAGTCCAAGGTTGAGCAGAAAGAGGAGAAGGAAGAAGGGAGAACTTACTACATCAAGCGAAGGTCTCAAGCGATGAACTACAGCATCAACTTGCCTTACGAAGTGGATCCGTCCAAAGCTAAGGCTTCCTTCAAGAATGGAGTCATAACTATAAGGCTTCCAAAGAGCGAGGCCGTGGAAGGCAGGGTAATACCCATCGAGAAAGAATAATATGCCTAACAACGCAGCATAAAAAAGAGGGGGGCTTTCGAAAGCCCCCCTCTTTTTTATGCCATTTACAGGAGTCAACATAAAGATAAAAACATGATATAGTTAATATAATCACTAATTATTTGTGGGGGGGCCTTTTGATGGTTTTGAATGAAATACTAAAGATTTTGGAAGCGGAGAAAGTTGGTAGATGTGAGGATCTTTCCGCTAATATAGAATGTGCCTTTGCGTCTGACCTGATGAGCGACGTGTTAGCCCTTGCTAGCCCAGGTTCCCTTTTGATTACCGGTCTTACCAACATACAAATAGTCAGGACCGCCAGCATGCTGGATATGCCTGGGGTGGTTTTTGTACGGGGCAAAAAACCGGCTAAAGAGACTATAGAGCTAGCGGACAAGATAGGCCTTCCCATCATACTGACGGACAAGACCATGTTCGAAACCTGTGGAATGTTGTATTCTGCGGGTATAAGACCTTGTAAATGTCCAAAGAGGGGCGAAAGATGAGCACAGGAGAACCACTTATAGTCCAAAGGGAGGTTAAACCCTTGGACTTTTTAGCGGCAGGGGAGACCGCTTCGGAGTTCAAGGAACTCTTGAAATCTCTGGGCATTCCTACGGACATATGCAGAAGGGCTTCCATAGTCACCTATGAGGCGGAGATGAACACCGTAATTCACGGTGGCGGAGGAATAATGAGCTTGAGACTTGAGGACGATGCTATCATAATAGTTGCAGAGGACCAGGGGCCAGGGATAGAGGACCTTGAGATGGCCATGCAAGAAGGTTATTCGACGGCTCCGGATTTCGTTAGAGAGATGGGATTCGGTGCAGGTATGGGGCTCCCCAACATAAAGAAGTACTCTGACAAACTGGAGATAGATACGGAAGTAGGAAGGGGAACGACGCTTAAGGCCTATATTTTTCTCGAAGGCAAACAGGAGGAATAAAGATGTCCCATGGGATAAGAATAAGCAAAGAAGCCTGTAAGGGGTGTGTGAACTGCATAAAGACCTGCCCAACCGAGGCGATGAGGGTTATAAATGGCAAGGTGCGCATAATGGAGGAGCGATGTATAGGATGCGGGGAGTGTCTTAGGAGTTGTAGACATAGGGCTCTCTCCTTGAAAGAAGGAGATTGGGATTTTCTGGCCAATAAACGATCTCTGGCTGTAGTGGCTGATCCTGCACTATGTTTTCAGTTCCCGTGGGGACCTTATCCCGATGTTTTAGCCCAGGTGCTGAGAAATATGGGCTTCGACCCCATATTCAACGAATGTGCCTTGGCTTACGACCTTACGGCTTTGGCGGAGGCAAGGCATCTAGATAACAATTCGGAGAAGACGGGTCCTGTGATATCCACTTACTGCCCCGCTGTAGTTAGGCTGATTCAGATAAAGTTTCAAGAGCTTATACCCCACCTTTCTCCTGTGGAAAACCCCTTGGAAGTTAGTATTGACCTTTGGAGGGCAAGACACATGAAGCACAATGTGCCTGCTGCACTTGTGGCTCCTTGTCCTGCCCGCATAGCCATGGTGGAGGACCCGGTGGGTAGGGATACCAGTTCCGCTGATTATGTGATTTCCGTTACCCGTATGGCAAGGGAGATATTGGTTGGAAGCCGAAACGTGGCCCATATGAGTAACTCACCGGATGGGCTTGCCTCTCGTTGGGTCACTTGGGCGTCCCTAGGAGGAGAATCGGCTTGTATCGAAAAGTTTGCCCAAAAGCCAGTTCGCTCCCTTACTGTATCAGGAATGCGGAACGTAATAGACTTGCTTCAAGAGCTTGAATTGGGAAGGTTGAAGGGTGTCGATTTCGTTGAGGCCAGGGCGTGCAATTTCGGCTGTATAGGTGGAATTGCTAACGTGGAGTCTCGTTTCATAGCTTTTCAGAAGCTCAAAATGTTGAACCCTCCAGAACCAGCAAAGGAAGAAATAGAGCTTCTTGAAGAGCTCTACGAGGCCGATATATGGAGGCTCCAGGAGATCATAGCGCCAGTGGAGCAGACTCCTTTAGGCAAGGGGTTGGCCAAGGCCATGGAGAAGCTGGAAGAGCTCCACTCTGTTTATGCTGAGCTTCCCCATCTGGATTGTGGAACCTGTGGAAGACCCACCTGCAGGGTCATGGCCGAAGATATAGTCAAAGGGGAAGGTTCGTTGGAGGATTGTGTTTTCCGAGTAAGAGAAAGGATCGCGGAACTTTCTGAAGAGATAAATGTTTTGTCTAGAAAGCTTGTTCATACCATGACTCCGGAGGAGAAAAATGAAGATAAGCGAGATATGTAAAAACCTAGGTCTTAAGGTTCACGTTGAGCTCCAAGAGGACAAGGAGGTAAAAGGTGCAGCCGTTGGTGATCTTTTGAGTTTCGTTATGGGTAGCGCGCCGTCCGGTTGCTTATGGGTTACTATTCAGAACCATCTCAACGTCGCCGCAGTAGCGGTACTCAAGGAAATTCCTCTTGTTATACTGGCTTCCGGCAAAGAACCTACGCCCGAGCTTTTGGAAAAATGCAAAAGCGAGAATATAGCACTGGCCTCTACGGACATGGACTCCTTCACTATATGCGGAAAGCTGTATGCCATGGGAATAAGAAACGAATAAAAGTCATGGAACGATGAAAGTTTATTATATGGACCTTCATGTACATACGGTCCTTTCTCCTTGTGCGGAGCTTGATATGGGAGCACCGGACATAGTTGACAGGTGCATAAAGGAAGGAATTAACATCATAGCTATAACGGACCATAATGCCGCAAAGAACTCCCTAGCGGTGAAGAAGGCCGCATCTGGAACGGGCGTTGAGGTGATATTTGGCCTTGAGGTGCAATCTGTCGAGGACGTCCATGTGCTCTGTTACTTTGAAGAATGGAAAGAAACAGCAGAGTTTGAAGCTTGGGTATGGGATCATTTGCCACCCGTTGACAATATACCAGAAAAGTTTGGAATGCAGCTGATTATAGACGAAAGAAACAGGATAAAAGGTCAGGAGTCCAAGTTTCTTCTTCAGGGGATTACAAAAACCGCGGATGAAATAATCCACAAAGCCAAAACCCTTGGGGGAGTGTGCGTCTTGGCCCATATCGACAGAGAGGCCTTTTCATACATGTCCGTTTTGGGCTTCTTGCCGGACGACCTGGAAGTAGATGCAGTAGAGGTATCCAAATATTTGACCAAAGCAGAAGCTTTAGATTGGAAGAGAAAAGTAAAAGGCCGACCGGTGATCAGATCTTCAGATGCCCACAGGCTTTCTGATCTGAAAAAGGAACATGCTACCCCAGTTTTACTTGAATCGCCCACCCTTGAGGAAATAGTCATGGCGTTTAGAGGTGCAAGTGGCAGAAAAGTCCTATGGCCGTACTTTTGATCCTGTTGCTTGATTTAATTTTTATGTTACGGTACCATCCTTTCAGTTTGTGACGAAAAAAAGGCGCGCCAAAGAGATGATTAAGCAAAAAAGGGGGAAAATCATATGAGCTTCAAGACGCCTTCAGAGCTTGCTCAAGGGGCTTGCAGCGTCGCCGTATCTAAAAGCAGGTGGTCTGTGGTCCAAATGCTTATACTTGGGATCTTTGCCGGAGCGTACATTGGGTTTGCCGGTTTTTTGTATACGGTAGTAACCCATGATTTGGTTGGCTTTGCAGGTGTTGGGTTTACCAAATTTTTGGGTGGAGCCGTGTTCTCTGTCGGCCTTATGCTGGTGGTTATAGCAGGTGGTGAGCTTTTTACTGGTAACTGCATGATGCCCATGGGAATCTTGTCTGGGTGTGTTACTACAGGCCAGGTGCTTCGAAACTGGCTTTGGGTATATTTGGCCAACTTTTTGGGCTCCGTTTTGGTCGCTTTTTTGGTTTTTCATAGCGGCCTTGCTGCAGGGCCGGTAGGAGCCCATGCTCTGAAAATAGCTGCAGGCAAGATGAGCCTCACCTTCAAGGAAGCCCTAGTAAGGGGGATCCTATGCAACTGGCTTGTGGTTCTTGCGGTTTGGATGAGCATGGCTGCGACGGACGTAGTGGGCAAGATATTTGCCATATTTTTCCCCATAATGGCCTTCGTGGCTTCGGGCTTTGAGCACAGTATCGCAAATATGTACTTCATGTTCTTGGGCATGTTGCTCAAAGGTAGCGAAAAAGTGGCAGGTTTGGCCAATATTCCTGAGGGGAAACTAGCCTACGTGGGATGGGAAGGCTTTTTCCACAATCTGATCCCTGTAACCATTGGCAATGTGATTGGAGGAGTCTTTTTCGTCGCAATCCTGTATTTTGTAGTATTCAAAGACAAGCTAAAGGAAAACTAAAGATGCATAAAGGAGTACTGCCCGCCTCTTTGGTAATATTGGCCGGAGGGAAAGGCCGGAGAATAGGGGTTGGGAAGCTCCTTTTGGCAGTAGATGGTTCTTTTATGATTGAGAAGATTATCAGCAGGTTGTCCCCTTTGTTTAAGGAGGTCATTGTATCTGTGGGGGTGGGACAAACCACCATTGCTGAGAGGATACTGAAAAAGCCAAATTCTTGCAGGCATGTTAAATTTGTGGAAGACGATTTTGAAGGTCGGGGCCCCTTGGAGGGGCTCCGATGTGCTTTGCGGGCCCAGGGAACTCCTTGGGCTTTTGTAATGGGGTGTGACATGCCCTATATTAAAGAGGAAGTTGTAACTCTCCTATGGCAATTCTGCAAAGAAGGATCAGATGTGGTCTGTGCAAGGCTCCGAGGTTTTTTGGAACCCCTTCATGCCTTTTATTCGCCTTCATGTCTGCCTGCTGTGGAAAGGGCCATGGCCAAAGGAGCTCTTTCATTGAAAAGTTTTTATGGTGATGCAAGGGTTTCCGTGGTGGAGGAAGAAAAACTTGCCCAACTAAAAGACTATGAAATTTCCTTCATGGGCATAAATACTAAGGAAGATCTATCAAGATTTCTAGATTTGCATAGTTCAACCGGTGATTAGCAATGGCATCACCTGTGAAACAGTCTTAAGCGCATTGAAAAAGCAGCACAGCTGAACTTGCTAGGCGAAAAAATGACCTAAACGGTGAAGCTTATGAGACCACATGAAACCATTTTGACCGTAATGGGAGAAAAGAGCCTATTGAAGGTGAGACTTGCAGCTGAAGCAGAGTTTTAAAATTAAAACGTAGATGCAGGAAGACCTCTCAATGGGGATCGCTGGGAGTGAATATTCTAATTAAATACCCCCCGACTCTATTGCGGCATGTCTTTTTCGATGTTATAAGAGCTAGAGGTGTTGTTTTTTGTCAATATTTGTGATTGTGCTCACTATAGCGAAGTAGTGGCGATGTGCATTGAAAAAAATTGAAAGTAGGTGGTGGTGATAGTGGTAGTGAAGGCGGCGGAGATAGCGGAAAAGACCAAGGAGATAGTGGCGCCTTGGAAGGGCAAGCATGGTGGCCTTATTCCCATACTCCAGGCGATCCAGCAGGAGTTCGGCTATCTGCCGGAAGAAGCTTTGGTTACCGTATCAAAGGAGCTAAAGATTCCTAAGGCAGATATTTACGGTGTTGCTACCTTTTACGCGCAGTTCCATTTGAAACCCAGAGGAAGGCACGTAATAAGGGTATGCCGGGGAACGGCTTGTCACGTAAGGGGCAGCTTGAAGATAATGGAGAAAATCAAACAGATTCTTGGGGTCAATGAGAACGACACTACCGAGGATTTGCGCTTCACTTTGGAACCAGTGGCCTGTATAGGCGCCTGTGGGCTAGCTCCTGTCATCATGATCGACGATGACACTCACGGAAGGCTAACGCCCGATAAGGTGCAATCTATATTGAACAAGTACGAATAGCCCGATGCTGCAGGACCTTTCCCAATACGTCTTGGATATAGCGGAGAACTCACTTAAGGCCGGAGCGACCGAGGTCAAGATCGAGCTGAGTGTTGACGATAAGAAGGACCTAGTCAGCCTAATCGTTGAAGATAACGGTCCAGGAATGGACGAAGAGCTGTTAAAGATGGTGGCTGATCCCTTTTGCACCACCAGACAGGAGAGAAGGGTAGGGCTCGGGATTCCCTTCCTTAAGCAGGCAGCGGAAGCGAGTGAGGGCTTCCTACGGATAGACTCGACAAAGGGGAAGGGAACCAAAGTAGAGGCCTCGTTTAGGAAAAGCCATATAGACTGCCCTCCTACAGGGGACCTTGCATCGACTTTGGTTGCGCTGGTGGTTGGTTGGCCCGACAGGGACTTGGTTTTCAGGTACGTGGTGAATGGAAGGACGCTGGAATTGAGTACCCACCAGCTCCTGGAGGTTCTTGAGGACAGGAACTTCTTTGTGCTGCCCGAGGTGGCTATGTGGCTTAAAAAATATTTGAATGAACAGATAGAAAAACTCCATACGGGGAGGAAGTGATCGAATTGCCTAAAATTACCAGCTTGGAAGATTTGAGGAAGATAAAGGAACAGGCCAGGGACCTTACAGCTGCAAGAAGCGGTGGGAAGGTCAAGATCATAATCGGTATGGGAACCTGCGGAATAGCGGCAGGTGCTAGGGACATCATGACAGCCGTCCTGGAGGAATTGGACAAAAGAGGCCTCAAGGACGTGGTAGTGGAGACCACAGGGTGCATAGGGATGTGTCAGAAGGAGCCGTTGTTGGACGTTATAAGGCCAGGTGAGCCTCGCATTACTTACGGCAACGTAGAGGTCAAGGACGTGCCCAAAATAATCGCAGAGCACGTGGTCAACGGCAGCGTCGTGGAAGAAAAAGTCGTGGGAAGAACGGAATAGGGGGGGCAAGAGAGATGTCCATGTATCGTGCTCACGTATTGGTTTGTAAGGGAACGGGATGTACCGCAAGTGGCGCCCCTTCTGTCTTCAGCGCTTTCAAGGAGGAACTGGCAAAGCGCAAACTTGATAGCGAGATAATGCTGGTGGAGACCGGGTGTCACGGGATGTGCGAGATGGGACCCATCGTGGTTATCTATCCTGAGGGTGCTTTCTACTGTAGGGTAACCGCAGAGGACGTTCCGGAGATAGTTGAAGAGCACCTCTACAAGGGAAGGATAGTGGAGAGGCTCCTTTACACTGTTCCCACGGATATGACCAAGGTTCCTCATTACAAAGATATACCTTTCTACAGCAAGCAACACAGAATAGTTCTCAAAAACTGCGGTTACATAAATCCAGACCACATTGAGGAGTACATTGCAAGGGACGGCTACCAGGCTTTGGCCAAGGCCTTGACGCAGATGACCCCTGAAGAGGTTCTGGAAGAGGTGAAGCGTTCAGGTTTGCGAGGGAGAGGTGGCGCTGGATTCCCCACTGGGCTTAAGTGGGAGTTTGCTAGGAAGGCTGCAGGAGACAAAAAGTACATAATCTGTAACGCTGACGAGGGAGACCCAGGGGCCTTCATGGATCGTTCAGTGTTGGAAGGGGACCCTCACGCTGTCATAGAGGGTATGCTTCTTGGTGCATACGCCATCGGCGCCGATGAAGGATATATCTACTGCCGAGCTGAATATCCTCTTGCCATAAAGAGGCTAAAGAATGCCATAAAGCAGGCGGAAGAGTATGGACTGCTTGGGGACAACATTATGAACACTGGCTTTTCCTTCCATCTTCACATCAAGGAAGGGGCGGGGGCTTTCGTTTGCGGAGAGGAGACGGCCCTTATGGCGTCCATTGAAGGTAAGCGCGGGATGCCTCGCCCAAGGCCGCCATTCCCTGCCCAGGCAGGATTGTGGGGCAAGCCTACCAACATAAACAACGTTGAGACATGGGCAAACGTACCCCAGATAATATTGAACGGTGCTGATTGGTACAGCTCCATAGGTACCGAGAGCTCCAAGGGAACCAAGGTGTTCGCCCTCACAGGTAAAGTCAAGAACACTGGTCTGATAGAGGTTCCCATGGGTATAACCATAAGAGAGATCGTCTTCGAACTCGGCGGAGGAATTCTCGGCGACAAAGAGTTCAAGGCGGTCCAGATAGGTGGACCCTCCGGAGGATGCTTGACCAAGGACCATCTAGACCTTCCAGTGGATTACGAATCTCTGACTGGCGCGGGAGCCATAATGGGATCAGGTGGTCTTGTGGTAATGGACGAAGATACTTGTATGGTGGATGTTGCCAAGTTCTTCCTGGAATTTACCCAGAGGGAGTCCTGCGGTAAATGTGTTCCTTGTAGAGAGGGTACCAAGCAGATGCTCCTTCTATTGGAAAAGATCACCAATGGGGAAGGCACCATGGAAGACCTCAATACTCTTGAGGAACTCGCCCACATGGTAAGAAGGATGTCCCTCTGCGGCCTAGGGCAGACGGCGCCCAACCCAGTACTTACTACCCTTAAGTACTTCCGTCATGAATACGAAGCGCACATAAGGGACAAGAAGTGTCCGGCCAAGGTTTGCACGGCTCTCATAACCTACAACATAGAGAGCGAGAAGTGCAGAAGGTGTGGCCTTTGCGCCAAGAACTGTCCTGTCAACTGCATTTCCGGCGATCGCCAGACGCCCTACGAGATCGATCAGGAGCGCTGCATAAAGTGTGGTTCTTGTTTAGAGGTTTGCCCGTTCAATGCGGTATATAAAGACTGAGGCAGCGGGGAGGAAGAAATTATGAAAGAGATTACCTTAACCATAGATGGAAAGGTTTGCAAAGGCACCCATGGAGATACCATCCTTGGGGTTGCAAGGAAAAATGGCATAGACATACCAACCCTTTGTTTCCTTGAGGGCTTGACTCCCATAGGATCGTGCAGAATGTGTGTTGTCGAGGTTGAGAAGAATCCCAAGCTCCTTACCGCTTGCACCACTCCTGCTCAAGACGGCATGGTGGTGCACACCAAGACCGAGACCCTGCACAACTATAGGAGGCAGGTTTTGGAACTCCTCTTTGCGGGCAGAAACCACTTCTGCATGTACTGTTCCCAGAGCGGAGACTGTGAACTCCAGCGTTTGGCCATAGAGCACGGTATGGATCATGTTAGGTACCCCTTCCTCTACTCGGATTTTGAAAATGACGCTACCCACCCCGAGTACCAGGTGGACCACAACCGCTGCATTCTCTGCCTGCGCTGTATAAGAGTTTGTGCAGAAAAAGTAGGTGCTCACACCCTTGACTTGAAGGACAGGGGTTGGAACGCCAAGGTTATTTCCGATTTGGGTAAAAAACTGGGAGAGAGCGATACCTGTGTTAGCTGCGGGGCCTGTGCCCAGGTCTGCCCCACCGGAACCATTACCATAAGGGAATTTGCTTACAGGGGGCGGCGTAGCGACTGCGATGACATAGTAGAAAGCGTATGTCCCTTGTGCGGAGTAGGTTGCAAGATAAAGGCATACGTGAGAACTGGTAGCGTAGTTCGTGTAGAGGGCACTACAACTGACCAACCCGACGGTGGCCAGCTTTGTTACAAGGGAAGATTGGAGCTGCCCAGGTCCACTGAAAGAGACCGGATCCACGTTCCCATGATAAGGGAAGGCGTCCACTACAGAGAGGCAACTTGGGAGGAAGCTCTCTCTCTGGTGGCAGAAAACTTCAAGGCGGCTCACGAAGCTGACAAGGCAGGAGCCTTGGTCTCAAGCATATGCACTGACGAGGAGCTTTCTGTATTCAGTGCTCTCTTCAGGGATTCCCTTGGAATGAAGAGACTGGACACTTTTGACGGTGACATATTGAGAGGTTTCATGAAAGGGTTTGAGCCCTTCAGGAAACAGGGAGTGAGACCATTTACTGCAGCTCATAACATCCTGGAAAGCGACTGTATAGTCAATCTATGTGCCAATCCCGACGAGGAGGCACCGGTGGTTGCAAGCTACATGAGGGTAGGAGTTCTAAAGAACGAAGCCTCCCTAATCAACGTCTCCAGCTGGGATAACCCCTTCGAAGGTATCACCGATGTAGATATAAGGCTGCTCTCAGAATGTGGGGATCCGGCCTTGCTTGACTCCCTTACCAAGGCAATAATCGCTTTGAGGATGTCCGAAGAGGACCTTGGCAAAGGGACTGAGGCATTGAATGATTACAGGAAATACGTCCAGCAGACTGCGTCCTTGGTGGACATGGACGTAGATGAGGTAGAACAGCTGGTCCTCAAGCTCTCGAAGGCTGAAAAGCCAGTATTTGTCCTAGGAAGCAACGTTTCAAAGAATCCCTTGGTGGTCCAGGCGGCGGTAAACCTTGCCATAGCATCCAAGGCTTTCTTTGAGGACGGCATAGGCGTGGTTCCTCTGGTCGTCAGCAGCAACAGCTTGGGTACGGTCAATACCGTTTTGGCCGATGAAGCTTGGTTGGGCAAGGAAGATCTGGACTTCATGTACGTGTTCTCTACGGGAATGATCCCAGAGGACGAAGATTCCCTAGCGGCAATATCCAGGACTAAGTTCGTGGTGGTGCAGACGCCTTACTTGGTCCATCCCCTAGTGAATATGGCCGACGTGCTCCTTCCTGCGCCTGCATGGTACGAAAGAAGCGGTCACTTCTGCACCATCGAGGGTGAGAGAAGAAGATTGAATGTAGTGGTTCCTCCCAAGGGTGAGGTACGAGGCCTGGCTTCGGTCATCCAGGAATTTGCATCTGCCCTTGGTGTGGAGTTGGGCAGCCCTAAGGCTGTTCCCTGTGAGCAACTTTTCGGGAGTGAGAAAGCTCCCCAGAATGCTCAAATAGTTGAGCTGGAGGAGGTGTCTTTGTAATGGCCAAGGCTAAGCTTGCTACCGTTTGGTTGGAGGCCTGTGCGGGCTGCCACATGTCCTTTCTCGATGTCGACGAGAGAATCGTGAGTTTGTTGGAGAAGGTAGATATAATGTATTCTCCTGTAGTGGATTCCAAGGAGATACCTAAAGTAGATGTGGGTGTCATCTCCGGAGCTCTGGGAAACGACGAGGAAGTCCACTTGGCAAAGAAGATGCGGGAACAGTGTGATATATTGGTGGCATGGGGAGACTGCGCTGTCTTTGGAGGCATCAACACCATGCGTAACTTCATGCCCACTAAGGAAGTCCTTGAAAAAGCGTACATAGATACGGTTAGCACCGTTAATCCCAAAGGAGTGATCCCGGGAGAGGACATTCCTGAACTGCTGCCCAAGGCCATTCCTATTGACCAAGTGGTAAAGGTGGACGTTTATGTCCCAGGATGCCCGCCCGATGCGGATACCATACTGTGGGTTTTCCAGGAGTTGCTTGAGGGTAGGATTCCTAAAGTGCCCGCAGACATGATGCGGTATGACTAAAGGGGGCTGTTAAAATGGGTACGGTTCGTAAAATAGAAGTTAATCCCATTACGAGGATAGAAGGGCACGGAAAGATTACGGTACATCTTGATGAGAATGGAAACGTCACAACGGCCCGGTTTCATGTAACACAGTTCCGAGGCTTCGAAGCCTTTACTAAGGGGCGAGATTTCAGGGAGATGCCAGAGATTACTCCTAGGATATGCGGCATATGCCCGGTCAGCCATCACTTGGCTTCAGCGAAGGCTTGCGATGCAATTTTGGGTGTGCAGATTACTCCGACGGCTCACAAGCTGAGGGAACTACTTCACATGGGGCAGTTTGTGCAGTCCCATGCGCTGAGCTTCTTCCATCTTTCGAGTCCCGATCTTCTCTTTGGTTTCGATGCAGACCCAGCCATAAGGAACGTTGCAGGCGTGGCAGCGAAGTTTCCTGAGATAGCCACTAAAGGCATTATGCTCAGGAAGTTTGGCCAGGAGATAATAAAGACCTTGGGAGGTAAGAAGGTTCATCCCTGGCACAGCATTCCAGGTGGAGTCAACAGGAGCCTAAAGGAGAGCGAAAGGGACTTCTACCTCAAAGAGATCCCTGTTATGAAAGGATACGTGAAGGATGCCTTGAGCTTGGTCAAGGGTTACCTTGAGGAACACAAGGAAGAGGTATCCAATTTTGCGCCCATGAAAACCTCCTACATGGGACTGGTTGCCGATGGATTCCTTGAACTTTACGATGGAGATATAAGGCTCAAGGGAGCAAGAGGAAGAATAATCGATGAATTTCCCGATTGGGCGTACGCAGAATACATCGGAGAACACGTGGAGCCGTGGAGCTACCTTAAGTTCCCCTTCTACCGTCCATTGGGGTACCCCAACGGAAGCTACAGGGTAGGTCCTCTAGGTAGGCTCAACGTGTGCGATGACATCTCAACTCCTGAGGCCTCTGAAGAGCTTAGCCTCTATAGGCAGGCTGGAGAAGAAGGCATGGTTCACGATGTCCTCTACTATCACTACGCCAGGCTGATCGAGGCGCTTTACGGCGTAGAGCGCATTGAGGAACTGCTGCAAGATCCGGATATAACCGGAAGCGACCTAAGGATAACGTCCAATGAGCTCTACCCTGAAGGTATTGGCGTCATAGAGGCTCCCAGAGGAACGTTGATCCATCACTACAAGGTGGACGAGAGCGGAGCCATAACAGATGTCAACCTAATAGTAGCCACAGGACACAACAATTTTGCAATGAACAAGGGAGTAGAGGCCATTGCAAAGGCACACATAAAGGGAGACAACGTTCCAGAGGGTGTAATGAACAGGATGGAGCACTTGATCAGGTGTTATGATCCTTGTCTCTCTTGCTCCACTCATGCGGTGGGCAAGATGCCTTTGGAGCTTTCAATAGTGGATGATAATGGAGATGTTCTCCGCAAGGTTTACAAGGGTTAACCTGAGGGTAAGAACATGAAGGTTTTCGTCCTGGGATACGGAAACGTCTCCAGGCAGGATGATGGAGCGGGCCACTTGCTTGCAGGGCTTGTGGCCCGCATCATCAAAAGCAGTGGAGCGGAAGTAAGGTTGTGGAGAGGACATCAATTGGTCCCTGAGGTGCTTCTAGAGGTTCAAGGGTACCAGATGTTGTTTTTTTGTGATGCATCTTTGAAGTCCTATCCCGAAGGGTTCCTTTTCGAGAAGGTAATCCCTAAGGACATGAAAGCTGAGGGGCTGAACATGCACACTTTTGGCCCAGCTAATGTGCTCTCCTTGGCTGAACAGTTGGTCGGCCAGGCCCCCGAGGGATGGTTGATATCCGTTACAGGGGAATCCTTTGATTTTTCCTATCGAATTACCCCAGAATGCAAGGCTAGGATAAAAAAAGCTGCAAGGGTCTTCCGAACCTTTTGGAACAATCTTTCCTGCGGTCTGTAATAATTGGATATCCTATAATTTCAATGGGAATAAATGCAGTAAAAGCTACCACACAATGTGTTTTTAGATGATAAAATTCCGGGAGAGGAGGGGGAAGCCATGAGCAGAGCGTTTGTAAGAGACGATGAAGATGCAGAAAGAATCAAGGAACTGATCGATAGAGAGAAGAAGTTAATGGATTGGCTAAAAATACAGGAAAAGAAGCTTTCCCTCCTTGAGAGTGGGGAAAAAGCTGGTGAGATCGACAAAACTAAGAGAAAAGAATGGCTGCAGAAGATCAAAAAGGATATAGAGGATACCACGGAGCAGATCGAGAAACTTCGCAAGGAGATAAGGGAGCTCCAAAAAGAGTAATAGTGCCTGGAGGGTAAAGGATGCTGTTTGTTTTAAGGCTTTTGAGGTTGGCCTTTCCCATTTTATTGTTGTTTTTTGGCTTCAAGGTACTGGCTGCCATATTGAGGCAGGCACGGGTCAATGCCGGTGGAGCCTACCGAAGAGCTTGGAATGAAGGTCACGAAAATGGAGGAAATAGCTCCACAGGCAGTAGGCACTCTTTTAGAGATCCTTACCAAGTTATGGGACTTTCCAGAAGTGCGGACGTAGAGACAATAAAGAAGCGTTACAAGGAGCTTGTGGCCAAATATCATCCCGATAGGTTCATAGGTCAGGATTTTGACGAAGAATTTATTGAGCTAGCCACGAAGAAGTTCCAAGATATTCAGGCCGCATATGAGGAGATAAGGAAAGAAAGGCGTTTTTGATGGAGATTTGTTGAGAGGTAGGTGGCAATGGTTCATGAAGTTGAAGGCCGTTATATTGATGTTCGCTTTCGTTCTTGTTTTCGTGTCTCCTGTCTTGGCGCAGGAGGTCGTTTTTTCCGACGAGGCCAGGAAAGCGATGGCCAAGATGGGGAACGAAGGTTACATTAGTTTGCAGAATATAGGTTCTGGTTGAAGGGCCAACTATGTAGCCCTCGTGCAGGGTGGCAAGCCAAAAGACACAGAAAACTATTCTCTTGTGAAGTCACAGGAGATAAAACTATGGGTCCAGAAGGGACTCAAATATGAAGGAGAGGCCCTCTACATCGATAAGGTGCCTACCACCCTTGGATACTTATTGTTGGGTACCAATGTCATTGTTGATTGTTAGTGGTATTTGAAAGATAGTTTAATTTTTACCCGATATTGGTCCACCTTTCCGTCCTTTATGGTTACGTCTTGCGCTACCACTTCAGCAATCCTGAGGTCTTGAAGGCTTTTGGATGCAGTTTCCACGGCCGTCTTTACTGCGTCTTCCCAGGATGTGCTGCTGCAACCTATTATTTCTATTATTTTGTAGACTCCGCTCATCTTTGCTTTCCTCCTCTTCTTAGTGTTTAGCACGATAAAATTATATCACACTGCTATTGATTGCAGGGCGTGAGATTGCAATCCTTTCTTATCTCTCGTTTTGTTCCTATGGTAAAATACTCTAACTATGCACTTGTGGAGGGATTAACATGGGAAAGCGCACATATGTTCAGCAAGGATGGGGACTTAGGGCTGTTCTTGTGCTCGTTTTCGTCGCCATTGTAATACAGGCTTGGGCACTGAAAACTTCTGATGACAGTTTTCCTTACGCAGTTTTAGTGGTCTCAGCAGCTCTTTTAGGCTTCACATTGGTGTTTTTTACTTCTATAAAGGTAACATTGGCTGAGGATGCTTTAGAGGTTCGTATGGGGCCTGGATTGGTCAAGCGCTGCATTCCTTTGTCGGAGATCCAATCGGTATCTTTAACCAAGATACCTTGGCACTCTGTGGGTTTGAAGAGGATATACAAGGGGTGGCTCTACAGCGTGGGCGTAACCGAGGCCTTGGATATACGAATGACGGATGGAAGGCGCTACATCGTGGGTATAAAGGAAGCTAGGTCTCTTTGGGAGGCTATCAACGAGAGGGTTGATATGATTCGGGGCAACAAGTAAAAAGACATTTTTTTGTTAGGATTTGACAGCTACAACGCCAGAATGGGTCGCTAAAATGTTTAGGTGGTGAAATCTTACGGGGGAAGGGTGATTTCTTTGAAGGCTTTGGAGGGCATAAGGATACTTGATTTCACGCGAGTTTTGGCTGGTCCATTCTGCACAATGATTTTAGCTGATTTGGGTGCAGAAGTTGTCAAAGTAGAAAGGCCTGGTGCAGGAGATGATTCCAGAGCCTTTGGGCCGTTCATTGGTGAGGAAAGCGCTTATTTCATGAGCATAAACAGGAACAAAAAGAGTATAACTCTGAACCTGAAGGATAAAAGGGCTGTTGAGATCGTCAAGAAGATGGTCCCCCATTTCGACGTGGTGGTGGAGAACTTCAGGCCAGGCGTCATGGATAAATTAGGGCTGGGCTACGAAACTTTGAAGGAGCTAAATCCTAGGCTTATTTACGCTTCTTCCAGCGGTTTTGGATATACAGGGCCTTATTCCCAGCTTCCTGCTTATGACCTTATAGTTCAAGGAATGGGGGGAATCATGAGCATCACGGGACCTGACGCTCAACACCCTACCAAGGTAGGAAGTTCCATCGCAGATATTTTTGCAGGGGTATTTTGTGCCATTGGAATACTTGCTGCTCTCCATCACCGTGAAAAGACGGACGAAGGTCAGATGGTCGATGTCGCCATGCTTGACTGTCAGGTTGCCATATTGGAGAACGCCATATCCCGTTACTTTGTGACAGGTAAGGTTCCCACTCCCATAGGAAATAGGCATCCTTCCATTGCTCCTTTCGCTACATTCAAAACCAGTGACGGCTTCGTAAACATCGCTGTGGGGAACGACGACATTTGGAGGCGTTTCTGTGAGCTGGTGGATCGTCCCGAACTGGCGAAGGACAGCCGTTTCGAAAGTAACGCAGCGAGGAATGACAATTGGGAGGAGTTGGAGCCAATTCTTGAAGATATAATGGCCCAAGATACCACTTCGGCCTGGATAGAGAGGCTGCGGGCTGTCGGGGTGCCTTGTGGGCCCATCAACAACATAGAGCAGGTCGTAAAGGATCCACAAGTACTCGAGAGGGAAATGATAGTGGAAGTAGAACATCCTGTCGCAGGCAGCTTGAAGATGCCTGGTTGTCCCATTAAGCTGTCAAAGACCCCTGGCAAGATAGAAAAACCTGCTCCAGTTCTCGGAGAGGACAATGAAAATGTTTTAGGTCTTTACGCTGGTTTGTCCGTTGAGGAAATAAAGACCTTAAAAGAGGAGAATGTTATATAAGCCCAAGAGATCAGAGAGAGTAAGGGCGAGCCTAAGAGTAGGCTCGCCCTTTTTTAATTGCCTAATAAGGTTGACAACAAACAAACCCTGAGCATGTCAAGGGATGACAGTCAATGAGGTGGTGTTTCTCTATAGAATGAAGGTGGGGAGTTGTTTGGTATGCAAAAAAACTGGAAAGGAGGTCAAGTGGGGAGCAAATTAAAAAGGAAAGGTTGCGGCTTGGGTTTTAGGCTAAATATTCAGACGGAGGTGGAATGTTGTTATGATTAAAAGGCTAGGAGATGTGCTAGCAAGGCTTTCTATGAAATATCTTCCAGACCCGTTCATTTTTGCGGTCATACTGACGTTTATTTCTTTCATATTGGGTGTGACCATAACCCATCAATCAGTAATGCAAATGGTGATAAACTGGTACAAGGGATTTTGGAGTTTATTGCCCTTCTCCATGCAAATGTGCCTAATGGTCATTACTCCTGCGGCGCTTGTTGCTGCACCCAGCGTCCATAAGTTCGTCGATAAGCTGGCAGACAAGCCAAAAGACGGAAAATCCGGTGCATTTTGGGTTGCAATGCTGGCGTGTGTCTCCGCCATGGTACATTGGGGACTGTCCTTGATCCTTGCTTCAATATTCGCTAGAGAGGTTGCGAAAAAGCTGTATGCTAAAGGAGTCAAGTTCAGCTACGGTCTTCTGGGCGCCGCTGCATACCTTGGCCAGATGGTATGGCATGCTGGTTTTTCCGGTTCTGTTCAGCTGCTTATAGCTACACCTGGCCACTTCTTGGAGAAAGAAATAGGCGTAATTCCCGTATCTCAAAGTATACTTACCCCCATGAACCTGTTCGTGATGATACTGACGGCCTTTCTGCCCGCGTTCATCATAGCGAAAATGGCTCCTAAAGAGGAGGAGCTTCAGGAACTGGATACCGAAACGGTTAAATTTTTGAAGGAACAGCATGTGACTCACGTCAAGAAGCCTCAAAATCCAACAATAGGCGACCGTTTGAATCACAGTATCATAGTGAACTACCTAATCTGTGCCTTGGGCGTGGCTTACATAGTCTATCACTTCGCTACCAAGGGCTTCGACCTGAATCTTAACATAGTAAACGCCATCTTCCTGTTCCTGGGCATGATACTTCACAGGACCGTAGCCAGCTACGTAAAGGCCGTATCGGATTCCGCCAAAAGCGTAGCCGGAATCATTCTGCAGTTCCCATTCTATGCTGGGATCATGGGCATGATCCGACACAGCGGACTTGTGGACGTGTTTGCAGGTTGGATCGTTTCCTTCTCCACTCCCAGGACGTTGCCCATGTGGACCTTCATAACCTCATCCATAGTAAACCTCTTCGTGCCCAGCGGCGGCGGTCAGTGGGCGGTGCAAGGTCCCATTGCTGTAAAGTCTGCCCAGATGTTGGGCGTCGACGTTGTCAAGGTCGCTACTACCCAGGCTTGGGGTAACTGTTGGTCCAACATGCTTCAGCCCTTCTGGGCCATAGCGCTGCTCGGAATCACGGGGCTGAAGGCAAGAGACATTATCGGTTATTCCACGGCGGTCATGCTCGTGGTGGGCATCATATACATAATCGGCTCCTACCTGCCGGTTAGTTTCTAAGACTATGTGTTTTCACTTTGAAGGGAGGAAAGGTAAGTGAAGGAATTTATAGTTGCAGGATGCCAGTTCACCATAAAGCCCATGGATGTCAAGGCCAACATAGAAAAGGCCTTAGTCTTCCTTGAGAAGGCAGTCAAGGAACATGAAGCAGATCTAGTGGTCTTTCCAGAGACCATAACCACGGGCTTTACTCCTCTTCCCAAGGCTACACAGGAAGAGACTATCGAATCTCTCTGGGAGGCCGTAAGCGACGTTCCAGGTCCTATAACCGAGCCAATCCAGGAAGCGGCAGCTAAGTTAGGCGTTCATGTGGTTTGGCCCACTTATCGGAGGGGGCCTTCCAAGGATATAGTTTACAATTCCTGCATGGTTATAGACGATAACGGCAACATAGTGGGTGACATCTATGACAAGACCCATCCCTTCCCAACGGAGAGAAAGGAAGGTGGAGGGTGGACCACAGCTGGAGACAAACCTGTAGTTGTGGAGACCAAATTTGCCAAGATAGGACTTACCATATGCTATGATGGTGATTTTCCCGATCTTGCGACAACGGAGACCCTCATGGGGGCCGAGGTCATAGTGAGACCTTCTGCCTTGCTTCGCACTTACGATATTTGGCAGTTTGTGAACCAGGCCAGGGCCTACGACAATCACGTGTATTATGTGGCCATCAACTCGGTGGGAGTGGATGGTTCGGGCAACAGCTTCTTCGGTAGCTCCATGATAATAGACCCCACGGGATGGAAATTGGCACAGGCCAGAGGTAATGATGAAATAATCTCCGCAAAGCTGGATCCAGATCCAATAAAATATGTCAGCCACGGCACCAAATCCCCCATGATATTCGATCATATAGAGGATCGAAACGTGGGCGTTTACAAGGATTGGATATTGAAGGAAGGCAAATGCCCCTTTGAGCCTGCAAAGCGAATCCCTTATAAGAAGAAAAGTTCTTAATTCGTCAAACAAATGGGGGGCATAGCCCCCCATTTGTTGTCTCGATAAATATTACGTATCATCCCATGGGGTATTGTCCCGTAAAGTGTGGATGTAGTAACCCAAGGTTATGGCCAACCTGTGGAGCCTATTGTTCAAGTCTACCTGAAGCACATCCTCAAGTTCCTTGATGTAGTTTCTCACCGTGTTGTAGTGAAGGTGCAGTGAGCTTGCGCACTCCTTTATGTTAAAGTCGGAGGATATCAGGGCTTTTGCCACTTCCGACAGAGGTACTGCTCGTCTTGCAGAGTTCTCGTAAAGGACTGGGGCCCAATACCGCTTCCAAAGGCCTTTTGCCTCAGGAAGAGAAGCCAGCCGATTGAGTAGGGTGTGCATGGCCAGTTCTCCGTATATGTATATTCCTGGGACAGGTTTAAATTTTCTCAGCCAATCAATAGCCCTTTTGGCCTCTTCATAGGATAGCTTTATGTTGTCCCATTTTTTAACCGTGCTCCCCGCTGCGATCCATAGCCTTTCGTCTTTGGCGGCTTTTTGCAGATCCTCCCGGTATGCTTTGTACTCTGTGGTGCTTGCGATGCTTATCCATTGGTTGGCATGTTTGTAGCTCAAAGGAAAAGGGGGACGCCACAGAGGGGGAGCGTAAGTGTCCTTTGTTGAGCACGTTAGAAGGACAATTGCCTCCTCTGGCATGTCTATCTTGAGTTCCTTGGCCCTATGCATAACCATCTCCTCGTTGTTGTAGGTTCCTAGGCACAGGTTTTGCAGGAACTGGTCCCTTTGGGCTGATAGGGCGTTGTTGTGCAATCTTGCCTCGAAACTGTTACCCCTTAGGATCCCTAAGGCCCTTATGGCCATCCTTTCATGTTTGATCGATGGGTACTGTTCTCCTGGAGGTAAGATGAGGGCCATCTCAATTGGAGGCTGGGAGCTCAAAGTAAATAGAGCTACATGCCTTTTTTCTCCCTCTATCAATGTCTCCCTTACATGTATGGTCACTGCACCTTGGGAGGGCATCTCTTTTTCGCTCAGAGGTGGGAGGGAGAAAACAGCCTCGGATCTTTCCGAGTCATGTACGGAGCCATCGATTTCGTAGTAGTTATTTATGTTGAGGTCGAAAGCCTTAATCGCCAAGGGACAGTTGATACTGGAAGCCAGGTTGGCAAGCAATGAGTGGTTATCCCAAGTCTCGCTGAATATCTCCTGTAAAGCTACACCCTTTTGGTTTTTGTTCCCTTCCTTTTCCTTCAGTATGTATCCGTAAACTATCTCGTTTATGTCTATCCAACGGTATTTAAGGGGAATCTCTATCAAGGGGAGTCCCAGCTTGTCTGCTTCCTTTATGCAGCTTTCCGGAATTTTGGAGTGGTATCTATCTATTTTGATCCCCAGGGCAGCTATTTCCCTTTCAGCCACCAGGCGCATGAACTCTGCCATGCTGTCCGGGGCTTCCTTGAAGATGTAACCGCTCCCTATTAGGAACTCGCCTCCTCGCATCCACCTGAAGACATCCGGCGAATCTATGACGGAGACAGAGGTTATCTTGTTTGATACACCTTCTGCTCCCCCTAGAAGACGGAAATCAGGGAAATTGCTTTTTTTGAAGAGATCTGCAACTTTCATTAGAACACCTCACTGGGCTTTTAACTTCTATTTTTTATGTACCACTCTGTTAGATAAGATATCAGGCCGGGATAAATGCTAGGTTCAATTTTTTTATTAAAGGGAAAAGTTGCTGCGACCTTGCCAATGTAGTAAGGGGCTCGTCCTATCGGCAAGAAGGGTCCTCTGTATACCACGAAGTCGTCATATACTATCCACTCCAGTAATCCTGGATCTAGATCTTCTTCCGACTCCAGATCAAGGTTTGGCCCATATTTTAGTACCTTTTCTCCTCCTTTTGTGTTCCCTGATATAACGAAGGCCTCCCTGGTTTCCTTTATGCATATAAGGGCATGATTTAGCTCATCGTCAATGAAGATATCGTGAAATCCCCAAAAGGGAGGATTGAAGATCAAAAGCCTCTTGTTTTTGCTCCACTCTTCGTATTCATCCAATCTGGGCGCTCTAAGAGCTATGTCTTTAGGGGTTAATTCGAGCTTCCTGCGTCTAAAGAGCTTGCTTAAAAAAGCCAAAGGATCCATGATTTGCATCACCTAAACAGATTTACTTATTTTATAGTGCAAAAAATGTTGCTCCTTTAAAGATTAGCCTCTAAGTTTATTTAGTGCAAGGCACCAAACAGGCCTTTCTGTAATATTGATGGTGCTGTATACTACATAAAAATACTAGTTTTGGGACTACTTGGATCCTGACATTGGGGGTATGGATAATGAAGATGTCTTGTGTTTTTGCGCCCACCGTTAAGGAAGCACCAAAGGGTGTGGCAGACCAAAGAATGTTGAGGCTCATAAGGGGAGGTTTTGTAAGTAGGTTGGCGGCGGGACAAGAGTCTCTCAACCTTTTGCCCATGGGTGTTCTTTTGTTTGAGCGTACTTCATGTAAAGCCGAAGAAGTGCTGAGAGCTATGGCCTTCCAGAGAGTGGATTTTCCTGACTTTTGCAGCCATGCGAAAGAAGTTGCTTCAGGTTACGTAAAAAGTTATAGACACTTGCCCTTGACCTTTTATCAGAGAGAAAGGCATTCTTATCGAATTTTAGGCTTTGCGGAGTCTTCGTCTCAAGGGGAGGAACTGATAAGGGGAACGTGTAGAGAGTTCTCTCGCAGACTTTCCAATGTGGGGCTTCCTGTGAGAGAAAAGGCCTCCGTCTCTGATGGACTTGACACCCTTGATTTAGTTGTCCTTACTGATAAGACCTCTCCATATGGGGAGAGGGGCTATTATTGTCCCAAGTGTGCATGGTGTGGAGATGAAAACTCTCCGGTAAAAGAAGAGGTCAAGCCTCAAGATAAAGAGCCGCGTCCCCTAGAGGTGGTGGACACGCCGGGAGCGGACACCATTGCGGAGTTATGTCGGCAGCTGGGAGTTCCTCCAGAGAACACCATCAAGACCATGTTTTACGTTGCTGAGCGCCAAGACGGCGAGAAGGAAGTTTTCGTGGTCCTGGTGAGAGGTGACCACAAAATAAGTGAAGAAAAGGTGAAAAAGGTGGTGGGCTGTCGCAACGTGCGCTTCGCTGACCCTCTTGAAATAAAGGAAACTGTTGGTGATCTGGCTGGATATTTGGGACCTGTAGGACTTCCCGAAAGGTTAAGGGTGATAGCAGACCGACATGTGAAAGGTATGGTTAACGCCGTTGTGGGAGCTAACCAACCCGAAAGACACTTGATGAATGCCTGCTGGGGAAGGGATTTCTCAGCTAAGGAGGTAAAGGATCTAATAGTGTATGAAAAAGAAATGGGGTGTCCTGTATGTTCTTCTGCCTTGGAGGCAGAGTTTCTTTTAAAGGTTGCGTCCTTTTCTATGATTGCAACATCTTCCCTTGGTGATAGAAAAATTTCTTACCAGGGAAGGGATGGGAAATTGGAGGAAGCCCACTTGTGGGAAGGAAAAATATACATGGAGCCCTTGGTTTTGAGTCTTGTGGGGCCTGATGGGCCACTGCCTGCGGGTGTTGCTCCTTTTGATGTAGCAGTCATAGTTCCTTCTGTTAGGAATAAAGAGGCTTTGGAATTGGGGGAAAGGCTAGCAGAATCTTTGGAAGGAAAGGGGTTCAAGGTCCTGCTGGATGATCGAGATGAGAGAGCAGGGGTAAAGTTTTCCGATGCAGAGCTGTTTGGGTCACCTGTAACGATAGTTTGTGGTAAGGGTTCTGCTGATGGTGTCGTAGAACTGTCTTACCCTGATGGAGCCAAGGAAGAGGTCCAAGTCGAAAACTTAGTCGAGAAAGTGGAAGGGATTTTTGCTGGAAATAAGTAAATTTACTCATACTTCCCACTGGTATTGCCCGTATAATTTTGTTAGAGCAAAACGGGAGGTGTAGCGATATGAACAAGAAGATTATATTGATGGCTTTGGTAGGGCTTTTGGTAGTTGCGGGGGCAGCTTTCGCCCACTGGGGAGGCCCTGCACCCTGGATGTATCAAGACGGACGATTCGGGGGATGCAGGGGCGGAGGCCCTGGCCCTCGGATGTATCAGGACGGGCAATTTGGTGGCGGAGGTTTCCGATGCGGCGCAATGTATGGAGAAAACGTAAGAGGTATGGGTGCTGGTCCTCAATATCTTAACAACTATCCCGAGGACATACTCAAAAAGATGAACGACCTTCGTAGAACAAATCTAGAGCTTCGCCTTGCATTGATCGATGAAAAGCCAGACGAAGGGAAAGTAAGAAGCCTCTTCGAAAAGGCGGAGCAGCTTAGGAAAGAAATCCATACCTGGCGTTTTGAACAATTCATGAAAAACCGCATGCAGGACAATCTTTAAGCTGGATTTGATCCTGCGAATGAAGTGAGAGAAAAGCCTAAGGGGGGAAAGGATTATCCTTTCCCCCCTTAAGTTTGAGATATGAGACATAAAATGGAGAAAAATAAAAAAAAACGGGCTTATTAATGGCTGTATTGGAATAATCATCTATAACTGACCTTATTTGACTTTTTTAGATTTGCGGATTGAGAATTCTGTTATATAATAACCATCGCAAAGGTCAAAAAAAGTCAAAAACATAAAAGCATGTTTGTAGAAAACAAAGAGGGGGGATTTGGATGGGACGCACCGTCGGAATAGATCTTGGAACAACTAACTCGGTTATAGCCTTCATGGAAGGAGGAAAGCCGACAGTAATACCCAACGCTGAAGGAAGTAGAACGACTCCATCAGTGGTGGCTTTCACTAAAAATGGGGAGCGCCTTGTAGGAGCCTTAGCGAAAAGGCAGGCGGTTTTGAACCCGGAAGGAACCATTTATTCCATAAAGAGGTTCATGGGACGCAACTACAGTGAAGTTGCCGAGGAAATGAAAATGGTTCCTTATAAAGTAGTGGAAGGGCCTCATAATTCTGTGAGGGTCGTAGTGGGTGATAAACAATACGCGCCCGAAGAGATAAGCGCCATGATCCTGCGGAAGCTAGTTCAGGACGCTGAGGCATTTTTGGGTGAAAAAATAACTGATGCCGTCATAACCGTTCCGGCGTACTTCAACGATGCTCAGCGTCAGGCTACCAAGAACGCTGGAAAGATCGCAGGTTTGAACGTATTGAGGGTTATCAATGAGCCTACGGCCGCTGCCTTGGCTTATGGAATGGATAAGAAGGAAAACGAAATCATCATGGTGTTCGACTTAGGAGGAGGTACTTTCGACGTATCCATATTGGAGGTCGGCGATGGACTGTGTGAGGTCAAGGCTACGGCTGGAGATACCCATCTTGGAGGAGACAACTTCGACAAGTGCATAGTGGACTGGATGGCGGACGAGTTCCTCAAGGATCAGGGTATAGATTTGAGAAAGGACAGGCAGGCCCTGCAGCGTCTGTACGAGGCAGCGGAGAAGGCCAAGTGTGAGCTGTCTTCCAGAACGAGTACAGAAATAAGCTTGCCCTTTATAACGGCCGATGCCAGTGGCCCTAAGCATTTGAACATGACCTTGACTAGGGCGAAGTTTGAACAGCTTACGGAGCATCTGGTAAAGCGTTGTCTGGGACCAGTACAGCAGGCACTGAAGGACGCCAAGCTCAAACCAGAGGACATAGCAGAGGTTATCTTGGTCGGTGGTTCAACGAGGATGCCTGCTATCCACAAGCTGATATCGGACTTTACCGGTGGCAAGAAGATAAACATGAGCGTCAACCCTGACGAAGTAGTTGCATTGGGTGCGGCAGTGCAGGCCGGAATAATCAAGGGAGAAGTAAAGGATGTTCTCCTGCTGGACGTTACGCCGCTCTCATTGGGTATTGAGACCCTGGGTGGAGTAATGACCAAGATGATAGAGAGGAACACTACCATACCCTGCAGGAAATCTCAGATATTTACTACTGCGGAAGATAATCAGCCTGCAGTGGAAATAGTGGTCTTGCAGGGAGAAAGGGAAATGGCAAAAGACAACAGGGTCCTTGGGACATTCAAGCTGGACGGCATAAGGCCTGCTCCAAGGGGAGTGCCTCAGATAGAGGTGACCTTTGACATAGACGCCAACGGCATACTACATGTATCTGCCAAGGACAAGGATACAGGCAAAGAACAGAAGATTGTGATCTCCAACTCTACGAACCTTACAGAGGAAGAAATAGAACGGATGATCAAGGAAGCCGAGCTTCATGCCGAAGAGGACAGGAAGAAGAAAGAATGGGTAGAGTCCCGCAATAACCTGGAAAATGTCGTATATCAGGTGGAGAAGAAGTTGGATGAAGTAAAGGATGCTGTTCCGGTAGAAGAAAAAGGTACTGCTGAGAGGTTGATTGAGGAGGCCAAGGAGGCCATCAAGAAAGAGGAGCCAAAGGAAAGGTTGGAAGACCTTGCCAAGCAGCTGATGAATACCTTAAGCAAGCTGGGCACTTACAGCAGCACCAGCTCCACAAAAGGTACGGGAGAATCTTCAGGGCCTTCTAGCTCTTCAGAAGAAGACGTAATCGATGCGGACTTCAACGAAAGCTGAGGAGCTTGCTAAGATGCCGTGAGCATCTATAAAGGCGCAGGACCCCCCTTAAAGGGGGGTCCTGTCGTGAAGGCGCGAGAGGCCGTAAGAGGGGAGGCGATGGCCTGTGGAATATAAGGATTACTACAAGATATTGGGAGTGGATAGAAATGCCACTCAGGAGGAAATACAGAAAGCTTACAGGAAGTTGGCAAAAAAATATCACCCAGATGCCAACAAAGACCCTGCTGCAACCGAAAAGTTCAAGGAGATAAATGAAGCTTATGAGGTACTGAAGGATCCTGAGAAAAGGAAAAGATACGATGCTTTGGGAAGTGGGTGGCAGCATGGCCAGGAATTTACGCCTCCGCCCGGCTGGGAAGAGATATTCAACTTTGGCACTAGAAGGAGTTCCAAGGGAGCAGGTAGCTTCTTCAGCGACTTCTTCGAAGCCTTTTTCGGAGATTCGGCTTTCTTCTCTCAGTCGCCTTTTGAGACTAGCACGAGGACTACCATTAAAGGCCAGGATATAGAAGCTCCGTTGGAGCTGACATTGGAAGAGGTCTTAAAGGGTGGCAAGAAGAAGATCTCTATAAACATAGGTGGGCAGCAAAAGACTTTGGAGGTAACCATACCTAAGGGGGTTACGGAGGGCTCCAGGCTCCGTTTGGCATCTCAAGGGGCACCTTCACCTACTGGCGGCCCACCCGGGGATTTGTACTTGAGGGTTCACATCAAGCCTGACCCAAGGTTTGGGGTTAATGGCCACGATTTGACCATGAGGCTTGATCTGGCGCCTTGGGAGGCAGCCTTGGGAAGCACAGTGACCATCCCTACATTGACAGGGACTGTACAGCTCAAAGTCCCTCCTGGGACACAAAGCGGTCAGGTATTGAGGCTGAGAGGAAAAGGTTTGCCAAAGAGGACGGGAGGCAATGGGGACCTTTTAGCGACAGTGAGGATAGTGGTTCCCAAAAATCTAACGGAAAAGGAAAGAGCCCTATTCGAGGAGCTTGCTAAGGAATCGCCCTTCAATCCCAGGGCGTAGATAAGGGGGGATAAGTTATGGATATGAATAAATTAACTCAGAAATCACAGGAAGCGCTGGCGGATGCCCAAAAAGAAGCAATCCAAAGAGGCCATAGAGAGGTAGATAACGAGCACCTGCTGCTCGCGTTGCTGAAGCAGGAAAACGGTCTTATACCGAGACTGATGAGGAAGATGGACGTTCCATTGGATGCGATGATAAATGCCGTGGAAAAAGAGTTGGCGAGGCGACCAAGCATTGCAGGAGCGTCCTTGGAGGCCGGTAAAATTTATATTTCCGGCAGGTTGGGGGCTGTTTTGGTCGCAGCTGAAGAAAAAGCCAAGAAATTGAAGGACGAATATGTTTCGGTGGAGCACCTTTTCAGTGCCCTTATGGAGGAGCCGGATCCCAGCTCACCAACCAGAAAGATATTAGCTGATTTTGGGGTCGACGAGGATAGATTCTTCAAAACTCTCCAGGAGGTCAGGGGGAACCAGAGGGTTCAAAGCGCCGATCCAGAGAGTACCTATGAAGCACTTGAAAAGTACGGCAGGGACCTTGTGGCTCTTGCGAGGGCAGGGAAACTGGATCCTGTCATAGGAAGAGACGAGGAAGTAAGGCGAGTCATAAGAATCTTGAGCAGGAGAACCAAGAACAATCCGGTTCTTATAGGTGAACCTGGCGTAGGTAAGACTGCCATAGTCGAAGGTTTGGCGCAGCGGATCGTAAGAGGTGATGTGCCTGAAGGGCTCAGGGATAGGAGCATTGTGGCCCTTGACATGGGTGCCCTAGTGGCTGGTGCCAAGTACAGAGGAGAATTCGAGGAGAGACTCAAGGCTGTATTGAACGAGGTTAAAAGGAGCGAAGGTCGCATAATACTATTCATAGATGAGATCCACACTATTGTGGGTGCAGGCAGGGCAGAAGGTTCTATGGACGCGGGCAACATGTTGAAACCCATGCTTGCCAGAGGAGAGCTTCACTGTATAGGTGCTACTACTCTTGACGAGTACAGGAAATACATAGAAAAGGATGCTGCCCTGGAACGGAGGTTCCAGCCAGTGTACGTAGACCAGCCCTCAGTGGAAGATACCATATCCATCCTCAGGGGGCTTAAGGAACGTTTTGAAGTGCACCATGGCGTGCGGATACAGGATAACGCTCTTGTGGCGGCAGCGGTCCTATCTCATAGGTACATAACCGATAGGTTCCTGCCCGACAAAGCCATAGACCTTGTGGATGAAGCTTGCGCCATGGTAAGGACCGAGATCGACTCCATGCCTACGGAGCTGGACACTGTAATGAGGAGGATAATGCAGCTTGAGATAGAAGAAGCTGCCTTGAAAAAGGAGACGGATAAGGCAAGTCAGCAGAGACTTGAAAACCTGAGGAAGGAACTTCAGGAAGCAAGAGAGAAAGCAGATGCCCTGAGGGCCCAGTACGAAGTGGAGAAAAAACTGATCTCTGAGGTCCAGAGTTTGCGAGAAGAGATAGAAAAGGTAAAACATGAGATAGAGAAAGCAGAAAGAGAATATGACCTCAACAAGGCAGCCGAGCTCAAGCACGGTAAGCTTCCTGAACTTGAGATGAAACTGCAGGAGGCGCAAAAACGCCTGGAGGACTCGGGACAGAGGCTCTTGAGGGAGGAAGTAACCGAGGAAGAGATAGCCAAGGTGGTCTCCATGTGGACTGGTATTCCTGTTAGCCGTCTCATGGAGGGAGAACGAGAAAAGTTGCTTAGACTTGAAGAAGTGTTGCACCAGAGGGTTGTTGGTCAGGATGAAGCGGTAAAACTTGTGGCTGACGCGGTGCTCAGAGCCAGGTCTGGAATAAAGGATCCCAGAAGGCCTATAGGTTCCTTCATATTCTTGGGTCCTACTGGGGTTGGTAAGACGGAACTTGCCAAGACATTGGCGGAGGCCTTGTTCGACAGTGAGGATAACTTGATAAGGATAGATATGTCCGAATACATGGAGAAACATGCAGTCTCCCGATTGATAGGAGCTCCGCCTGGCTACGTGGGGTATGAAGAAGGTGGCCAGCTGACGGAAAGGGTCAGAAGGAAGCCCTACTCGGTCATCTTATTCGACGAGATAGAAAAGGCGCATCAGGATGTGTTCAACATCCTTCTTCAGGTACTGGACGATGGACGCCTCACTGACAGCCACGGAAGGACTGTGGATTTTAGAAACACCATAATAATCATGACCAGCAACATCGGAGCAACTGCCCTGATGGAGGGTATTACAGAAAGTGGAGAGATCACCGAGGAAGCTCGAAATGAAGTGACAAGGCAGCTAAGACTTCACTTCAGGCCAGAGTTCCTCAACAGGGTGGACGATGTGGTGCTGTTCAAGCCATTGAGACAAGAGGAATTGGTGAAGATAGTGGATCTGTTGACTGCAGATTTGAAGGAGAGGTTACAGGAGCGCTCCGTCACCCTTGAACTGACACAAGAAGCCAAAACCTTCATAGCGAGGGAAGGCAGCGATCCGGTGTATGGTGCGAGGCCTTTGAAGCGCTTCATTGCTCACGAGCTTGAGACCAAGATAGCGAGGATGATCCTTAAAGGAGAACTTTGCGAAGGCTCCAAGCTTACCGTTGATTCGGATGGAGAAAAACTGACCTTCTCCGTTTCCGTGTCTGCATAAAATAAAAGGGAAGACACCTTGGGGGTGTCTTCCCTTTTATTGTTATCCTTCCGTGTCCAATAACGATGTTTTTTCCGAAGCCCTCTCCAGGGTTAGGAAGAAGGCAAATCCCAAAAGGGAGAAGAGAATCCCCACGAAAAAGGGGTGTACGCTGCCCCAGAACCCTGGTGCACTGATGTTGGTGATCTTCTGAGATGTAGGTGCAAAGGCCAGTATGTACCATGTCAAAGCAGGGAGCAATCCGCTTAATGAGGTGCCCCAGAATGTTGACTTCTTTAAAGTGTCTCCCCAGACCAAAAGGGCGAGGTAAGGCACGAGAATGGCGGAGGCCAATAAGGTCCAACTAGTAGTGCATATCATCGCTATGATTTGGGAGTTTTTGGTGGCAAAGATGCCTGAGAGTACCGCACATGAGGCGACCAGGACCTTCCATATCAGGTCGTTGGGTTGTCTTCGCAGGACATCGTTGGTAATCGATCCTGCAACGATGTGAAGCAGGGCCGAGGCTGTCGATAGAGAGGCCGAGACTATCGCTATGGCGAATATCTGTCCCCCTATTTCAGGTAGAAGCTTTGAGACCAAAAGGGGTATGACTGAATCCACGGACTTTACGTCTGGGCCCAGGACCAACCTTGATAGAGCCCCAGAGAAATATGCGCCGCCTATGACTATCCCAATGCTCAACATGGCAAAGGGGATTACTTTTTTTGCCTCTTTGGGGCTCTTAAGAGCGAAGTGCCTCTGAACGAGCTGAGGTTGTGCCCAAACTCCAATGGAGGTAACTGCTACCAAAGAAAGGATGAACAAACCTCCCTGACCGGAACTTAGAGCGGTAAACCCGTTGGTTGCGGTTTCCGTGGCTTTCAGCGCTGCGAGGCGTTCTAGCCCTTCCATGGGGCCTCCTACCGCTCGGATGGTGGCAAAAAGAAGCGCCAGGACGCCTATGAGCATTATGCCTCCCTGAAGGGCCTCGGTGTACAAGACTCCCCTTAAGCCACCCCAGGATACGCTAAGTGCCACTATCATTATGATCCCCCAGAGGCAGAAGGTAACCGAAATCCCCGTCACTCCAGATAGCATGAAGGCCGCTCCCTTGAATACTGCCGATGCGTATACGATAAGAAGGGCGCTGGAAAGGCTCCCAAGGTATATTCTGAACAATTTGGAACGAGCTGCAGTTCCGAGCATCTCTGCAGGGGTGCGAGCTTTTAGTTTTCGTTGCCAAAGCCTAGTGGGCCAAGCCAGGAACCGGTACACGAACCACGTGCCCAGCCACATGTTTCCCGCTGCGATGAGAAGCATCTGCAGGCCGTAACGATAACATAGGCCGGAGAAGCCCACCAGCGCTACTGCGGATACGTAGGTTGCCACGTACGCCAAAGCCTGTACTAGAACTCCCACCTTACCGGGTAGCAACACATCCTTTCCCTTGGACCATCGCGCTAGCGTAACCAAAATGACTCCATATAAAAGCCAAACTGCAAGATTAATCATGATTCTCCCCCCTGTCTGTGATTAGTATCCATATGGGAAAGAGTATGCCAGCCAAAATTGCCAACATGGAAAATAGTACGAACCCATCGGTCTGATGCATTTTAATCACCTCCGTTTATAAATAAAAAAATCCGCCTTCCCCGATCGGGGAAGGCGGATTGGAAAGCCCTAGGTTGTGAATCTTGCACTTACCCTGCTTTCACAAAATAGCCGACCTCGCCCGAATCGGTTCGATGCGGGGTAAAGTACAAGTAATAATAGTAATCAAGGGCGAAGAATCTAGTGGCGGCCATTTTGTCCTCCATGTTTTCTTTTGTTTATATTGTGTGTTAAATTATGAGGAAGAATATCACCAAGGCTCCATGTTTGTCAACTTCTTTTTGGAAAGGAAGGGTAAACCATGGATTTCTTTACGGAACTCAAAGAACGCCTGCTGGATAGCGGAGCTGCTCTCGTGGGGTTCGCAGATCTGCATGATGTTACACCATATCCAGAACTCCCTTATGGTGTTTCCATCGGCTATCCGTTGGATCCGGAGGTCATAAAAGGGATCGTAAATGGTCCCACCCCTGATTACGCGAAACTCTACGATCACGCCAATCAGTCCTTGTCGCGTTTAGGCTCAATGGCGGAGAAAATGATACTCTCTATGGGCGCTAAAGCCAAAAGTTTACCTCCCACGGTACATGAGGTTCCCTCAGATTTGAGGATGCCCTTGCCTCACAAGACCGTGGCTACTAGAAGCGGCCTGGGGTGGATAGGTAAATGCGCCCTACTTGTTACCGAGGAGTATGGATCGGCTCTGCGCTTCACATCTATTTTAACTGACCTTGAGGTACCCTTCGGTAAGCCGGTAGTCCAATCCAAATGCGGTGACTGTAAATGCTGCGTCAAAATTTGTCCTGTCTCTGCTCCTTCAGGTAAAAATTGGAATGTAGCCCTCGATAGGGAGGATTTCTTCGATGTTTGGAAATGTTATGAGAGAACGAAAATAGAAGCCTCAAAACCCGACATAGGCAAGTTAATATGCGGAATGTGCATAGTTGCCTGTCCCTACACGAGAAAATATATAGGGGGGTGATGCCAATGGAGATGCATTTTGAAGAAGATTTTTATCGGGAGATAATCGACAGTCTGAACGATGGGTTATATATCGTAGACAAAGATAGGGTAATAAGGTTTTGGAACAAGGCAGCGGAGAGGATAACAGGTTTTGCAGCTTGGGAGGTCTTGGGTACTCCGTGCTCCAAGGATATATTGATGCACGTTGATGAAGAGGGGAACGATCTTTGCAGGGGCATGTGTCCTTTAGCTTTGGCCATGGCGACGGGCAAAAATAGAGACGCTGAGGTTTACCTGCATCACAAAAAGGGCCACAGGGTCCCCGTGTGGGTAAGGGCGGGAGCGCTGAGAAACTCAGAGGGTGAGGTAGTGGGTGCCGTGGAGCTTTTCAGCGACATGACCTCCATAGAGGCGAACAGGTTACGGCTTATGGAGCTTGAGAGATTGGCAATGCTGGATGCCCTGACAGGTTTACCAAACAGGAGGTACATGGAGCATGAGATCAAGACCAGGATCGAGGAAAGGAAGCGCCTAAAAGTGCCTTTCGGCGTCTTGTTCATGGATATTGATCACTTCAAGAGCTTTAACGATACCCATGGACATGAGGTGGGGGACGAGGTCCTGAAGATGTTGTCTAATACCCTTATAAACAACTCCAGGCCCTTCGATGTTTTTGGGCGCTGGGGAGGGGAGGAGTTTCTTGGAGTAATAAGGAACGTGGATCAAACGGAACTCTCAAAGGTGGCCGAGAGGATAAGGGTGCTGGTAGAGAAGTCCTTCATAGTACACGAGGGTAAGAGGTTACGTGCTACCATATCTATAGGGGCTACGTTATTTCAGGACGAAGACACCATGGAGAGCGTCATAAAAAGAGCCGATGATCTCCTCTATGAGAGCAAGAGGTCCGGCAGGAATCGGGTAACAGTAGGGTAATAGGGGCCCTTTACGTACAAGGGCCCCTATGGGAACTTTTAAGCGGCACTTTCTTGATTCTTTGCTTTCTTTGCTGCCTTCTTCCTTGCTTCATGATTCAATATGCTCTTTCTAACCCTCACAGAGAGCGGGGTGACCTCCACCAATTCGTCTTCGGCTATCCACTCCAGTGCGGCGTCCAAGGTCAGTTTCCTGGGTACATCCAAAACTACGGTGCTTTCCTTGGTAGAGGAACGATGGTTGGTTACATGTTTTTTCTTGGTTGGATTGCAAGGCAGGTCATTGCCTCTAGAATGTTCTCCTATCACCATGCCTTCGTAGACCTTGTCCATGGGTGATATGAAGAGAACGCCTCTCTGCTGAAGGTTCTCTAGTTGGTAGCTCGTGGCTTCGCCGCTATCCATGCTCACCATGGAACCTCTGTTCCTTCCAGATATTTCGCCTCTCCAGAGGTCGTAACCTATGAACCGAGAGGACATGATTCCCAAGCCCCTGGTATCCGTCAAGAACTCAGTCCTGTAGCCGATGAGGCCCCTAGTAGGTATGTTAAATTCCAACCGCATGAGGCCAGTACCCAGATTATGGGCGCTGGTAAACTCTCCTTTCCGCCTTGAAACTTTTTCTATGACCACGCCCTGATATTCCTCTGGGACGTCCACTATCAGTTGCTCCATTGGCTCCAGCAGGTTTCCATTTTCGTCTCGTTTAGTGATGACCTCAGGCCTTGAGACGCATAGCTCCATGCCCTCTCTTCTCATTTCCTCTATGAGAATCGCAAGGTGAAGCTCTCCTCGACCTGAAACTTTCAATCCGTCAGGCCTTCCTATGTCCTCCACTCTCAAAGCCACGTTTACCCTGGCCTCCTGAAGTAGGCGTTCTTTTATTTGCCTAAGCGTCACAGCTCTGCCTTCTTTTCCCGCGAAGGGGCCGTTGTTCACCAGAAAGAACATGGAGACCGTGGGTTCCTCTATCTCCAGAGGGGAAAGGGGTTCTTGGGAGTTCTCCTCAAAGCTCAGGGTGTCACCTATGGATATATCCTCCGGACCGGCTATCCAGACCACGTCGCCCGCTGAGGCTTCCTCTACCTCCGTGAGCTTGAAGCCTTTGGTTAACCAGAGGTGAGTGACCTTTGCCCTCTCTTGGTTTATTATATCCCATTGGTTTTTATCCTTGTCCGTCCAGGCGGTGCTTGTTCTTACTATAATGTCGCCCTTTTTGATCTTTCCTTGGACTATCCTGCCGCATCCTACCCGGCCTATGTAGTCGTTCCATGTTATGCTCGTGGCTTGCATGAGAAAGGGTTTATCCAGATCTCCTTTTGGGGGAGGTACGAAATCTATTATGGTTTCAAACAGGGGATCCATTCCCCTGGGCTCGTCTTCCAAGTTTCTTACGAACCAACCGTGAAGTCCTGAGCCGTACAGAACCGGAAAGTCCGCCTGTTCCTCCGTTGCCCCTAGCTCAAGGAACAGGTCGAAGGTGGCGTTCAGGGCCTCGTTTATGGCGGCGTTTGGGCGGTCAACTTTGTTTACCACGACTATGGGCTTAAGTCCTGCCTTTAAGGCCCGCATTAGCACGTATCTTGTTTGAGGCATCGGACCTTCATTGGCGTCTACCAAGAGCAAGGCGGAGTCCACCATGGATATTATGCGCTCTACTTCTCCGGAGAAGTCGGCATGTCCTGGCGTGTCAATTATGTTGATCAGGTAATCGTTCCATTCGACGGAACAGTGTTTTGCCCGGATGGTAATGCCCCTTTCCCTCTCTAGGGCATTGTTGTCCATTATTCTTTCTTCTACCCTGGCGTTATCCCGGAAGAGCTTTGCGGCCTTGAAGACCGAATCAAGCAGCGTGGTCTTGCCGTGGTCTATGTGGGCTATTATGGCAACGTTTCGTATTTTCGATATGTCTCTCATTAAATTCTACCCTCCTGATTGTACTGCAAGCGCAAAAGCCTAAATAAGACTAAACAGAGATGTATTATACTGCAATTTTCAGAAAAGGCCATAATATTCTCCCTGTTGTCGGGCATTCAACCAATTTCCCAATGAATGGGTTTTCCTTGAGGGGTATGGCAAGGAGCATGACAATAAGGTATACTTTCTCGATGAGTATTTTGGTTATTTGGCGAAAGCGCTAACAAAGAAAAGGAAGTGGTAGAGTGCTTATTGCTGTATTGGTGAAACAAGTTCCTGATTCAGACGAAGTTAAGATGGACGAAGAAAAGGGTACTATGGTGAGGTCTGGAGTCGGAGCCATAATCAATCCTCTGGATCTTCACGCCATTGAGTGCGCTATTGATTTGAGGGAAAAGTTTGGAGGCAAGGTGAGAGTCTTTTCCATGGGCCCGCCTCAGGCCGAGGAGGCCTTAAGGGAGGCCGTTGCCCTTGGGGTTGATGAGGTGTTTTTACTTACTGACCCTTGTTTTGCGGCAGCTGACACGTGGGCTACAGCAAAGACCCTTGCAGCTGCGATAGCTAAAACGGGGCCCTACGACTTGATCTTGGCAGGGGAAAAAGCTACTGATGGAGAAACAGGCCAGGTGGGGCCTGAGGTGGCTGTCATGTTGGGCCTTCCCTTCAGCACGTATGTGAGTCAATTGGACATCGAAAAGGATTCTGCCGTAGTTCGAAGAACTGTGGAGGATGGTGTGGAGATACAGAGACTACCCCTGCCCTGCCTACTTACGGTCCTTAGGGACCTCAACGAGCCTTCGATGCCTACCCTTGCAGGTAAGAAAAAGGCCAGGCGTTTCGACGTTGTCAAATGGGATCACGAAAAGGTAGGCCTAAATCCTGAGGAGGTTGGACTTTCAGGTTCGCCCACGAGGGTAGTAAAGATCTTCTATCCTAAGGTTACTAGGGAAGGGGCCTTTTACAAAGGAAAGGATCTCGACAAGGGGATAGAGCATCTTTTGAAGGAGCTTCACTCCATGGGAGTTTTGGATGGAGGTAAGGATAATGCAGAGAAGTAATCGTTCTGGTGAGATTCTAGTTATAGGAGAGATAAGGGAAGGGACCCTTCATTCTGCGACGGTAGAGCTTACGGCCAAGGCCAGGGAGCTGGCAGACAGATTAGGAACAAAGGTCACGACTCTACTGATGTACGACCGCGTTGACATGAACGTGGAAGACCTTGCATGGTGGGGAGCCGATGTGGTTTTGTGCGTCGTAGGGGAGCCGTTTAGGTACTTCAATCAAGAGGTATATACGAATGTCATAAGCTACTTGATAAAGGGAAGGAACCCCCAGATAGTTTTGGCCCCAGCGACTACTTCAGGAAGAACATACATGCCTGCGGTGGCGGCCAAAGTTCATACAGGCCTCACAGCAGACTGCACGGGTCTGGATATAGATGCTGATACTGGCCTTCTCTTGCAGACTAGGCCAGCAATTGGAGGCAACATAATGGCCACCATCCAAACGCCCAACCACTTGCCTCAGATGGCGACGGTAAGACCCAGGACCTTCCCTGTCCCCAAGCCCAACAGAGGACGCAAAGCCCGAGTTGAGCATCCAGACCTTCCTGGAGAAGTTTTCACAAGCTCCATTGAGGTCTTGGGCAAGGAACACCAGGAGGGAATGGATGTCAATATTCAAGACCTTGATGTCGTAGTCTCTGGTGGTAAGGGGCTTAAGAAGGCTGAGAATTTCAACCTATTGAGGGAGTTGGCGTCCCTTCTTGGTGGAGGCGTCGGTGCTAGCAGGGCTGCAGTAGATAACAAGTGGATAAGCTATCCTCATCAGGTTGGTCTGAGCGGTAAGGTGGTCTCTCCTAAGGTTTATTTTGCGGTGGGGATCTCCGGGTCGGTTCAGCACCTTGCAGGAATGCAGACAGCGGATTTCGTGGTGGCCATAAATAAAGATCCCGAGGCTCCTATATTCAGAGTTGCAGACATTGCCCTTTGTGGAGACCTTTTCGATATAGTCCCCAGGATAATAGAGAAGATAAAAGAGCAAAGGGGGAAAGAGTAGTGACTGCTTTCATGCCTGTAACCGACAAAGTAATAGAGGACCTCTGCGCAATAGTGGGACCTCATAACGTATCCGTAGATGAGGAAAAAAGGCTCGCATATTCCAGGGACGAAGTGGGAGTGCAGTTTTGGGACCGCCAGTACTGTGCAGACGTTGTGGTATTCCCTGAGAGCACAGAACATGTCTCCAGAATCATGGCATATGCGAACGATAAAGTTATTCCTGTGACTCCGAGGGGGGCAGGCACAGGCCTTTCTGGAGGGGCAGTTCCCGCTTTTGGTGGGATAATTATGTCCTTTGAGAAGATGAACCGCATTTTGGAGTTGGACCTGGAGAACCTTACAGTTACAGTTGAACCTGGAGTCGTTACCTCGGAGATACAGTCGGTGGCGATGAAGCATTCCCTTCAGTACGCAGGGGACCCATGCAGTGGAGACGCATCCTTCATAGGAGGCAACGTGGCCGAGAACGCCGGAGGCAACAAGGTCATAAAATATGGAACCACTGGGGCGAACGTTTTGGGCCTTGAAGTAGTCTTGCCCTCTGGGGAGATCACTTGGTTTGGAGGAAAAAGGCGCAAGGACGTTACCGGTTTGGACCTGGTCCATCTTATGGTTGGTTCGGAAGGAACTTTGGGTGTGGTGACCAAGATTATCCTCAAATTGGTTCCCCTTCAGGAGCGGATAGTGGATCTTTTGGTTCCGTTCGAAAAGGTAGAAGATGCCATATCCTTTGTTCCCAAGGTCATAACTGAGGCGAAGATAGTTCCAGTAGCATTGGAGTTCATGGATAGAAGGGCGCTCAAGATAGTTTCCCGATATCTTGGAAGTTCATTGCCTTTCGATGATGCTGGAGCCCATTTGATAATACAATTGGAAGGGAACGATCCCGAAGTATTGGCCGATGAGTATGAAAAGGTTGGGGACATGTGCCTGGAAAGTGGTGCTCTTGAAGTCTTCGTTGCCGACAATCGCAACTTTAGAGAAAAACTCTGGAAGGCCAGAAAAGGTATAGCGGAAGCCGTCATGGCCTTCTATACCAAGTATGCAAAAGAGGATATCTCTGTGCCCATAAAGGAAGTTCCTGCACTTATAAAGGCGGTCGACGAGGTCTGCAGAAAGTGGGACCTGGAGGCAGCAAATTATGGTCACGCAGGGGATGGGAACGTGCATATTAACCTCTTGGCAGGAGAGGACCGAGTAGATTGGCATGAGGCCATAGAGGGAGCAAGAATAGACCTCTACGAAGTTACGAAGAAACTGGGAGGTACCCTGTCAGGGGAACATGGAATAGGGTTAAAACGCAAAAAGTACATTGGTATGTTCCTTGATGAAGCTCAGATAAGGTTGATAAAGGGTATAAAGCAGGTCTTCGATCCTAAAGGGATATTGAACCCTGGCAAATTGGTGGAGTAGCTTCCCGGAGTTAGAGCTTTCTCTCCTTTGTGAAGTGCTCTTTGATTTTTCTCTGTAAGGCTTCGTCCGATAGAAACCGAACTACCAAAAGGGCTAACGCAGCTGCCCCTTTTACGAGGGCGCTGCGAGCTTCCTTTGTCTTGGTGGCCGCGGCGAACTCGGGAGTGTGTCTTTTGATTTTTCCCCCGCTTATGGATATTAGGGGGTGGACGGTGGGGCAAACTTGGCTAACGTTGCCTACATCGGAAGCCCCATCGAACTCCCCGGGAGGGAATTTTTCTGGGTCCATTTGCAAGGACGTCATGACCTCAAACAAGGCGTCCTCTGCTGGTTTGTTTGGGAAAAATTCCCAAATGTCCCTTTCTGTTATTTTGTGTACAAATATAAGGTTCCTTTTTTCTGCTATCTGGTAGGCCGCTTGATAAAGCTCTTCAAGAAAGTCATCGATCTTTATCTTTTTGGTGGAGCAGAAGGCGAAGCGAGCTGTTGTCTCGGAAAGTGTTTCAAGAGGGTCTTTGCCGCATTTTAATATCACTCCGTTTGCCAGGGGGCCATGTTCCTGAAGTTTTTCCAGAGTAGTGATCAAGTCCCCCATTGCTCCTAAGGGATTAGGTCCCTTAATCTGCCCCCAAATTGGCTTCTTTTTACCTTCGACAAATGAGAAATCTCTGGTGCTCATAGCCAGGGAACGAAAGTGTGCGCGGCTTTTTCCGGAGGTTGCGTGAGACATAAGGGCTAGGTTGGTTTCGCTAAAATGTCCTTCGGTCACCAAATGGGCCTTGAAGTTGCCTTTTTCCTCCGAGGGGGTTCCGAACACTGTGATCCGAAAAGGAGGAAGGCTGGAAGAAAGAAAAGACAGCAATACAGCTGCAAGACTGGTCATGGCGCCGCTGAGGTTATGCCCACATCCGTGGCCTATCCCCTCAAGAGCGTCATATTCCACCAAGAAGGCAAAATTCAACCTTCCTTGGCCATAAGTCGCCCTGAAGGCTGTTTCTGAGTCAGCGAAGGGTTTTTCTATAGTGAAACCAAATTGCTTTAGGGTTTCTGCGTGCAAGTTAGAAGCATTGTACTCTTGTGATGAAATTTCTGGAGCGTCAGCCAAGGTGTTGCAGAGCTTCCAAAAGATACCTGAGAGCCTAGCGCTTAACGTAAGTATTTCTTCAGTCCTAATCATAAAGCATGTATGTAATGAGAGTTTTGCGGGAGAGGCTCAAAGCTTCTCCCGCAAAATTTGAGTTTTTTAAAGTTTCTCTGGTTCGCATAGGTTTTCTGCTCTTTTTGCCGCACGGCCGCATCTTTTGCATATATACTGAGCGTCCTTTACCAACCCCTTGTAGTGGTCTAGGTTAGCCTCCAGTAGGCCTAAATTATGGAGATAGCACAAGTGATTTTCGTGATCCTCATGAGGCATATTGAACTTTGACATCTTATACTCCCCCTTTCATTTCTCAGCTCTTTGCTCTTTCTTATTAGTATGCTAAAATATATAATAACAAAAATTGAAAATTCAGACTAGTAGTTATGTTGGATATATTGAACAAGGGGGGTGCATTTCATGAAAGAAGAAACCAAAGTTATAATATCCAACCTTAACTGTACTTCAGGCTTGGAGTGTTTCATGGAGGACGGAGTGGAGGAGCTAAGAAATCTACTGGATGACCTTGAAGACGGATGGGTGGAGAGTATGGCCATAACGGCTGACTCGAAGGATCAGTAAGGTTCTTATGTCCTTTATAAAAAAATATAGGTCTTGTGCTTCAAGTTGAAGGGCCGAATTAACATAGGCCCTTCAACTTTTTTCAAGCTACAGGGAAAACATACCTAGGGATAAAATGATCACTCCTAGAACATAGATAAAAATGCTGTAGCCCCAAAAGAACAGAACATCATTTTTTATTAATGGAAGTATCCTTTTGCGTGTCTTTTCGTATTGAAAAAGCATGAAGTAGCTCTTGGGCAGTGCTAAAGTTACCAGTATAGTTATGATCCACGAGAAAGGAACCTTTGTGGTAGCTTCCATGTACCACGTTATTGCGACGATCAGGACGCTTATTGCTCCGCTTACCCACAGCCAAAAGGGCTGTTCTTCCGGCAGGATGTGAGTAAGCAGAAAAGTCCTGAATCTTTCCTTGAGTGTCCATATTATAGGGGCCAAAGTAATCATTATGACTCCCAAAACGAGAGCGATAAACTTGAAAAAGTACATACGGCCACCTCCCTTAGGTTATTCCGAAGGAGTTAAAGTACCTTCCGGGAAAATTTGTTTACATGTTCCCTTTTGAGTGTTTACTTCAAACCAGTATCCTTCAACGGGCCCAGTCTTGAAGCCCTCTTTATCCAGGCGGTTTAGAGTGTAGCTGACGACGAAGGTGTGTTTTTCTTCTGTCGGTTTTATGTCCCAGCCTATGAGCTTAAACTTTCCTTCTTTGCTTACCCTTGAGACGAAACTCTCCAGGCGTTCCTTTGGGAGGTAATGTTCCTTCACTATCTGTATAGCCTCGACTTTGGTCTCAATGCGGGACCAGAAGAAGGAAAAGGCTCCAAGACAAATTACGAAAAGTAAAATTATCAACATATAGGTTTTGCGCGCCATGTTTAATCCCACCTCCCAAACTATATTATGTCATATAATTGAAAATAATTCTGTGGCAGCTTGGGAATGCCATAAAGGAGAGGTCGTCTTGATAAGGGTAATAGTTTTTTTCTTGGTATTTCTGAACCTTTTTTGTGTGTCCCAGGCCCCTTCATGGGGTTTGGGTAAACCTGGGAACATGATTCAAGTACCCATTGAAGAGAGCTTGGTCAAAATGAGGACCGTTCAATTTGAAGACGTAAAAAAGTCTTTTTTGAGCCGTTTTGGAGGGGATCCCAGCAGATGGCCTGAACCTTTCAAGAAGATTCACGAAATAGGTGTAAAGTGGTCTTTGAGGGCAATGAAAAGTAGATATTACAAAAATGTTTTAAATGATGAGATCAAAGAAAAGATGCTTCTTCAGATAAACAATCCTGCAGAGTATTGGGCCAGAAATATATATAACGGTTGGGACTACGGTGAGTGGTTCGATGCCTCCCACCTGACGGTGGAGGGCTTGCCTGTTTTTCTTTTGGAGCGCTACATGGAGGATATATTCCCTTTGGCATGGATAGATATAAAAGGTTCTTTGAGAACGAAGGAATATATGCTTAAGCTGAAGGACTCTCAATTTAGGCCCTCCAACACTTACGACAAGAAGGTTGCGTTGCAGAGGAGGGAAGACGTTTTTACTTATAATGAAAAAATAATAGAGACGGCCAAACGTTACGAGAGGGAAATGGACCTACCTTTTCTTATGGTGCTGTCAAGATTTGTCGATACCAATTGGCCAGGAGACGCGAGCGTGGAAAAAAAACTGGAGACCCATAAAAGGGAAGTGGAAAAAATAGCATCCAAAGCTCTTCAGGAAAGGAAGGCTATCTTTTTGAAAGCCTTCCTCGATCGTCTTCCAGTCATGAGCTATTCCTGGATGGATGAACCTTATACCGAGGTACAACTACACGTTGATCCGAGAGGAGAAGACAAGACCTTTGAGTTTGTGGGCAGCATTGTAAATATATACGGCGCTCCGGATAAGGTAAGGAGCGAAGATGAAAAAGTCCCTTTCGAAGAGAGAAAGGCTTTCGGTGTAAAGTGGGAGTATTCCGTCCATGGTTTTCAAATTGAGGAAGGTGCAGAAGTTTTTGAAGCTAGCGGTAAAGATGGGATTTTTTTAAGAACCGATAATGGGAAGGAAGTTTGTTTCGTTGCGATTCCCGGGCGATCTTCTCTTGTTGGGACCTACAAGGTAACCATAATCTTTCCTGAAGTGACCATACCCAAGGAGATAAGGAAGGAAATATGCGACCAGTTTTTCGAAGCCTTCGTTTCAGCCTCCGAAGTTTTCTTTAAAGGGAGCACAAAGCAGGTGGGCGATGGTAGTGTTTCCAAGGAAGGAAAAGAAAAAAGGGAGTTGTTAATATCTTGCAGCTTGAGGGAAGGTGAGAGTGGAGCTTTAAATCTGAACAGTGAAACCTTTGTGATCATAAACATTCTGGTTAAAGAAAAAGATAAACCCGTTCCCAACGCTAGAGTCGCTGTAAGGAAACCCAAAATAGGAGAAGTTTGGTCTTCCAATGCTATTGCTGCCAATGAAGAGACCCTTTACATAACTACTGACCCACTAGGCAGAAGTTCCATTATCTTTACTCCGCCGAAAGCAGAAGAGTTGGAAGTTAATGATCCTGGCGTCAATGAGGTGAGCATTTTATTGGAGGAAGAGGAGACTGAAGCAGTAAAGGAAATAAAGATCAAGCTTGAGCTTCCATCGGTGCTTAGGGCGAGGGTTGAGAACCAATTTCTTCCGAAAGGCAGGGCTTTTTACAATAGGATTTATTTTAGCGTAGATGGAGGAAGTAAGGGGCCTAAGGAAGGCATTTGCAAGGTTGCTTTGCGGGCCACGAGCGGGAATGGTTTGTTCTCCCTTTCTTCTGAAGGACCATGGGTAAAGGATCGTATATCCCTAGAGGTCCAATATGGCAAAGAGTATGTAGTTCTTTATAAGTGTAACTATGACGAAGAATTGAAATCTCCTTTTGAGGAAAACGTCATAGTTGAGGTTCCTGAAATGAATTTGTACGACATGCAAACTTTTAAAGTTGGGGCTGAGCCCAATATTGGGCGCGTGGAGATTGCTGGAAGTGAAAATCCTATTCCAGGGGCCTACGTACCTTTGAAACTGATCCTCGAGGATAATGCGGATGGGCAGGGGTATTTGGATTCCTTATTGAAGTCCTACAGATTGAAACCGGTTTTGGAGATAGAACCTGTAGAGTTTGAGCCTATTCCTTCAGAAAACCCCAAAAATGAAAGGATATTGAATGGGCTTTTGGATAGGGCTAGTGGAGTTGTGGTTGAAAATAGTGAATGGAGTTTTGACCCCACAGATTTTACTCTGGTAAGACAAGGGGACTCTCAATGGGTGCTGGTGAAAAGGGACATGTATTCCAAGGATATGCAAGAGAAAATGGATGCCAATGTTTTCCCGGGTTTTACCCCCTTGAGTTGGGGTAATTACAAGTTTCGCATAACACTTCATTTTGAGGACGAAGACAACAAATATGATGAGTTAATGAGCACCTACGAAGAAAGGGTTTCTGTCCATCCTCAGTTGGAGGATCAAGAGGATAAGCTTTCCCTTCTTCCCCTTTTAGTGTTCTTCAGAGCAGTTTGTCCAAGAGAATACATGTTGGAGCCATCTTATGACATAGAGCTTGCTTTTAGAGAGGGCAAAATAGAGGAGGGGGCTTTTCTCTTGGGGAAGGCTTTTTCGGAGTTGTTTTCTGTGCCGGAGGAATTATCGCCTTCGGCAGAGGCCAAATTGAAGAGGTTGAAAACTTTAGCCGCTGCAGCGGAGGGGAAGCCCTTTGAAGAGATCTCGGATTTGGAGATTATAAGGTCATTACGGTCGTTCAAGGAGAGCTTCCTTGCCACTGTGGGCGGGTTGTACGCTGAAGAGCTGTTGAAAGATGCTGGAGGAGCGGGGCAAGTTCCCTCCTCTCTGGAACAATTGAGCAATGCTCAAATAAAAATTCTAAAGATAATACAGGCTTTTTTGGATGGCTTCGGGGATTATGGATTTGTAGTTGTTTTTTGCGATAGCGTAGAAGAGTTGACGCTCTACGATAAAGAAACTGGCAAGAGATTGAAGCCAATAAAGGGAGAGATCTTCACGATCAAGAGTGAGAACGAAGACAGATTATGGGTGGGTAGGGGGGTGTTTTTGGTACCCCTTAGGTTGGGTGAAAACCTTGTGATGGACGTTCGAAGCCCCAAGGACTCAGTTTTGGCCATGAAGATTCTTCCTAACGGTATAAACATGAGGAGGTTCTGTGTGGGAAAGTCCAGGGAGAGAGTGAACATATACGGAGATGTGGTCCTTCCTTGAAGAGCTTCATGTAGGTTTGCGCCCTGCAGGACGCAAACCTACATGAAAAGGAATGTTATCTGGGCAGCAAGAAGCCATTACCTACTTCATCGTCTTTTTGTTTGACTAGGAAGTTGAATCCGGTGATGCTCGCCCGCCCTTTTATGAAGGGATATATGGTCTGAAATTCTCCTATTTTGGGGCCAGGTTTGTAATATCCTTTGAATACGCTCCCTATGATACTTTCGTGGAGGAAAACTTCGCCAGGTGCTAATTTGCCTTTTGAGGCAAGGAGGGCCATTTTCGCGCAGGTGCCTGTTCCGCAGGGAGAACGATCCACATTGCTTTCTCCGAAGACCACACAGTTTTTGGTTGGAGCACCATCTCTCTCCAAAGAGAACTCAACAAGCCCTACGTAGTTTATATGGGGTTCCGTGGGGTGCGCTACCGGGTATTGCTCGTTTATGACTTGGAGAATTTCCTGCCCGATGCGCAAAAGTTCGGGGGCTTCCTCCCTTTCCAATGAAAAGCCCAGATCCTCCGCTTTGACTATAGCGAAGAAGTTCCCGCCGTAAGAAATGTCAAGGCGGACCTTTTTGCCTCCGAGGGATGGCAAAGGAATTTCCACATCGGTGGCATATACGAAGGCTGGAACGTTAGCCAAAGTTACTTCTCCTACTTTTCCATCCTGGTACTCTACGTCCAAGGTTATCTGGCCTGCAGGGGTGTCTAACACCACTTTTGTCACAGGCTCGGTTCGGGGTACCATTCCAAGTTCTACCAGCGTGTAAGCGGTTCCTATGGATCCATGACCGCACATGGCCACACCTTCTCCTGAATCCATGAAGAGCACGCCGTAGTGAGAATCCTCCCGTTCTGGTGGTGTTAGAAAGGCACCAAACATGTCCGAGTGTCCTCGGGGTTCGTGCATTACGAAGTCCCGGAAGTCTTTGAGGTGGGTATTTAAGTACTTCCACCGCTCTTGCATGGTCTTTCCCTTAAGCCAAGGACCACCTCCGATAATTATTCTAGTGGGTTCCCCTCCAGTATGGCTGTCTACTACTGCTGTGGCCCTGGTTATTTCCATTTAAACCCCTCCTTGTATGGTTTCATGTTTGTTATTTTAGTTCAAAATATACACAATATTTGAAAATTTGTATTGAAGTTAGTTTTATAAGGTTATAAAATAAAGCAATAACACACAAATACAAATATATACATGTTTGAAATTTTTGTCTATGTGCGGGGGGTACGAAATGGCTAGACAGACGGCGGATGTGGCGATAATAGGAGGGGGAGTTCACGGTTGTTCTGTGGCATGGCACCTTGCAAAAGAGGGTTTGAAAGTCGTGCTTTTCGAGCGGGATTACTTGTCTTCGGGAGGGAGCGGCAGAAGTGCTGCCGGCATAAGACAGCAGTTTGGAACGGAAGTAAATTGCAGGTTGGCTTTATATAATTTGGAGAAGTTTCCGGTCCTCCAGGAAGAGTTGGAGTACGAGGCCGATTTGGAGTACGATCCATCAGGATATTTGTGGATCGCTTACAGTGAATCCCAGCTCGAGCAGCTTAGAAAGAACGTTGCCCTTCAGAACTCCTTGGGTATAAACTCCAAAATTCTTACGCCTGAAGAGATTAAAGAGGTTGCTCCAGGATTGAACACAGAGGGAATGTTGGGGGCAAGCTGGAACGAGAAAGACGGACACATAAACCCCCACACTCTCACGTTTGCCTACGCTGATGCCGCCAAGAGACTTGGCGCGGTGATACAGACTCAAACTTTGGTTACGGGGATTGAAGTTAAAGAGAACAAGGTCACAGGTATAAAAACCACGAAGGGAGACTGGGATGTGGGTTCCATTGTATGTGCTGCGGGGCCTTGGAGCGTGGAGGTGGCTAAATGGGTGGGCCTTGATGTTCCCATTGTGCCGGAAAGACACCAAATATTGATAACAGAACCCATAGAGAGAATGAAGCACCCTATGACCTTGTGTCTTGACGATGGCAGTTACTTCAAGCAGTGTCCTAACGGCACGTTCATGCTTGGTTGGGGTAATCCTAACGAAAAAAAGGACACCAGTTTCGAGTCGTCATGGGAGTTTTTGCTTGAGGTGTCCCGTAGAGTTCTGGCCAAGATGCCGTGTCTGTCAGAGGTGAGGGTAGTTCGACAGTGGACGGGCCCATACGATATAACTCCTGACCAACAGGCAATAGTGGGAGCCACTCCCGTAGAGGGATTCTACCTTGATTGTGGATGGAGTGGCCATGGTCTCCAGTTCGCTCCTTCGATAGGAAGGATAATGTCTGAGATCGTAATGGGCCAGGAGCCCTTTATAGATGTGTCGGTTTTCAGGTTCACCCGTTTCGAGGAGGGAGAGCTCTTCTTCGAGCCGGCGTGCATATAAGTGTGTGTAAAAAGAGGGGAGGCAAGGCCTCCCCTCTTTTTACAGTTCAAAGCTAGTTCCTATGCCTGCTTGTATTGCCTTTTGGTAGATTTCTTCTCCCACCACCACGTCCTGGACAGCTATTCCAACTGTCTTGAATATGGTTGTCTCTTCTTCGCTTTCTCTGGCTTGTTTTTTGCCCGCTACGATCTCTCCTATCTCTCCGCTTATTTGCGTTTCCGAGAGCAATCCCTCGTTTAAAGGTTTTATCAAATCTCCTGACTCTTCCAGTACGGCATCCTTGGAGTCTAAAAACAGTTTGTCGCATTTGCTGAAGATAGCTGGATCAAGTTCCTGCATATCGGGGGTATAGGACCCTACAGCGTTTATGTGGACTCCCTTCTTTATATCTTTGGCGCTGAAGACCGGACCCCTTGCGGTGGTGACAGTTGTTATTACGTCTGCGTCTTTTACGGTCTCTTCGGGAGAGGCGGTTGCCACGAGACGGACCTGGTTGAAGGGGAAAGTGGAGGCTATTCTGTCTATCAAATCAAGAGCTCTTGATTTGTTTGGATCGTATATCCTAACTTCCTCAAGGGGCCTTACGGTTATCATCGCCTCTATTTGTGAGGGGGCCTGACCTCCTGCTCCAAATATTGCTCCTATCTTTGCGTCCTTTCGTGCCAAGAGGTCGGTAGCTGCCCCACTCGCGGCCCCTGTTCGCATCTGCGTGAGGACCGTTCCGTTCAAGATGGCCTTGGGTATCCCCGTTGAGGAATCAACCAGAACAACCATGGAAGGTATGGCCGGAAGCCCCTTGGATGGATTGTCGAAATAGACGGAGACCACCTTCATTCCAACGGCGTCGAAATCCCCTTTTACGTAGGCGGGCATGAAAAGGACTCTTCCGTTGTGCTCTTCTACTGCCAGGTGAGTCCTCAAAGGAACGTCGGTCAGCCCCTCCGAGAAGAGCATGAAGGCTTTTTTAGTGGCCTCAATGGCTTCCTTCATGGTGTAGACTTTTCTTATCATATCTCCACTTATGAGAAGCATGATGGTTACCTCCTTTATCTATAGGAATTTATTGTTTTTGCAGATCCAGGCGAGGTAAGGCTAAAGCGGAGGGGCAAATAGCGATGCCGCCTCTTGATGTGCAGCGCAGTTCCTCTGGCAGCATCCTTCCCACGCTGTCTACTGCATCTATGGTTTCATCTAGCGGCACGGGATTTTGATATCCCCCTAAAATCAAATCAGCGCACAAAAAAGCTTGGGAAGCCAAGGCTGCGTTTCTTGTGTGGCAGGGGATTTCAACGATTCCTTGAATCAGGTCGCACACCGATCCCATGACGTTTTGAAAAAGGATGGCCGCTGCATCGCAAGCTTGGCCTGCGCTGCCTTTTGCTGCTTCTACTACAGCGGCCGCAGCCATGGCGCCCGCTGCTCCTATTTCTACTTGGCATCCTGCTACCTCAGCGGCGAAGGTGCTTCTCTGATCGAGGAGTAGGCCAACGGCACCAGCGGCCCACAGGGATCGCACCGCATCGTCCTCCGATAGGCCCATGTCCTCCATCAAAGTAGCCATGACACCAGGGATAAGGCCGGCGGAGCCACCAGTTGGTGCTGCACATACTACTCCTCCTGAGCTGCTCACATGCATGGCTGCCATAGCTCTTGATGCGGCCTTTAGGTGAGTGCCTCCAAGAAACACCCCGTCCGATTCTATTGCTGTCATTATTTTCTGAGCGGTAGGTTTCAGGAGTCTCATAGATATTTTTTCGGGATTTAGCCCTTCTTTGACGGCATTTAGCATTATGTGGAGGCGTTTTTTCATTTCCTCGTTCAATGTGTCTATAGAAATCTGTAAAATGTTATGTTCATAAAACAAAGCTGCATCTCCCAATGTCCAGTTGTTTTCATTCGCTAAATCCAGCAGGGTTTTAAGGTCCTTGAACATTTCCTTGCCAGCTATGGGGAACATTACGGGTCTTGCGTACCTTAATCTTTCTACTTCGGGAGAACCTTTAAGTTCCTCTAAGAGCTCCTTTGGAGGAGCTGATGGAGAAGAACCGTGCAGCGCACTTTTATCTTGTTTTTTTATGTTCTTTAGTTTTTGTGCCCACTTGCTGAGTATAGTCGATGCATCTGTGCCCGATGAATTTGGTGCCATTTCAACCAGTACCTCATGGCTGTCTCCTTTAATCAATACGGGAAGATCATCCACCGATGTTATCTCAATAGAGCCACCTCCGATAGATTTGGCGTGCATCCTGACCATGGAACCGCCATGACCCTCCAGAATCACAAAAATGCTGTTTGGGTGGTCGGCCTCCGGGAAGCTTTCCAGCTTAAAAGAGACGGTAAGGCCTTCCTTTGGAGCCAGTTTTAGAGCATTAAAAAAGTCGGGATTGGTTAAATCTTTGCCTAGGATTCCTGAAACCAACGCTAGGTCGCTTCCCTGGTCGTGGTAGCAGACAGCAAGAGAGCTTTTGGGGTCTATAAAAAAAGTAGCGCTCTTTGGTTTATCCCCTAGCAAATCAACCGCCAACTTGCCAATTCTCCAGGGACCTGCCGTATGAGAGCTCGATGGCCCTCTCATTACCGGTCCTATTACATTATTCAGGATGCTTACCTGCTTCATCTTTACCCATCTCTCCCTTTTGCTCATAGTATAAAGCTTTATTTTAAAGAATTAAACTTGAGATATTATTTCGCCGCAATGTCTTGACAAAATCTGAGTGTAAAATATAGGATATGAAATGTCCTATATTTGGTATCTAATATATCATATTTTGTGTTTGATTTAATAGCTTTGATTAAATTGGAGAAGAAAAGGAGGTGTTGAGAGAGCGAGAGGCTATATAGTGTTTCCGTTGGCAAATGGAAAAGTGGGATTTTGTGCTGTTTGAGACGAAAGGAGTTGAAGGCAAGTGAGCAAAGGTAAAATGTATTTAAGCTTAGTGGTAGGTTTTGTTGTAGTCTTCACATTAATGGCAGGTGCAGCTTTTGCAGCTCCTGAGATTACCCTGAAATTCGCTGGTCAATCCCCCTCAGATCACCCTGCGACGATGTTGATGAACGAGATTGCGAAGGAAGTAGCTGAGAAGTCCAACGGACGTATTGAGATTAAAGTTTATCCCGCTAGCCAGTTGGGTGACTATGAACTGGTCTATGAGGAAATGATTCGCGGAACCATAGATATGTCCTGTACGTCGGTCCCCAGTCAGTTTGACCCCAGACTTGAGTTGGTTTACATCAACGGCTTCGTAAAAGGTTATGATGACGTCAAGCGGATATTCGCTCCCAACACTTGGCTTTTTAATAAGATGGACGAGTTGAACCAGAGGTTGGGCGTCAAGCTTTTGGGATTCTTCATCGAAGGAATGATCGGTACTGGTACCGTGAAACCTGCCAACGAACCTCTTAATCCAAACGTGGACAAAGGTGTTCTCATCCGAGTCCCCAATATGGACGTGTACAAACTTGCTGCTGAGGCCATGGGATACAGAACGGTCACCATACCTTGGTCCGACGTCTATCAGTCTCTTCAGACTGGAGTCTGCGAGGGCGTCAACGGCTTCTCCGTTGCTGCTGCTTATACGATGTTGAGGGACGTTTTGAAGCACTGGTATATGACCAACTACTCGCTGGAGTGTTTGAATTACATGGTGAGCATGAAGACCTGGGCTAAATTGAGCCCAGAAGACCAGAAGATTATTGCTGAGGCCGTCGCCCATGCTAGCGCCAAGAGTATTGAGGAAGCGAAGGCCAACGACGAAAAATATATGCAGCTAATGAGAGACCAAGGTATCGAGGTTCATACTTATAGTCCGGAAGAACTCGTTCCCATAGCAAAGGCTTGCGCCAGCACTTGGCCTAAGTTAAAAGACAAGATGACTCCAGAGCTAATCGACGAATTTATAAAGGAGCTCGCTCCTAAAGATTAAATAATTGCCTATAAGTGTGCTTAAGGGGTCAGAGTTATTCTGGCCCCTATTTGGGGTTTGTACAAAAAGCAATAGGGGAGTGTTGATTTTGATAGAAAAACAGAATGCAGCTGTGGTGGAGACCGAAGATAGGGTCGGTTTCAAACAGCCAAGCAACATTTTCGACAAGATAGTAGTGAATTCCTTCTCTTTGGTCACCTTCAGCATGTCCATATTGTTGACCATATTGATATCCCTTGCCACGTTTACTCGATATATCTTAAAGGGAGACCTTTATGGCTACGAGGAGTGGGTCAAGCTTTTGGCCTTTTGGCTTTATTTTTCGGGGGCAGCCATAGGGGCTTTCAACGGGACTCACGTTTCCGCTGACTTGGTTCAATCTTACGTACCCAATGGGACATTAAAAAGATTTTTGGTCTTTCTGAAGGATTTGATAACCGTAGGCGTTACTGCCCTGTTTGTCTGGTATGGTTACGACTTTTTCATGTTCGGTTTTAGGGGCCCCTTGGGGACTGGTGTTGCAATTCCTATGACTACCATATGGCGGATACCTATGTGGTGGTCCTACCTTGCTGTCTTCTTGGGGCTGGTTTTTATGCTTTATTACTTTTCTGTGTATCTTTTTAAAAGTGCCAAAGAACTGTTTTTAGGAGGATCAAAATGATTTATGTTGCCATAGTCATACTCCTTTTTTGTCTTATGTTGGGCGTTCCTGTTCCTGTTAGCTTCATGGCCTCCTCAGCGTGGCTCATATTCTTTGGTGGGCCTGATGGTTCTGGATATCAGGCGACGCAGCTTTTGCCGTACGCGTTCAGCAAGATAAATTCTGTTCCCCTGATAGCCATAGCTTTGTTCATAATGGCCGGTGGTATCATGGAGAGGGGCAAAATAGGGGAAAAACTAATAGATTTGGTGGATGTATTCGTGGGGCATATAAAGGGCGGCCTAGGAGTGGTAGGGACCATTTCCTGCGCGGTCTTTGGCTCCATTTCGGGCGCAGCCTGTGCTACCCTTTCATGTATCGGAACCATAATGTTTCCCAGGTTGAAGGCCGAAGGGTATCCCAGGGGACATTCTGCGGCTCTTATGGCCAATGCCTCTCTTTTAGGTCTTTTGATACCCCCCAATGCAACATTGATAATTTTTGCTTGGATAAGTGGGCAGCCTGTTTTGGCTTGTTTTCTCTCCACTGTCGTTCCTGGTCTTTTGACAATAACTTTGATAAGCCTGGTCAACATGTGGCTTCTAAGGGACAATAAAGAGGTTTTGGTGGCTCATAAAAGGTCCAATGCCGAAAAATGGCGGCTCCTAAAGGAAAGAGGTAAGGTTGCCCTTCCAGCTCTTATGCTCCCCATAATAGTCCTTGGCGGTATATACGGAGGCATAATGACGGTTACCGAGGCTTCTGCAGTAGCGGTGCTCTATGCCATTCCCGTGGGTATGTTCGTTTACAAGGGGTTCGACTGGCGGGGGCTGTGGGCTCCTGTCGTTGAGTCGGCGGTCACGACGGGCGTAATCATGGCGATGCTGTTTTCCGTTTCCATGCTGAGCCGTCTCTACTTGCTGGAGGATTTGCCCTCCAGGTTGCTGGTCCTCTTTAAATCGGTTTCGGAGAACCGCTGGGTGATACTTTTCATGATCAATATATTCTTGGTGATAATGGGCATGCTTATGGATGACATAAGTGTGGTGGTGCTAACGACTCCAATACTGATGCCCATAATTATGGAGCTAGGGTTCAGCCCTATACACTACGCAGCCATAGTGGGAGTCAACACTGGACTGGGCTGCATTACCCCTCCGGCTGCGCCGGTGCTTTACCTAGCAGGTAGGCTCAACAACACTCCAATAGATGAGATGATGAGGCCTGCCCTTTATTTTATGTTTTTGTGTTGGGGGCCAGTTCTTCTTTTTACGAGCTATTTCCCAAAACTTGTTTTGTTCTTGCCCCACGTGATTTTGGGGACTCCATGGTAGAGCCTAGGAGGTGTGAAGTTGTTCTATAGAAATCTTTTCGCTGCCTTGTGTTTTTTGTTTTTGGTGATAGGACTTGTGACATCTTCGGTTCATGCATATTGGCTGTGCCTTTTTTGTGGAGCCTTTTCAAGGACAGCGGTCAAGAAAAAATGGCAAGACCCACCCTATGCCCGGAAGGTTGCTAAGTACTTCAGTGTCTTCCATAAACGTCCTATGGAAGAATAACTTGGGAGGAAGCGTTATAGTTTCTTCAATTTCTCAACGTGAGTAGAAGATTTGGCGATGGCGATTTGTTAAAATATTATGGAAACAACGCTCAATGCCGTTTGACTAAAACAAAATATCTGATATATTAGATACTAGATGGGTGGGATGAATAGATATGTTGCACAAAGAGCAGATTATGACCAAATCGTTGAGGGAGCAAGTTTACGACTATCTTAGAAGAAAACTTAATGCTGGGGAGCTCAAGCCTGGAGCGTTTTTAAATTTGAACGAACTGAGCGCCAGGCTTGGCATAAGCAAGACCCCTTTGAGAGAGGCTCTTATTCAGCTTGAGCTGGAAGGGTTTGTCGTCTTTTACCCCAGAAGGGGCATTATGGTCAATCCCTTGACCAAGAAGGACATCAGGCATGCTTACGAAATAATAGGTGCCCTAGAGGCCTCGGTGGTCCTTTGTAATTTTGAAAAATTACGCTCCGATGAGAACGTGCGAAAGCTTAGAGAGGAAAATAGGCTCATGCGCGAAGCTCTAGAGAGAGATGACTTCGACACCTTCTACGAACACAACATAGCTTTTCACAACGTTTACCTTGACTTGTCAGACAACGAAACATTGATCAAGACCGTAATGACGTTGAAGAGCAGGCTCTATGACTTTCCGAGAAGAAAAGGTTTCGTAAAGGAATGGGAGATGCGCTCTACGGAGGAGCATGATGCATTTATAAAGCTGATTGAAGACGGAGATGCCAAGGGAGCAGCAGAATACATGAGAGACGTCCATTGGTCCTTTGCTGTTCAGGAAAAATACATACATATGTATTATGCGGAAGCAGAGGCGGCGGAAAACCAAGGTGTTAAGTAAAGGGGTATATGATTTGAAAAAAGGAATAGTTTTTGACATCAAAAGATATTCAATACACGATGGACCAGGCATAAGGGATACGGTTTTTTTGAAGGGGTGTCCCCTGCGGTGTTGGTGGTGTCACAATCCCGAGAGCCAGGCTTTTGAACCTGTGGTACTTTACCGACCTGAGCGGTGCATAGGGTGTGGCGCGTGTGAGAGCGCTTGCCCTAATCAAGCAATTCGTCTGACTCAAAGGGGTTTTGTCGCGGATCCGAATCTTTGCACCAACTGTGGTGTTTGTGTCGAGGTTTGCCCGGCGGAGGCGAGAGAGCTCGTAGGGAAAAAGGTCACTACCCAATGGGTCATGGAAGAGATAGAAAAGGACGTGCTGTTTTTCGATGAATCCAGGGGAGGGGTGACCTTTTCCGGGGGAGAGCCTCTTTCGCAGCCGGATTTTCTCGAGGAACTGCTAATGGAATGCAGAAGGAAAGATATCCACACCGCAGTAGATACCTCGGGATATGCTCCAACTGAAGTGATCACGAGGATAGCGCCGTACGTCAACCTTTTTCTGTATGACCTAAAACTCATGGATGAAGAAAAGCACCAGTTCTACACAGGCGTTTCCAACCAGTTGATACTTTATAACCTACAAGCTTTGTCGGAAGGGGGAGCTTCGATCTGGATAAGGATACCGGTGATTCCGGGGGTAAACGCCAACCCCGAGGAGCTTGAGGCCATGTCGAGATTTATAAGCACTCTCAGGGGGGTAGAGAATGTAAGTCTCCTTCCGTATCACGGTACAGCGAACCACAAATACGAGAGGTTGGGAATGAGTTACCTTTTGAGGGATTTGAAATCCCCAACGAAAGAGGAAATGGAAGGTTTTTCCCGTATCTTTGAGGCCAAAAACCTTGAGGTCAAGATTGGAGGGTAAGGAAATGAACGAGCGCATCAAAAGGCTCAGAGAAGAAAGCTACGAAACACCTGTTACTTTGGATTACGAAAGAGCCGAGATAATAACCGATTTTTACAGGGAGAACATAGGTAAATACTCGGTACCAGTGATGAGGGCCCTGGCGTTTAAGGAGCTATGTGCGAAAAAGACCATTTACATAGGCAAGGACGAACTGATAGTAGGAGAAAGGGGACCTAAGCCCAAGTGTGTATCTACTTATCCGGAGCTTACATGCCACACTCTGGAGGACCTGGAGATCTTGGACACTAGGGAGAAAAACCCTTATAAGGTCTCAGAAGAGTGCAAGAGGGTTTACAAGGAAAAGGTTATCCCCTTCTGGAAAGGTCGTTCCATGAGAGACCGCATTTTTGAGCAGCTTGACGATGAGTGGAAAGATGCCTACGCGGCAGGTATCTTTACCGAGTTCATGGAACAGAGGGCTCCTGGGCACACCACTTTGGACGGAAAGTTTTACAAGAAGGGGCTTGAGGACTTCAAGAAGGAAATAGACGAGTCCATAGCCTCCTTGGACTTCCTGAACGACCCGGAGGCCACTAAGAAGAGAGAACAGCTCAAGGGCATGCGCATAGCTTGTGACGCAGTCATCTTGTTTGCCGAACGCCATGCTGATTTAGCCGAAAAGATGGCGAAAGAAGAAAAAGACCCAAAGCGAAAGGCGGAACTGGAACGTATAGCCGCAAATTGCAGATGGGTTCCACGCTACGCTCCCAGAGATTTCTGGGAGGCTCTCCAGATGTATTGGTTCATGCACCTCGGCACTATTACGGAACTCAATGGTTGGGATGCTATGAACCCTGGGCACCTCGACAGGTATTTCTATCCCTTCTACAAAAAGGACCTGGAGGAGGGCAAGATAACCAGAGATTGGGCCAAGGAACTCCTCTCTGCTTTCTGGATCAAATTCAACAACCATCCTGCGCCTCCTAAGGTAGGTGTCACGGCTGCTGAGAGTGGAACCTATAACGATTTCACCAACATAAACCTCGGCGGGTTGTTGCCAGACGGTTCAGACAGCGTCAACGAAATTTCCTACATGATGCTGGAGATAATGGATGAGATCCACTTGCTGCAACCTCAAGCCAATGTCCAGCTTAGCAGAAAGACGCCTGATCGTTTCCTAAAGGCGGCCTGCCGCGTCATAAGGAAGGGATATGGATATCCTTCCATATTCAACGCTGATGCTGTGATAGCGGAGATGATAAGGGTAGGTAAGACCTTGGAGGATGCCCGTGAGGGCGGCACCAGCGGATGCGTTGAGACGGGCGCCTTTGGAAAGGAAGCCTACATACTTACGGGCTACCTAAACGTTCCCAAGATTTTGGAGATAACCCTCAACAACGGTGTGGATCCCATGACTGGTAAAAAAATAGGCTTAGAGACCGGTGATCCCAGGAATTTCCAGACCTACGAAGAGCTCTTTGAAGCATTCAAAAAACAGCTCCACCACTTCGTGGACATAAAGATGAGAGGTAACCAGTTCATAGAGCGCATGTACGCAGAATACGCACCAGCGGTGTTTTTGTCAGTGTTGATAGACGACTGCATAAAGAAAGGCAAGGACTACAATGATGGAGGTCCCAGGTACAATACCAATTACATCCAATGTGTGGGCATAGGGACCATAACTGACAGCCTCTCAGCTTTAAAGAAACACGTCTTCGAGGAAAAGAGATATTCTATGGACGAGGTCCTGGATGCCCTCAAGAAAGACTTCGAGGGCTATGAATCTATGCGCCTTACCTTCATGAACAAGACCCCCCGGTACGGCAATGACGACGACTACGCTGACAACATCATGAAGGAGGTCTTTGAGACCCTCTTTAACGAAATTGAAGGTAGAAAGAACACCAAGGGTGGCGAATATCACGTGGACATGTTGCCTACCACCTGTCACATTTATTTCGGTTCAGTGATGGGAGCTTCCCCGGATGGAAGGAAGGCCAGGATGCCCCTATCCGAAGGCATTTCTCCTGTGCAAGGCGCCGATAGAAACGGTCCGACTGCGGTCATAAAGTCCGCTGGAAAGATGGATCATATAAAGACCGGTGGAACCCTATTGAACATGAAGTTTATGCCCAAGGTACTTGAGGGGGAGGAAGGTATAGAAAAGCTTGCCAACCTCATAAGGACGTACTTCAGGTACGATGCGCATCACATCCAGTTCAACGTGGTCGACGAAGCTACCCTCAGAGATGCTCAAAAGCACCCTGAAAAATACAGGGATCTCATAGTTCGCGTGGCGGGTTACAGCGATTACTTCTGCGATCTTGGAAAGGAATTGCAGGAGGAGATCATAGCGAGGACAGCGCAGGAGACGTTGTAGAAAAAAGTTTACCCATGTATCATTTAGGGCAGCGGGAAAATTTCCCAGCTGCCCTTTTTAGTGAAAAATCGATGAGGAGAGAACGGGGATGACAGAAATCTTTAAGGAGATGACTTCCAAGCGTTATCGGTGGGCCGTGACTGGAGCAGCCGGTTTTGTGGGCTCTCACCTCGTGGAGAGTCTGCTCATGATGGATCAGGAAGTGGTCGCCATGGACAACTTCTTGAGCGGACGCGTAAAAAACCTAGAGGAAGCTACCAGTAAACTTACAGACGCCCAACGCCAAAGGTTCAAATTCATGGAAGGAGATATAAGAAACTACGATGACTGCCTTGCCTTATGCAAGGGGGTAGATATGGTTTTACACCAGGCGGCACTGGTTTCGGTCCCAAGGTCGTTTGATGACCCTCTGCTCAATAATCAGTGCAACGTCGATGGGTTCCTCAACGTTCTTCTGGCTGCCAAGGCATCAGGCGTAAAGTCCTTGGTATATGCTTCATCTGCAGCAGTATATGGAGATGGAGGAGAGAATGCCCTCAAGGAGTCATCCCTGCTGAATCCCAAGTCCCCATATGCTGTATCCAAGATGACGGATGAGCTTTATGCTCAGGTTTTGTCCGAGGATTTAAACGTCGTGGGACTTAGGTACATGAACGTGTACGGCCCAAGACAGGATCCTGGAAGCCCTTATTCGGGAGTTATAACTATTTGGTTGAGTCGAATCGCTAGTGGCAACGAACCTATAATATACGGAGATGGAAAAAACACTAGGGATTTCGTATACGTCAAGGACGTAGTCCAGGCGAACATAAGGGCTGCACTCCTTGGAGCGCAGGGACATGAGGTCTTCAACATAGGTACAGGAAGAAGTGTTACCCTGTTGGAGCTTTTGGATACCATAAGGGATCTCTATCAAAGAAAAACTGGAACAAATCCCCCAGAAGGGGACTTTGCGCCCTTCAGGAAAGGGGACGTGCGATTTTCAAAAGCAGATATAAGTAAGGCAAAAGAGTTGCTTGGCTACGATCCTGAGTACAGTTTGCGTGAGGGATTGGAAAAAACTATTGAGTGGTTCATATCTAAAGGGGCAGGAAAGTAGCCTGCCCCTTTAGATATTAATTCATCAGTATTCCCACTGGAAGTCATCCACGCCAGCCTCAAGGATCCGTTTCTTGAGGTCATTGCAATATTCCTCAAGGTCTTTTTCTGTCTTTCCTTCCGCTCTGGCGACCAAAACTGGCTGGGTGTTGGAAGCCCTTACCAATCCCCAACCCCTTGGATATAGGATTCTTACTCCATCTATAGTTATAGCGTCGTAATCTTTGAGGGCGCTTTCCTTTATTTTTTCGATAACTTGAAACTTTTCTTCATCACTGCAGGGGATGCGAGTTTCAGCGGTGCTGTAATATTTCGGCACGTCTGAGAGCATTTCCGAGAGGCTTTTATCCGAGTTGGATAGGATCCTCAGCAGTCTTCCCGCTGCGTAAAAGGAATCATCAAAGCCATAATATTCATCGGCAAAGAACATGTGCCCTGAAACTTCTCCGGAGAAGAGGGCGTTTAGTTCCTTCATCTTGGCCTTAATGAGCGAGTGGCCTGATTTCCACCATACTACCTCCCCACCCAATCGTTCTATTTCGTCCACCAATGCCTGGGAGCTTTTTATTTCCACTATAGCTTTTGCTCCTGGATGTTTGGGAAGTATTTCCCGCCAGAAGAGGATCATTAGAATATCTCCCCACACTATGTTCCCTTGGTCATCCACAACTCCGATACGGTCAGCATCTCCGTCGAAGCCTAGCCCCACGTCAGCTTTTTCCTTTATCACTGTGTCTATAAGGGTTCCGAGGTTCTCTCTCTTAGTTGGGTCGGGGTGGTGGTTAGGGAATCGGCCGTCAGGTTCTGCGAAGAGTGGAACGACTTCGCATCCTGATCTTTTCAAATATTCGTTTATGATGGGACCGGCTGTACCGTTTCCTGAGTCCGTGACGACCTTGAGTTTCTTAGGCCCTAGGGTTATTTTTGAAAGGAGCATGTTGATGTAAGGTTCGTTGATTGATTCAGAGAATACAGAGCCCTTTTTGGTTCCTTTCTCAAGGTCGTTTTTAGAGATCATGTCGTAAATTTCCTTGATCTGTCTTCCATAAAGGGTGGTCTTGCCCACTGCAAGCTTGAGGCCGTTGAACTCTGGAGGGTTGTGACTGCCAGTTATCATTATGCCACCGTTCACACCGTAATGGTAAAGGCTCCAATAGAGCATGGGGGTCGTTACCACTCCCACGTCCGTAACGTCTATACCTGCAAGGGTTATTCCTTCTATTACGTCCTTTCTGATCCTTTCGGTGGAAGGCCTGACGTCTCCTCCCAGGCATATTCGCCCAATTCCTTTCCTTTTTAAGAGGGTGCCAAAGGCAAGGGCTATGGCTTGGACGTTCTCGCTGTTCAATTCTTCGTCGGCTAAACCCCTTATGTCGTATTCCCTGAATATGTGCTCTGGTACAGGCATATTAAGACCTCCTTATTTCCTTTATAGCCTTTAGTATATCAATAATTGGCTGAATTACTAATAATACTTTAAATTATGCTCTTTTTATGTTTGATTTTCGTATCAACCTCTCGAGTCTATGGAGTATGGGGTTTCTTAACTTCTTCCACGTCCAGTTGTCGTAGAATGGACGTGCTTTATCTAGGACGGCCAAGGCGTGCCTTGTAAATTGAATGGCCCTAGGTATGTTCTTTAGATGGTGTTCGTTTATCTTTGCCAGTTCTATCAATACATTTATAAGGGTTGGTCCCTTCAAGGTGATAGTACATTCCTCGAATAGCCGCGCCGCCACGTCGTAGTTTCCTCGCTTTTTCTCCCAGTAGGCCAGCCTGAGTTTTGCCTCGAAACTCAAATGGGAATTGCAGTCAGCTATGAAACCCCACAATTTCTCTGCCTCTTGCAATCTCTTCCTTGCTGCCCACAGGTCACCTGCCTTCAATGTGGCTTCCGGATCCTCCGTGTCTGAGCCGCTTACTATCTTCGATACCTTCAGCTTCAAAGCTATCAAGGAAAGAATGTCCATGAGGTTGTGATAGAAAACACCCTGCAGTGGGAGGGCGTTTCCTGTTTTGAGGAAATCGGCATAGTATTTAGGCACCAACCATCCTGGCACGTCTGCTACGGTTCTTTGGACTTCGAGAAGCTCTGATTCGACCGTCGATAATCTGCAGTTTTCCAGCTTTTCTTTCCAGAGGTAGCGGACCAGCTGAAGCAGGTCCAGGTGCCCTAGCAGGCTAATAGGGACTTTCTTTCGGTTCAATATGGTTCTAGTCTGGATCATGGGCCAATCGAAGGACTTGCCGTTGTAAGTTACTAGGGAGACATCTCGTTTCGGGAAGCTCTCGAAAAGAACTTGGAGCCATAGTTCCTCCGATGAGGGGGTAGCTAGAAATATCTGTTTTGCAACCAAGGTTGAATCTGAAACGTAGGCCAAGCCGGCCAAGAATGCGTATGTACCACTTCCTCCGGCGAGCCCTGTAGTCTCCAGGTCCAAGAATACTGGCGTTCCCTTGGAACCCCATGGCTCCAAAACCAGGGCTGAATGACCTACGTCATCCAGAAGAGTGCATCCGTGCTTATAAGGTAGGGGAAAGGCCTTATTTATTACGTACACGCCTTCGTGTACCCATTTTCCTCCCTCTGGAAGGCCTTTTATGTCGTTGTTTGTTTCCTTTGATTCTTGCCTTGAAGGCAGCGGTCCCAGTAGCCTTTCCAGTCTGCTCAAGCGGTCCATGTTTCTGTCTCTTTCACCTCGGTAGGGCTAGTCATTGGCAAGAATGGTATCCAGCAAAAAGGCCGTGTCCTTTTTTGCGTTGATTTGGGCTCCCAGGGGGCCGATGCATGCAGGACATCCCCTTTCGCATTTGCAGCTTGAAAGAGCCTCTCTCGCGGAGGTTAGTAGCTTGCTTTTTAGTTCAAAGGCTCCCTCTGCCAATCCAATACCACCAGGGTAGTTGTCGGCTATATATACTGCCGGGCTTTCAAGGAAGGGATCCTTTACGAGGCCGTGGATTATAATGTCATGTCGTGCACACATCAGAAAGAGGGGTGCCGTGCTGCGAAGGAGGTTAGAAAGTCCTGTTAATGCCGAGCTCTGCCGGTTCTCGTCCCATCCCTCCCACACGACGCCTGTAGGTACTTTGAGCCAGCAAGCTGTTGTATGCATTTGCTCCTCTGGCAAGTGAATGTGACCATACCCCAAATTCTCATGGGTGTGGAGTTTTATTTTTTTGTATATGGTAGGTCTGCTTGCCATCAGTATCTCTCCCAATCCCCAATGGCCTTGTTGTTCTAGTGTGTCTATGGTTTGGAATCTGACGGCCATATCAGCGTCGGTGTAATAATCTACTTCCACCTGTTTCACGTAGCATCTCATGCCGTCATAGTCCAACTTCATGACTTGGTACGTTTTGCCTCCATGAAAGTATATGGCCTCGGGATGAATTAGCATAGGCGCGCTGGGACGGTCTACCTCACCTATCACGACGGGTTTTGCGGTCTCGGTGATATCTATGATCACAAAGTTCTCGCTTGTGGCGCTCCTCAATGAGAGTGATTCAGCGGGGAAGGAGTCCTCTTGCCAGAAGAACTTTTCCCCCGATTTATGCAGCGTTCCTTTTTGCCTAAGGTATTCCAGTATCTCTGAAATATCTTTGTTTCCAAATTTTTCTCCTTGGTGAAAGGGAAGCTCAAAGGCGCTGCACTTGACGTGGTTTGCAAGTATGTAGAGATTGTCGCTGTTTATGCGTGCCCTTTCTGGAGAGGCTCCGAACAAGTACTCGGGTCTTGAAGCAAGGAATTGGTCCATTGCAAAGGAGGAAGCTACCATAATGGCTGCGGAAAGTCCCATGCTTCTTCCGGCTCTTCCTATTTGTTGCCACATGGATGCGATGCTCCCTGGATAGCCGTGAAGAATGGCTAATTCCAGGCTACCTATGTCTATTCCCAGTTCCAGGGCGTTGGTGGAGACCACGCACGTTATTTCGCCCTCACGGAGCTTTCGTTCTATAGCTCTTCTTTCGTTGGGTAGGTAGCCTCCCCGGTAACCTTCCACCTTACTAGCGTCCAATCCCTTGGAAATTAGAGCCCGCCTCAGGTAGGTCACTAAGAGTTCCACGTTTACCCTTGATCTGGTGAACACAATGGTGCTTATGTTGTTGGCTACTGCTTCAGCCGCTATCTTAGCGGTCTCCGTTAAGGAGGATTTTCGGATTCCCAGCTGCTCGTTAACCACTGGGGGGTTGTATATGACAAATTTCCTGGGGCCCCTTGGCGCTCCACTTTCAGTTATCACATGAACTGGTTCCTCCAGCAAGAGTTCGGAGAGCTCCTTTGGATTGCTTATAGTGGCTGAGGAGCCTATGAAAGTAGGTTTGGAGCCGTAGAAGGAACATATCCTTTTAAGTCTTCTTATGAGGTTTGCTACATGAGAGCCGAAAACTCCTTTGTAAGTGTGGAGCTCGTCTATTACAACGTATCTTAGGTTTTCGAAAAGCTTTATCCACTTTGTGTGATGAGGGAGAATGCCTGTATTGAGCATATCTGGGTTGGTTATTACGATATGTCCTGCTGCCCTCAGCTTTTGCCTTGCCGCGACTGGGGTATCACCGTCATATGTAAAGGTTTTTACGTCTACCCCAGACAGCTCTATGAGCTGATGAAGTCCTGCCATTTGGTCTTGGCTCAATGCCTTGGTGGGAAACATGAATAGAGCTCTTGAATCTGGATTTTTCATTATGGCATCCAGTACGGGAACGTTGTAGCATAAGCTCTTGCCGGAAGCCGTTGGAGTTGCCAGGACTACGTTTTTGCCCTCCATGATCATTCTTATAGCGTCGGCTTGATGGCTGTATAGCTTCTGGATCCCCCTTTTCTCTAGAGCTTTTTTCAGTCTCTCGTCCAAGTCAGGCCACCTGGCCCATGAGGCTTCCTGTGGAGGGAACTCCCTTAGTGTGCAAACCTTGCCATCAAGGGTCTTTATCCATTCCAGAAAGGAGTTCAAACTTTTGTGTGGTTTTATCAGCAGGACAAAACACCTCCAAGAAACTTTGAATCCATAAAATATAAAAATATAGATAAATTTTATATCAGATAGGGCATTAGAGGAAATTATTTGTGGCTGGGAATTAAAAACGGGCCCCAAGAATTCGGGGACCCGTTTATGGATAAATGTTCTATTTTTTCTTTATCTGTCTGACTACGTCTATAACAGAGCCATCTCGATATTCTATTACGCCTATTATTCGGTCTGTGTGCTCTATTGGAGCCATATCTCCCGCGAGCTTTTTGGCCTTCTCTACCAGCTCGTCTATGGTGACTAATGGTAAGTCCTTGCTGGGTTTGATGGCGTCCATGAGGTCTTGGCGCCTTGGGTTTATGGCGACGCCGAACTCGGTTACCACAGCATCCACCACTTCTCCAGGTGTGGTAACCGTGTAAACTGAATCCACAACGGATGGTATCCTTCCCCTCAATAGAGGAGTAGTGATTATGGTCAGTTTGGCTCCTGATGCGGTGTCTTGGTGGCCTCCAATCCCGTGAAGCAGTGCCCCATCGGACTCGGTGTTTACGTTGACGTTGAAGTCCCTATCCACTTCTGTAGCTCCCAGTACCACGGTGTCCAGCATGTTAACCATGCATCCTGCGTTCCAGGGATTGGCGTACCAATCGGCAGAGATTTCAACGTGAGCGGCGTTGCGCGATATGGATTCCACGGCTGCCAGATCGAAGGACTGAACGTCCATCAGTTGTCTGAAAAGTCCCTCCTCTAGCATGTCCACGAAAAAGCTTGTTATACCTCCTAAACCGAAGCTCCCCTTGATCCCCTTTTTTCTCATGGCATCTCTTACGTACGCAGCAGCGGCGAGGGAAATGCCTCCAGCACCAGTCTGGAAGGATATGCCTTCCTTGAAGTAAGGGCTTGATTCTGTAAGTTTGGCTGCATAGCGTGCGATCAAAAGCCTCATGGGGTCTCGGGTTACTCTGGTCGTTCCCGAAACTATACCTGCAGGATCCCCTATTTTATCCACCTGCACGACGTAATCCACTTGTGTTTGGGGAATCTGAATGTATGGGGCAGGGTATTCTACTAAATTGTCCGTTATCGCTACTACGCACTCTGCGTAGTCTGCGTCCGTGTGAGCATATCCAAGGGAGCCACATGCCGACTGTCCATAGGCTCCTGTAAGGTTGCCGTATTTATCGGCCGTGGGGGCAGCTATGAACGCCACGTCAATCTTGACATCCCCACTTATTACAGCCCTGGGCCTACCTCCGTGGCTTCTAAGGACGACGGGAAGTTCCATACCTCCCTCAGATGCTAGCTGACCTATGGGGCCATTTACAGAGCCTTGAATTTGTCGAATTACACCTTTTTGTATGTGCTTTGTTAGGTGTTTATGGACGCCGAAGAGCGCGGTAGGGAATATGACCAAGTCCTTTATTCCCATTTCGGCACAGGCGTCAAGGACCATGTTGACCACGTAATCCCCATTGCGTAGGTGGTGGTGGAAGGATATGGTCATGCCGCTTTGAAGTCCCGACTCTCGGATTGCTGCCTTTATGTTGGGGAGCGTCTTGTCAGTCTTGGTGAAGAACGTCGTCCTGTTTTTTTTGCCGTAGCGGTTTCCCTTTGGTAACCTCTTCGTGGCCCCTCTGAACAGCACGACGTCGTCTTTGTAACCAGGAATAGAGCTCGGTATATCCCGTCCCACAGCATTGACGGCCATGACTATTCGCCTCCTTCGAGAAGACCAGCTCTTTGTAGCACGTATTCCGCGCGTTTGACCACTGGCCTGTCTACCATTTTCCCGTCGACTGAGACTGCGCCTAACCCTTTCTCTGCGGCTTCCTTGGCCGCCTGTACGATTTTTTGAGCTTGGGCTATTTCCTTTTCTGTTGGAGTGAAGACGTCATGAATTATGGGAATTTGGTTTGGATGGATGACGCTTTTACCCTGGTAGCCAATTTGCTTGACCCACTGGGTTTCCCTCCTGAGGCCCTCGTCATCGGTTATGTCCGCAAAGACGGTATCCAAAGGATCTACCTTAGCGGCGTGAGCTGCTAATACAACCATTCTTCTTGGGCCTACAAGTTCCTCTGAATTTTCGGAACGGCTTGTCTTCAAATCTGCCCTCAGGTCCTCGCCTCCGGGACATATAGCCGTTACTCGTTTGGATGCTGTAGCTATATGATAAGCGTTCCATATTCCCAACGCCGTTTCAAGCAAACAGGTTATCTGTACTTTCCCCTCGGGGAGGTTGTGTTTGTTTTCTATCTCCGATATGGCCTCGTCAAGAAGTTTTACGTCCTGAGGGGTTTCTACCTTTGGAACCCTTATTCCGTCTATACCCCAGGGAATGACCTCTTCAAGATCCCTTTTCCAGAACGGGGTATCAAGGCCGTTTATCCTGACCGTTACCTCGCATTCGCCAAAGTCCACATTTTTTAATGTCTCTCGTACTAAGATCCTCGCAGCTTCTTTTTCACCCAATGATACGGAATCCTCCAGGTCAAGGATTACCCCGTCGGGCTTGAAAAGGTGCCCCCTCATGAGCATATTGGGGTTGTTCCCGGGTAAGTAGAGCATGGTACGCCTTAAGGCCATCATTCTTCACCCCCCATGAGGGTTCTTGCTGCCGCTTCAACTCTAGCTTTCAAGACGACGTCGTTGGCACCATTGAATTGAATTGAAAGGACGACGTCTTTGATGCCCAATTCCTGAAGGGTTGCCTTCGCCGTCTTGAGTATAGAGTCCCTGAACCTGGCGATGTTGGCCCCCTCCATGGTTATAAAAATGCCTTTTCCCCTTTCTGCAGCGCTTGCGGTTACCAGGCAGTCCATGGACTCCAGTGTGCCTGCTTGGGCGGTTTTCATTTTCATCCCCTCCATGAAGTACAAAAACAACAATATGTTATGCAGTTGTTGTTTTGACTAAAAAAGACGAGGCCTCCAGCGGAGGCCTCGCTCTGCTTCGAGAAAGTTCTTATACCAGGTGCTCCCATGCGCACATTTCTTTTGCTTTGGCGCAAATTTCATCGGCCTTCTTGTCGAAGTCCGGGTCGATCTTGGAGGCTATGGCCTTTGCCATATCAAGGGTGGAGACGGCCTTTGTCTCCCAATCCTTGTCTCCACGGTCCCTCCAGATATCGTAAGTTAGATATTTACCTTCTACCAGCGTATCTCCTATGGCCTTTTCCAATTTCTCTGCGTACTCATCCAGACAGAGGTACTTGAGCATCATCGCTGCGGTTATGAGCATGCCGCAGGGGTTGATCTTGTATTGGTGAGCGTATTTAGGCACAGAACCATGGCTTGGTTCGAAGATCGCCGTATTTTCTCCTATGTTGCCGCTCGGGGAGAAGCCCAGTCCGCCAATGAGCTGGGAGGCTTCATCGGAGAGGATGTCGCCGAAGACGTTGGAGGTCACTATTACCTGGTAGTCCTGAGGGTTCTTGATCAGCCACATGGCTGTGGCATCGGCGTTCTCTTCCCTTGCTTCTATCTCTGGGTATTCTTTTGCTATCTCTAGGAAGCGCTCTTTCATCATCCCGTCGGTGGCCCTTATGACGTTGGCCTTGTTGCAGTTTACAACGCTCTTGAGGCCATTTGCCTTGGCATACTCGAAGGCGGCCCTTATTATTCTGTCGCATCCTTCTTTGGAGTACACCCTCCAAGATACGGCAACTTCACTTTTGTCCTTGAACCTCTCCATGCCTGGATGCAGGTCGAACATCTCCTTCGGCAGTGGTCGCCACTCTACGGCAGAGTAGAGGTCTTCAGTGTTCTCGCGGAACAGGGCTATGTTTATATCGGGGTCTCCTTTTAAGGGGGTGCTTACTCCGGGGTACAGTTTTGCCGGTCTGAAGTTTATATAGAGGTCGAACATCTGTCTTAGCTGAAGTATGGCGGATTTAAAGCCTTTTACTCCCGACTTGGATGTTATGGCTGCCATTAGGGTAGCGTCGGAATTTTTGACCTTTTCGATGGTCTCCGGAGGAACGGTGTTTCTCCTTGGGTCGCCCTCAGGATACTCTTTGCAGGATTTTTCCCACATGCACCATCCCATATCGGCTCTAACCCAATCGATAGGGGGATTCAAGGCCTGCATGACTATCATGGCTGCTTCCATTACGTCGAAGCCCGAGTCGTCTCCCGGTATATAGGTTACAGTGTAACGATCCTTTTTCTCCTTAACCTGCATAACGTTTCTTTCCATCTTGCAAAACCTCCCTCTTTTATTCTAGTCCTAGAGATTTCTTAACGTGAGGTATCAGACCACCGTCCTCTATTAGTCCCCTTACGAACTCAGGGAACGGAGGGAAGGAGAAAGTGCCCTTGGGAGTTATGATTTCCCCCTTGTCGAAATCGATGGTTATCTCATCTTGGTGCTCTATGGCATCAACTGCTTCAGGTGCCACTATTATGGGAAGTCCCTCGTTGAGGGCATTGCGATAGTAGATTCGGGCAAATCCCTTAGCTATTATTGCTCCTATTCCCCTAACTTTGAGACAGGTAACCGCCTGCTCGCGGGAGGAGCCGCATCCCCAGTTCTTCCCTGCCACTATGATGTCTCCGGGCTTGGCGTTTTTAGTGAACTCAGGGTCCAAGTCCTCCAACGCGTACTGGCCCATTTCAGAGCGCTCTGATACAGTGTACGTGTACTTGCCAGGGAAAATGACGTCGGTATTTACGTCGTCCCCGTATTTCCATACCCTTCCTGTTATTTTCATATCTAGAGCACCTCCCTTGGGTCGGCTATTGCGCCTTTTATGGCGGAAGCCGCAACCGTCATGGGGCTTGCCAGATAGATGAAGCTTTCCTTGTTGCCCATGCGACCTTTGAAGTTCCTATTGGCCGTTGAGATACATACTTCACCTGGGGCTAGTATTCCTTCGTGGTTCCCCATACACGGTCCACAGCCAGGGTTATTTATTATGCAGCCTGCATCCAGGAATATATCCAGCAAGCCTTCCTCCATAGCCTGGCGGTATACTTTCCAAGATGCTGGGATCACTATGGTCCTAACCGCCACTTCCTTGCCCTTGAGTATAGAGGCAGCTTCTCTTAGGTCCTCTATCCTGGCGTTGGTGCAGCTTCCCAGGAAGGCCTGATGTATAGGAGTTCCTGCGACCTCGCTCACTGGGGCGTAGTTGTCCACGGTGTGGGGCTTTGCTACACCAGGCTCAAGGTCTTGAAGGTCGTATTCCAGCTCTTTCGCGTATACGGCATCTTCGTCAGCCCATATGGCTTCCCATTTATCGGTCTTTGCGTTGTCCTTTATGGCTTCAAGCACCTTCTCGTCAGGGGGGCAAACGGCGTTTTTGGCGCCCATCTCTATGCCCATGTTGCACAAGGTCATCCTTTCTGCCAAGGACATCTGGGATATGGCTGGACCGTGAAACTCGACGGACATATAATCTGCGCCATCTGCCTTTATATCTCCAATGATCTTAAGTATCAGATCCTTGGCGGAAACGCCCTTTTTGAAGGATCCCTTTACTGTTATCTTCATGGACTCAGGTACACGGAACCAGATTTTGCCTGTTGCCCAGGTAGCTGCCATCTCGCTTCTTCCTATGCCCGTGGAGAAGGCTCCGTAGGCACCATAGGTGCAAGTATGGCTATCGCTTCCCACCATTACCAGACCAGGAAGGGCAAATCCTTCCTGGCACATTATCTGGTGACATACGCCGCCTTTGCTGTTCACATCATAGAAGTGTTTGATCCCCTGCTCTTTAACGAACTCTCTGATTATCTTGTGGTTCTCTGCATGTTTGTCCGTGGGCGCTGGAACAGCGTGGTCTAGGATTATAACTAAATGATCTGGGTTCCATACCTTATCTACGCCAATTTTCTTAAAAGTCTTGGAGATAGGGGCGGCATTGTCGTGGCTCATGCAAAAGTGAGGCTCGACGGTCACGACTTGGCCTGCCTTGACATCTTGTCCAGCTGCTTTCCCCAAAACTTTTTCAGCGAAGGTTTTACCCATGGAGCTCACCTCCTATTTTTGCTCTTTGGCGGCTTGGGCCTTGAGGTAGGGAATCAGGCCACCGTAGGCCATTATTTCCTTTTCCAGATCCGTCACCGCGTCGCCGTGCATTACTTCACCAGTGGTCAGATTTTTGATCTCTCCGGTGTCCAGGTTGACCTCGAGTTCATCGCCATCTTTCACCTTTTTGGTGATGTTGGGAACTACAAGGACAGGATATCCGTTGTTTACTGCGTTTCTGTAATAGATTCTGGCGTAAGATTCTGCGAGTATTACGGGGATACCTAGCTCCTTGAGGCAATATACGGCGTGTTCCCTGGATGAGCCGCAGCCGAAGTTTTGCCCGGCTACTACGAAATCTCCGGGCTTGGCTTCCTTGGCGAAGTTTTCCTTACCTGGGTAGTATTCGAAGGAGTACTGGGCCATCTCCTTTGGGTCGGTTATAGCCAAGTACTTGTTGTGGTATATGAGGTCGGTGTCCACATCGTCCCCGAAAACCCATGCTCTTCCTCTTAAGATGTTCTCCGTCATGAGAATCCACCCCTTACCCAAGAATTTCCCGCGGGTCGGTGATAACGCCGCGAACTGCCGATGCCATGGCGGTCATCGGGCTTGCCAAATACGTATGGCTTCCCTTGCCAACCTTGCCTATGAAGTTTCTGTTAGTGGTGGACATGCCGATATCACCGCTTGGCAGAGTTCCGTAATGTTTCGCTGTGCAGAGTGCACAAGTGGGGTTCGTGAAGATTACTCCAGCATCCAAGAATTTTTCTATGAACCCTGCCTGGGCACACTGTTTCATGACCTCTCTGGTTGCAGGAGTTATTATGACTCTCATGCCTGGAGCAATCTTGAAGTTCGCTGCCTTTAGGACCTCAAAGGCTGCTTTTATGTCCTCAAAGCGGCCGTTGGAGCAAGAGCCTATGTGCACCTGGTCCAACCTTTCGCCAGCCACTTCCCTCACGGTTTTGACGTTATCGGGAGCATCTGGGGCGGATACCATAGGTTCGAGGTCGTCCACGTTGAACTCGTACTCTTCCGAGTAGACCGCGTCGGGGTCGGCCTTTATGGCTTCGGCCAACTCCACGGCTTCCTCTCCCGCCCTTGCCTTGAGCCACTCTAGGACCTCGCCGTTGGGTTGTATGAGGCCGATCTTCCCGCTCATTTCGGTTACCATGGAGCATAGAGTTATTCTCTCTGCCAGGTTGGACTTCTCAATAGTTGGCCCTACGAACTCTACGGCCTTGTATATAAGTCCGCCAGCTCCAAGGGTTCCCACTATTTTTGTCAGCAGATCTCGCATGCATACGCCCTTTTTGAAGCTGCCTGTCACTTTTATCTTGACGGTCTCTGGAACCCTGTACCAGAGTTTTCCGAGAATCCAGGATGCCACGATGTCCGTGTTTCCTACTCCGGTGGCAAAGGCGCCAACTGCTCCAAGCAAGTTCATGTGGCTGTCCGTGCCCAGTATGACCCAACCAGGTTTTACAAGGCCATGTTCCAGCAGCACGTGCTGCCCGATTCCCCAGTTTACGTCGAATACCTTTGTGATGCCTTGGCGTTTTGCGAACTCTCTTATGAGCTTTTGATTGTTTGCTACCTGCTCAGAGCGGGATGGAGCTTCCAGATCGAAGGTAAATGCTATTTTATCTGGGTTCCATACTTTGCCTTTTCCTTCCGTTTCCTTGTCAAACTGCAGGACGCAGTTGGGGCCTGCAAAGTCCCTTGCGGTGGAAAGGTCGATGTTGCACCATACCCTGTCACCAGGTTTTACCTCTTTGCCTGAAGCCCTTTGGATGATCTTTTGGATCATCGTCTTCCCCATGGAGATGCACCTCCGTTTATTTGTTTTTGATATACCTAAATAAGTCCCATGAAGGACTTAAGGGTTTCGAAGTTCAAGAAATCGCATTTGTTTATGACAACTGCTTCAGGAGACCTGTGCCTTCCATCGCCTTCACCCGCATGAACTGCTATGCAGTGGCAGATGGGAGAGGGGATATCGTTTTTCATTGCCAGTCCTACACCAGAAAATGGGTGGCGGAGATCCTTGCCGAGATCGGATTTTACGACCTTGCCATCGGCGTCGCGCTTGTATTCCACCAGTTTGCCCACGTCATGAAGTATTGCTCCTGCTATCAGGGTATCGTTGTCCAGTTTGTAGTCATACAAGGCATTGAACTCTTCCATGGCCTTCTTAGCCATCCTTGTTACTCCTCTGAAGTGGGTCAAGAGGGAAGCGGGGCAATCCTTGATGAGCAGAGTAAAGGGAATCTTGTCCATATCCTCTGGCTCCCAACCTCCGATTCTCAAGGCGTCCTCAAGGGTTTTGAGAACCTTATCCTTGAGCTCTTCGTTTTCGATCCAATCGATTTCCGGGAACAGCTTCAAAATTCTCTCCTTCATTTTTGCACCCCTCCATGTTTTTCTCTTGTATTTAATTTTGGCTTATTTAGCCATTGCCTCCTGTAACGTCTTGTAGATTCGGTCTATGTGCTTGGCAGCAAGGTCCGAGGCCAAATTCACATTGTGGTCCATTATTGCCTCATATATTTCTTGGTGCTCGTTGAGAAAGGCCTCCTTGTCGTTCAAAAGGGAGTATATTCGTTCGTGGGTTGCCATTATGAGGTTGAAGGTCATTTTGACCACGTTAACGAAGACGAAGTTGTGAGTAGCTTCCGCTAGGGCAAGGTGGAAATCGTAATCCAGTTTAGCCCTTTGTGAGAGGTTCTCAATGTTTTGGGAAGTCTTGGATAGAATCTTACGAATTTGCGTGAGGTTTGAAGGAAGAGCGTGCATGGCGGCTATTTTACAAATAGCAGGATCCAAAATACGACGGGCCTCCATGAGCTCCAGGATCGCTTCGTCCTCTAAGGGGACAGTGCTTAAGTCCTTGTTTTCCGGGCGGGGCTTTCTTACGAATCGGCCTTTTCCGGGAATGCTCTCTATGAGGCCCAGCAATTCCAAGATTCGAAACGCTTCTCTTAGAGAGCTTCGGCTTACACCCATTTCCGACATTAGCTGCCTTTCTGAAGGCAGAGGGTCACCTGGTTTTAGTTCACCTGAAGAAATGGACCGTTTTATTTCTTCTACTACCTGTTCATAAATGCGAGTGCCTTTGATCTTTCTTTGTGGCATTAGTATCCCCCCGTAACTGGTCAGACCAGTACACTTTATATACCAAGTAAGCCATTTGTGCAACGGTTAGCAATATAGTCTAAATTTTCAGATTAGGCGCACTTTTTTTATTTTGTATTCAAAACTTGACGCCCAGCATTTTCGTTGTTATGCTACATGTAGTGAAAAATGGAGCATTTTTGAAGGCGCCAGTAAGGGAGAGCTTGATAAGGTTGGAAAAGAGAGGTAAGCAAGGTCTTTTTGATGCTGTGAAGGTGGCTATAGATGAAATGAAGGCATCAGGACAAGATGTAGACTTTCAGTCTGTAGCTCGAAAGTTGGGAGTGGCTCGTTCAACTTTGTACAGAAACTCCCTAGTCAGGGAATTGGTGGAGAAAGCTAGAACGGAAAAAAGAGGAAAGGTGGTGCCCTATTCTGACTTGATCACTGTGGTCGAGGATTTGAAAAGAAGAGTAGAGGAGTTGGAGCGTAAGGTTCAGGAGCTTTCTGATAAACCAATTGCTTAAATCATTTGCGGTTTTTTTAAAGGTTGTAACCATTTCAGTTTTCCTGCTGAAAGATCTCTCAATTGATGATATGGCAGTAACTCCTCGATATTAGCGTACCATTTTTAGCTAGAGCCCTAAGAAGTTGGAGAACCAAAAGGAACGTAAGCGTAATAGTAAAAAGGAGGGGAAAATATGAGAAAGGCATTTAGAAGTGCACTTTGGATAGTATTGTTGTCTTTTGTCCTTGGTGTGTTTGGTGGAGTATCCTTTGCATCGGGAAAGAAAGTGGTTTTTGTCGATCACAGTTGGAATAGCATTCAGATGCACAATAGGATAGCTGGATATATTTTGGAAAAGGGGTATGGCTACAAGCCTGACTACATCTTTGCGGAGTCGGTGCCCGGCCTTACAGGTCTTGCCAGAGGAGAAATTGATGTAATAATGGAGCTTTGGATCGATAACGTTAGGGATTGGTATGAGGAAGAAGTGGTAAAGAACAAGAAAGTCATAGACTTAGGAGAGGTTTACCCCGATGCACCTCAAGGATGGTATGTTCCTACCTTTGTTATCAAAGGGGATCCCAAGAGAGGCATAAAACCCATGGCTCCAGATCTTAAGTCTGTGTTCGACCTGCCCAAGTACTGGGAACTTTTCAAGGATCCGGAGAACCCCAAGAAGGGTCGCTTTTATAATGCTGTGCCTGGATGGGTGGTTCACGACATTAACTTAAAGAAGCTGGAAACATACGGGCTTCTTGAGTACTTCGAGCCCTTTGATCCTGGTTCCCAGACAGCTTTAGCTACTGCCATCGTGTCTCATTACGAAAAAGGAAAGCCCATTTTAGCATATTATTGGGAGCCGGAGTGGATAATGGGAATGCTGGACATGACGAAACTGGAAGAGCCACCTTACGATCCTAATCGCTGGGGCAAGGATTATGGGTGTGGTTTTCCTCCTTCACGGGTGCACATAGGCATAAACGCCAAGTACGCTGAGAAACATCCGGAGATCGTTGAGTTCCTGAAAAAATACGAGACGACCCTTGCCCAAAACAACGCGGCGTTGGCGTTCATGCAGAAGAATGATGCTACTGTGGATGAAGCTGCTCTTTGGTTCTTGAGGACATATCAAGATGAATGGGCAAAGTGGATAGATGATCCAGTAAAGGTTGAAAAGATAAAGAAGGCGTTGGAGGAGGAGAGGAATTAACAGTGAGTGACGTAGCCATAGCAGTCGAGGAGCTTTGGAAAGTATATTCGAAATCTAAGTCGGGTAAGGTAGTGATAGACGTAGATGACGAGGAGCTAATGAGATCTATAGAGGCCTCTAGTGAGGATGTAGTGGCCGTAAGGGATCTGTCCTTTGAGGTGAAAAAAGGCGAAGTGTTCATAGTCATGGGGCTTTCGGGCAGCGGGAAATCCACGCTGATACGCTGCCTTATAAGGTTGGTTGAACCAAGCTATGGCAAGATAACCATAAACGGCTATGACGTCACGGCGATGGACAAAAAAGAGCTGACGGAGTTCCGGCGATACCAGACGGCCATGGTATTTCAGCATTATGGGCTTTTGCCTCATAAAACAGTCCTGGATAATGTGGCCTTTGGTCTGAAGCTTAGAGGGGTTCCCAAGAAAGAAAGAAGGGAAAAGGCCATGCACGCCCTCGAGATAGTGGGCCTTGAGAAATGGGCCAGTTATTATCCTTCTTCGCTGAGTGGAGGAATGCGCCAGAGAGTAGGGATCGCAAGGGCCCTTGTGGCTGATTCCCCTATACTCCTAATGGATGAACCTTTTAGTGGCTTGGATCCCTTGATACGTAGGGAGATGCAGGACGAATTGATTCGCCTGCAGGAAGAAATGCACAAGACCATATTCTTTGTCACTCACGATTTGGACGAGGCAATGCGCCTCGGTGACAGGATGGCGGTGATGAAGGATGGCAGCATAGTTCAGATAGGCAAACCCGCCGAGGTCTTTGCCAATCCTGCCAACGACTACGTAGCTCGCTTCGTTCAGGATAGAAGGGAAGAAATCAGAAAGGCCGATGAACAGATAGCAGCTCTCAACGCGGCAAATGATAAAGAGGTGAATAGCGATGTTTCCTGAGGCATGGGAGTTTCATGTTGCGCCCCATTTGAACAGTGGGATAAAGGCGCTGATACAAAACCACGGTGAAGCCTTTGATGCTTTTTCGAATGCTCTTTTGCAGCTCCTTTTGTGGATACAATCTGCCCTATCTGCCGTTCCGTGGTGGGGGTATATATTACTGATTGCGGCAATTTCGTGGTTTAGTATAAGGAAAGTTCTCCCAACCCTTGTTTTGTCGTTACTGCCTGTGATAATAGGAGTTTTCGGACTGTGGGGCCTTGCCATAGAGACATTGGCTATAGTCATAACGTCTGTTGTCATCTCTCTTGCTCTGGGGATTCCCTTGGGAGTGCTTATGGCGGAAGTTAAAACCGTAGGGGTAATTATTAGGCCAATTTTGGATGCCATGCAGACCATGCCTAGTTTCGTGTACTTGATACCGGCCATGATGCTGTTCGGATTGGGAAAGGTTCCGGCCATATTGGCTACGGTCATATATGCCCTTCCGCCTGTGATACGGTTGACGTGTCTGGGGATAGAACTGGTGCCAAAATCTGTCCAGGAGGCAGCTTTGGCTTATGGAGCAACTAGGTGGCAGCTTTTGAAGGAGGTACGGCTTCCGTTGGCCATGCCGTCCATAATGGCTGGAGTCAATCAAACTACCATGATGGCTCTTTCGATGGTTGTCATAGCCTCCATGATAGGTGCCAGGGGGCTTGGACAGGAGGTCCTGATGGCTATAAACAGGATAAACGTTGGACGGGGGTTCGAGTCAGGACTTAGCATAGTAATAATGGCCATCGTGATCGATCGCATAACCCAAGGTCTTGCCAAGAAATGGGATCCTGTGAAGAAACCATAAGTATTTGTATTGGGAAAAATTACTGATGGCATATATAAATCCCTCCGGGTAAAATATACGTAACTCGGAGGGATAGTTTATTGGCGAAAATAATCATTAGAAAAGAAAGGATGGTAGAGTTGCGTAGGATAGTGGGTTCTTTCGTGTTTGCCTGCTTAATTGTGGTAACTATCATGTCGGTTGCTTTTGCTTCTGAAAGTGGTAAGGATTCCCTTTATGTAACTCCTGAGTGGCTCAAGGCTAACAAAGGGTCTGTTGTAATAGTGGACGCAAGACCTAAATCTATGTATTCCAAAGGCCATATACCTGGAGCAGTTAACGCTGAGTGGACGTACTTTGCCAATATGAAAGGGCGTCCCGGCTCACCCGGTTGGGGAGACCTTTACCCCAAGGATATTTTGGCCAAGAAAATAGGTGCTTTGGGCATCGACGGAAAGAAACCTGTTGTCGTCTATGCTGATCCCGGTGGATGGGGGCAAGACGGTTGGGTGGTGTGGATACTCCGCCTTTCAGGCATAGAAAACGCCAAGATGCTGGAGGGAGGTTTTATGGCTTGGAAGGCCGCAGGTGGAAAAGTGTCCACCAAGCCCGTTGTGGCGAAGGCCAAACCTTTCAAGATCGAAAGTTTCAGCGGTGGCTACAATGTTACCACCCCGTGGCTCAAGGCAAAATTGGGAGAGGTATATATAATTGATGCTAGGACGCCCTTCGAGTATCAAGGGGCTAGAATTTTCCAGGAAAAGAGGGGAGGCCATATACCCGGGGCCATCAATATCCCCTTTGATTTGGTTTTCAACGAAGACCAAACAGTAAAGGACGTGGAAGAGCTTAGGGCCTTGTTCCAATCCTATGGGCTAAGTCCAGATGATGAAATAGTTGTTTATGACACGGCAGGAGTGAGGTCGGCCTACTTGGTTTTGGTCCTAAGGATGGCTGGTTTTGAGAACGCCCGTAACTACGATTCCTCATTCCATGAGTGGGCGGGAACTCCCGAATTAGAGGTAGTTCAGGGAAGTGACCCAGGCGCACCGTCTCCTGCTGCGGTGAAGGGTAGTGGCGAAAAGAGTGATTCAGCAGCGAGCAGCTAATTCGAGTGACCGCTAAAGGACCAAAAAACGGGGTGTTTCTGTAGTGGCCTTTTCTGTATCTATAAGAGGGATAGGAGTAGAAAAATTTCATAAACCTGTGTCTGGTATTGAGGTTCTTTCCCTTTGCGGCCTGAACGATAAACCAGTGGTTGCATGGCATGTCAACGGGTACCTGCGACCCTTGACTTGGACCATAGATGACCATTGCGAAGTGGACTTTGTCGATACATCCTCATTTGAGGGTATGGCCGTTTACAGGAACACCCTTAGTTTTTTATTGGTGGTAGCATGCAGGAAGATTCTAGGTAAGGAAGTTTTTATAAGACACTCCATAAGTGATGGTTTTTTCTGCGAAGTACAAGGAGAGGGCCTTGATCAGGAAGATCTAAGGCTTGTGCGCGAGGCCCTAGAGTCATTTGTCCATGACGATTTGCCCATAAAGATGGAGGTTGTGCCCTTGGATAGGGCAAAACAAATATTCAGGAGTCAGAACGATCTTGGTAAGGCTGCCCTTTTAGAGGCAGCACGGATAGACCCTGTCACGTTGTGGTCCTGTGATGGAGTGTATGGCCATTTTTATACCCCCCTTGCCCCTTCTGCAGGTTATATTAAATCGTGGGACCTGGTCCCTTTCAGGAGTGGAGTGGTCCTTAGGTTTCCTACGGTCACATCGCCCAAGGAACTGCCTCCTTTCAGACCACCTCGGAAGCTAGCGGACGTATTCGAGGAATATGCCGAGTGGTTGGATATTTTGGGCGTAAGTACGATGGATAACCTGCATAGGTATGTGGCATCTGGCAGAGCGCAGGAGCTCATCTTGGTATCGGAGGCCTTGCACAACCAAAAACTCAATGAGATAGCCGGAGACATAATAGAAAAAGGAACTGTTAAAGTTATATGCATAGCCGGTCCGTCCGGTTCTGGAAAGACCACTACAGCCAAGCGATTGGCCATATGCCTGAGGGTCTGTGGCAAAAGACCTGTTGTGATATCCCTTGATGACTATTTCTTGGACAGGGAGAAGACCCCGAGGGATGCTGACGGTAATTTTGATTTCGAGTCCATATACGCCTTGGATTTGGATTTTCTCGAGCAGCAACTTGATGCAATCCTTGCGGGCAAGGAAGTGGTTCTGCCTAGGTTCAACTTCATTTCAGGAAAGAGAGAGAAAGGACCTACGTTGAAGTTGGAAAAGCAAGGTGTGGTGATAATAGAGGGGATTCATGGCCTGAACCAGTTGATAACCAGAGGAATTCCCGATGAGAAGGTCTACAAGATCTTTGTTTCTCCTCTCACTGGAATAAGCATGGATAGACACAATAGAACTAGTACTACGGATAACAGGTTGCTAAGGCGATTGGTCAGAGATTACCGAACCAGAGGTAAAAGTGCGGAGGCTACTTTAATGCAGTGGCCCTCAGTTGTTAAGGGTGCCCAGGATTACATTTTTCCTTACCAGGAGAAGGCGGATCGAATGTTCAATTCCGCCCTAGTGTACGAGCTGCCTGTATTGAAAGGATATACCGAGGGCCTTTTGAGAAGCGTGGAAGAGTCTTCTCCTGTGTACGGCGAAGCCCAAAGGCTTTTGACCCTTTCTCAGTACTTTCCTTTCATCCCTTCCGACGTGGTTCCCAACACGTCCATTTTGAGGGAATTCATAGGCGGAAGCTGCTTTGAATAGTGTACCCCCCTTGAACTTTACTGTGCAACCGGTAGTATTATTCCGGGAGGGGATCTCATGAAGGTGACAATGGCCGATGTAGCAGCGGAGGCTGGGGTCAACAAGGCCACGGTGAGCAGGGTCTTGAAAGGAGACCCTAGGATAAGTGCTGCCACCTGTGAAAAAGTATGGGCAGCGGTCAAAAAACTTGGTTACAGGCCTGACGTGTTGGCAAGGGGACTTTCCACGAAAACGACCGATACGATAGGGGTTGTGTTCAAGCAGCTGTCCCCTTGGTGGGTTGGTCTCTATCTATGTGGCTTGGAGAGGGTGATGGAAAGGATAGGGGTAGAGATAATGATCAAAGAAACTTCTTCAGACGATAAAAAAAGAATCAATGCCTTGAAGGTCCTTTCTGCCAGGCGAGTGGATGGGCTCATATTTGTTTACGAAAAACCACCAGCGGAAGAACTAAACCTGCCAGTTGTCGTTGTGGGTGAGCATCAATTTGATGGGGTTTCCATCAAATTTGACGAGAAGGCCATCGTGGAGAAGATAGAGAAACTAAGTAAAGGGCAGGGTTTCAGATATTACCCTGGCGAGGGGGCCGTGTATTCGTTCCTTTCCAAATATCAAACGCAGAAAAAGAATGCAAAATGTCACGTGTTGGATGGTAGGTTAGGACAAAAAGTGGAAGCTTCCCCTGATGATGTTTTGATTTTCTGTGGTTCCCAGGAAGAAGCTTCCATATTGGGTGCTTGGACATTGGAGTTTCCTGCGTTTCATTTAGGAGCCTTATCTGGGCGGCTTATGATAAATCGGCTAAGGGACAAGCGAATCCGTCCTCAGGCAGTCCTTGTAGTTCCCCAAATATTCACTCCGCAGGGTGAACTCTGGGGTTGAGGTCCCAGTCATATTTTGCAATATTTTCTATGTATGGCAAGAATATCCGTCAAAAGTGCTTGTCCAGTTTCAACCCTTCCTGCTCCTGGGCCAACTATGGTCACATCGCCAAGATGATCTGTGGTGAAGGTCAAGGCGTTGGTGGCGTCCATAATATTGGCCAGAGGATGACTTAAGGGTATCTCTTGGGGGCTAACGGAAGCCTTGACAGTGCCGTTGGTTTTCTCAACCTCTGCTATAAGTTTTATCCTGGCGCCCCTTTTGGCAGCGTCCTTGATGTCTTCTTGGGTTATTTGGGTTATTCCTGTCCGCTGGACGTCCTCTATTTTTATCTGATGTCCCATTATGACGTTAGCGAGGACTTGAGCTTTAACAGCAGCGTCCCATCCTTCGACGTCCCCTGTGGGATCCGCCTCTGCATATCCCAGCTCCTGGGCTTTTTTGAGAGCGTCTTCGTAGGAAGTTCCTTCTTCCATCCTGGTGAGGATGTAGTTGGTCGTTCCGTTTACTATTCCCATAACCTTCTTTATGTCACAACCTGCCAATGCCTCTTTTGCCAGGTTTATTGATGGAGTCCCGCTCAATACTACGCCTTCGAAGAGGTATTCCACATGGTTTTCTTTTGCTAGTTTAGCTAATTCGGGTAGGGCTACAGAGACAGGTCCCTTATTTGTGGATACCACGTGCTTTTTGGCGCTCAATGCGGCTTTTATATGGCTAAGCCCTGGTTCGCCTGTTTCCAGGTTGGTAATCGTAGTCTCAACTATTATGTCGGCTTCGCTTCTTTCTATTATATCGATAGATCCAAGGTCCGTTCTGTTAGGGTGGGATTTAAGGTTTCCTTCTGAATCGAAGAGTTCCATAAGAAAGTCAACATCCAGCCCTGAAGCGTTCATAACTGAGCCCTTTACTGGGTCTGCTATGGCGGTTATGGAATACTCAAAGTTGTAGCGTTCCTTGAGGGATTCTTTCTTGTCCTTTAATATTCTCAGAAATCCCTGAGATACGTTTCCGAAGCCTACTATTGCTATCTTCCACATGGGCTTACACCTCCAGAATCATTTTCATGCATCACCAAGAGAGTCCTAGACGTCCCAATGTCCCTTCCTCTGGGATGCCATCTTCGTTCCATCCTCGTAACATATAATACTCATCTAACATCTTATCGAAAAGCTCTTTGGGTAAACTCACTTTGTCTTCTCCTCTAGGTGGCATGGGGATGGGGTCATGGTACATCCGCTTGGGTAGATAGTCGTCCTTTCGGGATATGTTGGCCTCTCGTATGTTGAACATACGTATGTGATTCCATATCCTTTCTCCTGCTTCCAAATACTCCTTTTCGCTCATTTCAAGGCCGGCAGCATGCTCAAGGCACGGATATATGACGTTTTGGTCATAGGGGAGGAAATCGCATACCACCAAGGAGAACGCCGCAGCCCTCTCGTCTTGGGTGGTTTTGACTTTTAGGGCAATGCCCTCGGTTCCAAACCTGGGAAGTATGCCGTCTAGTTCCGCTAGAACGGTCCATGCTCTTTGGTGACATCCACCCCTGTCGGAGGTTGCGTAGGCCAAGGCCATACCCCACGTTGCTCTGGGATCGTACCCAGGAAGCTCCAATCCTTTTACCTCAATGGCAAACTCTTCGGTTCCCTTTCCTATCCTTTTAGAGGCTTCCTTTACTCCATCTGCCAAGATGGCTCCCAACCCTCTTCTGAAAGCAATGTCCTCAAGTAGTTTCCGTTGACCTTCGGCATCGCCGAAAGATGGAGCTTCGTGAAGTATCCCGCGGTCCTTGCATTCCATCGCGAAGGCTACAATGCCCCCTGCGGATATGGTATCCATGCCCATTTGGTTGCAGACCGAGATGGCTTTGGCTAGTTCCGGCATGGACCCTATCCCATCGTTACTTCCAAGAAGAGCAATGGATTCGTATTCTACTTTCGTGTCTTTCCCTCCTCCATCGAGTATTTTCCCACATACTATGGGGCAGTTGAAGCATGCTACATCTCTCTTTGTGTGATACCTTAGGTTTGCTGATGTCAGGCCGTAGATGGGATGGAAATAACCCTGCCTGAAATTGTAGGAGGGTAGTATGCCTGTTCTGCTCATGGGCTCCACTAGTGCGGAGGTGCCCACAGTTCGCCTGCGGTGAATTGCAGGGGATTCCATAGCGAGGCGAGCTATCTCTGAAGTGAGTTTCCTTAGGTTTGTCTCGTCTTTGATGGGAATAGATTTTGAGCCTCTCAAGGCCACGGCCTTCAGGTTTTTGCTTCCCATGACAGATCCAGTGCCTGCTCTGCCGGCTACGCCAGCCCTCCATGGATCGCTGTCCTTGTCAAAAGTTATAGTAGCTATGGGAAGTAGGTTTTCCCCTGCAGGTCCTATAGTTGCCACGTGGGCTTCATGGGATGTCTCATTTCTTACTGCTTCCACGGTCTCATCTACTTGCATGCCCCAAAGGTGCTGAGCCTCCCTTATTTCTATCCTGTCGTCGTCTATCCAAATGTAGGATGGTTTGGATGCTCTGCCCTTTATTACCAGCACTTCGAAGCCTGCCCTTCGCATAGCCGGAGCAAAGTGTCCTCCAGCGTGACTGTCTACGTACATGTTGGTGAGAGGTGACTTTGTTGCTACGACGAACCTTCCTGAGGTCGGAAAAGATGTTCCAGTTAGGGGGCCGGTGAGGAAAAGTAGTACATTTTCTTTTTCGAGTGGGGGCGTTCCTTTGGGCAGCATTTTGTCCAGCAAATAGATTCCCAAGCCCTTTCCACCTATGTACTTTTTGATCGCTTCTTCTTCGATTTCTTCTACCCAGGATCTTTCCATTGAAAGGTCCACTACCAACATTCTACAGTACATGCCTATCACCTCGTAGCTTTTTTTAACTCATTGTCACTATATATTAGCATCATTATAGGCAAGAACAGAAGAAATAGTTGCACTTTTCTTTAAAATACACAAAAAGTTTTAAGTTATTTCCACCTTGCAGATGTTGGGGGGGCAATGTTATAATTCAACCGGTTGCATAAACTGCATAGCTTGAAAACGTTCAAAAAGCCAAAAATAATAAACTGCAGTTGACAAACTGAAGAATAGTTGATATAAATTACCCCAAGCACAGAACAAAGGAGGAATAAGGGTGGTTAGAAGTTTGGCTTCCGGAATACATCCTGAACCAGGACGAATAAGATGAACCTGCCCGTTTTGATTTGGTGTGAGGGGTTAGTGATTTTTAAAAAAAACGGGAGGGATAATTATGTGGATAAAAGATCAAAATGGCAACTGGTACATGGCAAATCAGAGCATAATAGAAGAAACTTTCACGAGCTTCAATGTGTGGACCAAGGATGAAAGTGGCCATTGGTTGTTGGCCAAATCTCAGGATGCTGTATCCTCACCTCAAACTTCAGCGGCTTATCATTTAGCGGAATCCTTGTAATGTGAGGTTTTGTCTTTAATAAATAAGTGAGTGGGCTATCGGAAGCAGGCGCCTTAGGGCGCCTGCTTGTTATTGATATAATGGCTTAGGTCGTTATAGTTAGTATAATGAGTCAATGTTCATATTAAAGTTTTTATGAAAGGAGCAATAGCATGATAATTGGCTACTTTGATGGGGCGTCCAGGGGGAATCCTGGAGAGGCCGGAGCAGGTGCTTGTATCGTTGATTTTGGCAAGGGGCAGATCCTGTGGAAGGAGTCCAAGTACTTAGGCAAGCGAACCAACAACGAAGCGGAGTACGAGGCTCTGATCCTCTTGCTTAGAGAACTCTTAAATAGGAAACTTTACAATTGTGTTGTGAAAGGTGACAGCAAGTTGGTGGTCAATCAGATGCTGGGCAACTGGAAGATAAGGGAGCCCAGACTTTTACCTTTGGCAGAAGAGGCCCTGTTCCTCATCGATAAGACGAAAGCTCGACTTCAGTGGATACCAAGACAGGAAAACAGCCTGGCTGATAATCTTTCGAACAAGGCTATAGACGAAAGCAAAAGAGTTGGTGGAGAGACTGACGAACATGCCGATAAATTGGTCTCTCGTATGGTATCTGACCATATATACATTGTAAAAGATGGTCAGGAAGAGTTCGTCGTCGACTTGAAACACAATAATTGTAGTTGCCCTGATTTTAGGACAAAAGGGCATTGTGCTCACATGGATGAGGTCGCCAAGGGAAGAAAAAAAACAAAGGCTTAAAACCAGACTTATGAGGTGGTATTTTTGGGGAAAAGGCGGGTAAATTGCCTTTTGGGTTTTACTACCCTATTTGGAGTTTTGATTTTGTGCGTTTTTTGGTCCCTGTCTGTGGGAGAAGCACCTATATCCATTAGACGGGTTTTTTCGGTTTTGGGGAGTTTGGTGTGGGGTAACCCTGATGGTTTCCAGGTACAAGAAAGATTGATCCTATTGGATATAAGGCTTCCAAGGGTTGTTTCTGCATTACTTGTAGGAGCATGTCTTTCCACCAGTGGGGTTATTTATCAGGGGCTTTTGATGAACGTTCTGGCAGAGCCTTACACTCTTGGAGTGGCTACCGGAGCCGCATTTGGGGCATCTTTGGCCTTTCTGTTAGGTCTAAGGCCTGTGGCGATTTTTGCATTTGTTGGGGGTGCAGCTTCTCTTTTGGTCTCCATGGCTTTGGCCGGAGGAAGTAAGGGTATCAAAAATTCTCCTAGACTAATTCTTGCTGGAGTAGTAGTTAGCAGTATATTGAGTGCTGGCATAACTCTGCTCAAAGCCTTAGCAGGCCAGCAAGCTGCCGTTATAGTATTTTGGCTTTTGGGCAGTTTTTCCTCAGCTGACTGGTCTCAGGCCTTTTTAGTTTTTGCTTCGGCTATGGCCGTTTTGACTGTAGGCTTATTCTATTCCAGGGAGATGGACATTATAGCTTCAGGGGGGCCAGCAGAGGCCTTGGGTGTTGACGAAGGGAGGACAAAACTAGCCCTTCTCTTTTTGAGTTCCCTTGCAACATCTGTAGCAGTTTCTACCTGTGGTGTGATAGGGTTTGTTGGTCTGGTAGTGCCCCACTTGTTGCGGTTGATCTTTGGCCCGGGACATCGGGGGCTTGTGGTTTTGGCCTTTTTGGGTGGAGGCATTTTGCTTGTTGTAGCGGACACGTTCTCCAGAATGTTAGGAGAGCTTCCTATAGGAGTCCTTACTGCTCTTACGGGTGGCCCTGTGTTTTGCTTCCTCCTGTGGAAGGGAAGGTAGGAGTAATGAGGGGTATTAGCGTGGCGTTAGAAGCCAATAATATAAGCGTGATCATGGGGGACAAGGTCATTTTGGACTCCGTCACCTTCCATCTTCAATATGGGGAGGTATTGGGCCTTTTAGGCCCCAACGGGAGCGGAAAGAGCACTTTGATAGGTGCTGTCGCAGGCGTTGGCCGCATGACCAGTGGTGAAGTTTTCTTCGAAGGGAAGAACATAAAAGAGATTGCCAAAAGGGACCTTGCGAGGAAGGTTGCCGTGGTTCCACAGCAGAACTACTTTTATATGCCCTTCAGGGTTATAGAGATAGTGCTTATGGGCCGTTATCCCTACGCGGGAAGGTTCAATAGCTTTGGAGCTCAGGATTACGAAATTGCCAGAAATAGCTTGAAGGCTGTAGATCTTGAGGGATTTGAGGATCGGTTGGCTACAGAGCTTTCGGGTGGAGAAGCCCAAAGGGTAGCAATAGCCAGAGCTCTTGCCCAGGAACCCCACATTCTTTTGATGGACGAGCCTACTAGCGCATTGGACCCAAAACATGCTCTTTCCATGTTTAAGCTCGTGGAAGGACTGAGGAAAAAGGGATGTGCCATATTGATAGCCATGCACGATGTGAACTCTGCCCTTCGTTGGTCCGATCGGGTAATGTTCCTGAAGGAGGGTAAAGTGGTTTGTACCAAAAAGTCAAGGGATTTGGACACAACCTCTTTGGAGACAGTGTTCGGCGTTAAATGGACGAAACACTTCATACCTGATGTGGGAGAAATAGCGTTTCCTGTAGCCGATTGAAACAGGAAACGCTGAAAAACCTTACGCAAGCAAGAAGAATAACCTCAGCATGAAACCGAACAATATCGCTGTTGTCAACATTATTCCCAGACTGTAAAGCATCTTCTTGGCTCCAAGTTCCCTAAAGAGGACTATGAAAGTAGCTATGCACGGGAACGTCATGGACAACATCACCACGGTTATGACCATTTGCTGAGGGGTGAGGTTCAGCGGTAACAGCATACCAACGGCCACGTCTTTTCTCAATAGTCCTAGTATTATGGGTCCAGCTGTTGATGCTGGAAGCCCCAGAACGATGTTGAAGAAAGGCTCCAAAAGGTTGGATATTACGTTCATAATTCCTGACATGTAGAGAAGGTTGACCACCAGGACGCCAAATAAGACTAGAGGGATTGCCTCAATCAGAAAACCCCTGATCCTAAACCACAGTTTAAGACCGAGTCCTCTCAATGAAGGAACTCTATACGGAGGTATCTCTATGATGAGCTCGGGGCTGTAGCCTGGAAGCAACGCATTTAGGATCCTTCCTAAGACTATCCATGCGACAGCAAGGGAGCCGTACACCATTGCCACGTATTTGCCGCCAAAGCTTCCTAGCGCACCGAATATCATCGCTTGAAGGCCAGCGCATGGTACGGCTACGGAAATTAGCGTAGAAGCAATGAATCGCTCTCTGGGGGATTCAAGAACCCTCGTCGCCAGGATGCCAGGCACGTTGCACCCTAGGCCAAGCAGGTTGGGGACTATTGCGAAGCCGTGGAGGCCCAATCGGTGCATCAACGAGTCGAATAATACAGCAAGTCGAGGTAGATATCCTGAATCTTCCAGTAAACTCAGTACGGTGTAAAATGCAAAAATATATGGCAGAACCATTACGAGGGGGACGTATAGACCTGTAGTCAATAGGCCGAAACTTTGCTCAAAGTCTAATGTGCCGTTTATCAATGTTCCTAGTAACAAAGAGTGCATAAAGCCTTGGGGATTCATGCTCCTTGAGAGAGCTTCCAGTAGAGGCAGGACAAATGTAGAGAAGATGGGATCAAGGATGTAGTTTATGATGCCCTCTCCGATCTGTCTAACAGCGTAATAACTTGCAACTATTACGGCTATTCCAAACAGAGCGCCCCACAAGGGATGGACTGTGATGTCCTCCAGACGGTCCTTCACAGTGTGATGTCTGTGATGGGCTTTTTGTGTTTGGGCGATTATTTTCCCTATGGTCTTCCACCTATCTTCGTCACTTTGTGGAGTTATGTGGGATTTTCTAGCCTCCTTGAGGCGATTCACCAAGTTCTTTATTCCCCTGCCAGAAAGAGCAACAGTTGGGACTACGGGAACTCCCAGAGCTTTCTCAAGAGCTTCAATGTTGATCTCAATGCCTTTATGCCTAGCTTCGTCTACCATGTTGAGCGCAACTATGGCTTTCTTTCCAAGCTCCAGGACTTGAAGGGCCAAGTATAAGTTCCTCTCCAGTGCTCCTGCGTCAAGGACAATTATCACTATGTCAGAATCTTCTTCGATTATGCGCTTGGCCACTTCCTCTGCTTCGTTTGTGGGATTCAATGTGTAAGTTCCTGGGACATCTATGATAACGTAGTTTTGACCTTCGTGTCGTAGGTTTCCTTGAGTGAAACTTATGGTTGTTCCAGGAAAATTAGAAGATATGGCATGAACTCCGGTCAACCTCGTGAAGACGGCACTTTTGCCCACGTTAGGATTGCCCACTAGGAGAATTTTTTTTAGTTCGGAAGGTGAATTTTCATTGGAAGCCGGACAGCCTCCGCAATGCTGAGCTTGGTCGTGGCAACCGAGGCAGGGGAACTTCATTGGGATTCTCCTTCCGTAATAGGTTCAACCACAATTTTCTCGCTCATCCCATGACCTATGGCAATCTGCCTTCCGTCCAGTGAGATGGTAACAGGCCCCTTGAAGGGCATTCCTGAGACCTTTTCTATTGTTTTCCCAGGTCTCAGCCCCAAAGCTTCTATTCGTTTACCACACAAGCCTGGAGGCAGAGAAACTATCTTGGCCTTTTGGCCATTTTTCAATAAATGAAGCCCAGTGGTCATGTTTACCTCCTCTTCGGCAAGGAAGAATAACTTAAGAAAAGTTAGCCTCACCAAACTTTTTGCACATGCAACGATACACGGTTGTGCCTTTATTGTCAATATCCTTTATCAATAAACTCCCAGGCGACTTTGCTTGACTAGTTTGGGGGGAAGGAAGATACTATTGTAAATGATAATCATAATCAAAAGAAGGGAGTGTTAACGAATTGAGATCGTACATTGCTGTTCCTTCTGACGGCAGGTCTGAAGGTGACCCTGTCTCTGAGCGATTTGCCAGAGCTTCATATTTCCTCCTTTTCGACGAAGAGGGGACCTTGCAGCAAGTCATAGAGAACAAGGCAAAAGAAGCGGGCCATGGAGCAGGCGGACGGGCTGTTCAGGAGCTTTCTAGGCAGGGAGTTTCTGTGGTTTTAGCCCCTAGAGTAGGGCCTAAAGCTCAAGGGGCTTTGGATGCCGCGGGGATTAAGTTTAGCGAAGTGACTCTTCCCATTACCTGCGAACGAGCCGTGAGGGAATATATAAAGCAGCGTTCATAAAAGGAGAGATGAATATGGCGGAAAATAAGAATGCAGGGGGTATGCCTCCTAAGACCAAAAAAAACATTAAAAATATAGTTGCTGTAGGAAGTGGTAAAGGGGGAGTGGGAAAAAGCACTTTGTCAGCTCTATTAGCGGTGGCCCTTGCAAGAAAAGGTCTTAAAGTGGGAATTTTAGATGCTGATATAACAGGGCCATCCATACCCAAGCTGCTTGGAGTGCGAGAAAAACCTTTCGTAACTGATAAAGGAGTAATACCACCCAAAAGCAGCTGGCTCGGTATAAAAGTTATGTCAACTAACCTGGTGCTTGATGACCCTTCTAAGCCCGTTGTTTGGAGAGGCCCCTTGATAGGAAAGGCCATAATGCAGTTCTGGGAAGACCTGAATTGGGAAGATACAGAGTGTTTGATCGTTGATTTGCCTCCAGGCACGGCTGATGCTACGCTGACCGTAATGCAGATGATAGCCTTGGACGGCGTCATGGTGGTCAGTACGCCTCAGGGGCTAGCCTCGCTTATTGTCGAAAAGATGATGCACATGGCACAGATGCTCGAAGTGCCCCTATTAGGGATTGTGGAGAACATGGGGTACGCGGTTTGTCCCCATTGTGGGGAGAAATGGGAATTGTATGGGCCTAGCCACGTTGAAAAATTGTCAGAAAAGTGGAAGGTTCCTGTCATAGCTGGCCTGCCAGTAGATAGGGAAATTTCCATTCTTGGGGACGCCGGTAGGTTGGAGCACTACGCAAATGAGGCTGTTTTGGAGAATTTGGCTGATGGAGTTTTAAAATCACTTAAATAACAGTTATTAACATTAATAGACATAAAGCGAAGGTGCAAGTGCTGTTGTAACGTCAGCGCTTGCACCTTCATTTATAAAGTTCGAGATAAAAACAAAGATTAATGACGATTAATGTTAAATGCAATTGACGTCCCGCTTTCTGGATAATAAAATGCCTAAGAGGTTATTTAATTAGATGAAAGGAGAGGTTTTGATGAGGGTTAGGGCGAGCAGGTTGATGTTAGGTGTTATTTTGGCGGGGGTTTTTCTTTTTCTCTCCGTATCTGGAGCAATGGCAGTCACTGCTAAAATGTCGTACAATGGCCCCCCCGATGAGAAAAACAACGCAGTTCACGCTTTCGCTGTGAACTTCAAGAAGTTCGTGGAGGAAGGAACTGAAGGCCGCCTCAAGATAGAATTGTTCCCTGACAGCCAACTAGGTACGGAAGAAGAACGAATGGAGCTTCTGATGAAGTCAGGATTGAACCAGCCGATAATCAATATAGCCTCTTTCGCAGGGGTAGCGCCGGTCTTCCCCGAGATATATGCGTCATCCGTACCCTTCATGTTCAATAGCTATGAAGCGGCCCATTACTTCTTTGATAACAGCCGTTACTGGAAGAGAGCGCAGGAGGAGTTCCGCAACAGGACCGGTGCGGTCCTGTTGGAAGCCGTAGAGGAGGGGGGCTTTTTGGCCTTTACCAACTCTAAAAAGCCTATTCACCATCCAGCAGATTTCAAAGGGTTGAAATTTAGAGCAATGGACGAGGGGCAGATAGCCATATACAAGGCCTTTGGAGCAAGTGGCACTCCAATTCCTTGGACGGAGCTTTACATGGCCCTGAAGACAGGAGTTGTCGACGGTCAGATGAACCCTGCAATGTATATAATAATCGGCAGTCTTTTTGAGGTCCAAAAATATATGACCTTGGCGAACATTCAATATTCCGACCAATTTTTGGTAATGAACGGAGACCTATTTGACTCCCTCTCGAAAGAGGATCAAGAGGTCGTGCTAAAAGCTGCAAAAGAAGCCAACCGGATAAGCAGGAAGGAAGTGGAAGAGGCGGATGCGAAGCAAATAGAATTTTTGAAGGAAAAGGGCATGGAAGTTTACGCTCCCACTCCGGAAGAAATGGAAGAGTTCCGTTCCATTGGACAGCCAGGTTATATTGAATGGCTTAAGAGCAAGGTTTCCTCCGATTGGATGGAACTTGCCCTGGAGTGCGCTGAGAACGCCAATAAGGCAGTTTCCGGAGGAAATTAATGGAACGTAGAGGTTGGGAAACCCTGGAGAGTCTTTCTAGGATCATTGAAAGAACGAGCGCCCTCTTGGCCGGAAGTCTATTGATAATAAACATCATGGATATAGTCATGGGAATAGTATTCCGTTATCTTCTCAAGAACTCTGTTATATGGACTGAGGAGGTGGCCAGATACTCCTTGGTTTGGCTGGTAATGCTGGGTGCTGCCGGAGCTTTGACTAGAGGAGACCACATGGCGATAGATTTTCTGGTCCCCAAGTTTCCAGGGTGGCTCAAAAAGACCTCTGTTTTTTTGAGATTGACCATTCAGGTGATAGTGCTTTTCGTTCTCATCTGGTACGGGGCACAGAACGTCAGGGGGACGTGGCACATGAAAACGATGGCTTTGGGTATTCCCAAGGCCATCGTCCTCATGGCGGTTCCTTTGGGCATGTCGATCCTTCTCGTGCAGCTTTTGCTCTTGGAGTTCATGAAGACCAGAAAGGATGAGAACAGATGATTTTGGCGTTGCTTTTGGTGTTTTTCTGCCAGATGGTCATAGGAGTCCCTCTATACGCGTCCCTGCTTTTTACAGGCTTGGTTGGCTTGCTGACTACGGGCAATGGGTCGTTGATAAGAGTTATTCCCCAGCAATTTTTTGGTGGTATGGACGTATTTTCACTGATGGCTATCCCCTTTTTCATTCTAGTGGGCAACTTGATGAACCGTTCTGGATTGACCGACAGATTGATAGATTTCAGCAGATTGCTCATAGGAAGCGTAAGAGGTGGTCTGGGTTATGTGAACGTGGTGGCTGGAATAATTTTGGCCGGAGTTAATGGGTCTGCTGCAGCGGATGCATCAGCGCTGGGCTCCATCCTCATACCTGCTATGGAGAAGGAAGGTTTCCCAAAGGCGTATGCAGCGGGCCTCACAGCGGGAAGCTCCCTCATTGGTCCTATAATTCCGCCAAGCATATTCATGATCATCTATGCTTCCATGACTAATACCTCGGTAGGAGGACTTTTCATAGCGGGCATACTACCGGGCCTCTTCTTGGGAGTTGCCTTCATGGTCATGAATTGGTTTTATTCCAAACGCTACAAGGTCCCAGTCAACGATCCCAAAGAGGTTCGAAAGGAAGCGGGCAGGATTTTAAAAAGAGCAACAGTAGCTCTTATTGCTCCTTTTATAATAATTGGAGGTATAGTCACAGGATTGGTTACTCCGACGGAATCTGGAGCCCTTGCGGTGGTTTACTGTCTAGTGGCCGGAGTTTTCGTAACGAGGGAACTTACTTTTAGAAGCCTTTGGGATGCCATCTACGAAACCATCAGTCTGACCAGCGCGGTGTTTTTGATAATGGGCGCTGCAACGGTAGTTGGCTGGTTTTTGAAATGGGAGAGAGTAACCCACAAATTCGCTTCTTGGCTCATATCCATGGGGCTTCTGGAGCATTCGTGGCTTTTGCTGGTAGTTTTGAGCCTAATAACGTTTGTAATCGGTATGTTCATGGAAGAGGTGGCTGTACTTACCCTCCTGACTCCTATTTTTTACCCATTGGCCATGAAAGCAGGCATAGATCCCTTCCATTTCGGGATTGTAATGACCTTGAACGTGACCATTGCGCTCATAACTCCTCCCGTTGGAGCCTGTAATTACATTGTGGCAGCCGTAGGTAAGGTGCCCCTTGGGGAGCTTTTCAGAGAAATATGGCCTTTCATAGCCGTAGCAATGCTTGTTCTTTTGGGCATAATTACTTTCCCATTCATAACCGTTACTCTGCCCAGGGTATTAGGCCTATAGGAGATGACAAGACATGATCCAAGAGGAAAAGACCAAATCTCAAGAAGCTTTCACCCCAAAACTGGAAGATAACGGAGAGCCTCTTGTGCCCGCAAGCTGTTATCCTGAGAGGATATTGGTTAGACCTCAGTATTTCATACAGGGACTTGAGGGGAGCATTCCTGAGTGCTACGTAAGAGAAGGGGTTTTGGAAAGGCTCATAGAAGTTGCAGAAAGTTTGCCCAGGGGTTGGAAGCTTGTGCTGCTGGATTGCTGGAGACCTCTTGCCCTGCAGAAAGCCTTGTTTTCCAAGTTATGCCGCGAGCTAAGGGAACGCAACAAGGACCTTTGCGAGGAAGAAATCATCAGAAGGGCCAAGATGTTTGTGGCTTTGCCATCCGACGACCCCATCAGGGTGCCAGGGCATGCAACAGGTGGTGCTGTAGATCTTACCATAAGCGATAACAAGGGACGAATTCTCTACATGGGATCGGATTTTGATGAAACGACAGAAAGGTCTTTTACTTGCTACTACGAGAACCTTGCTAGAGAGGGCAAAAAGCTTTCGGCGAAAGAAAAGGAGGCGATGGAGAACCGAAAGATGCTATTGCAACTTATGGGAAGAGCAAATTTTTCCAACTACCCTGAGGAGTGGTGGCACTTCGATTTTGGGAACATGAACTGGGCTATAAGGACGGGAGCACCAAAAGCTATTTACGGTATTACCAAACCCAAATTTAGATGGGTGAGCTAGTGAGGTTGTGCAATATGGTTTTCCATATCTTTTCTATGTTAGGTTTCGTTTCTTCCAAAGGAATTTCCCTTCTCGAGATAGCCTTTGGGATGTCTTCAGAAAAGGGAATCTCCCCAATTACAGTCAAACCCTCTTTTTGGCACTCTTCCTTGATGAGGTCCGTTACCTTGGGTGCAATGTCAGATTTATTGATAACGATACCCATAGGTACGGAAAATCTTTTGGCTACTTCAGTTAATCTTTTCAAATCAGAAAGGGCACTGGCGGAGGGTTCCGTTACTGCTACAGTTAGGTCGCACCCCGTTATTGAAGATATGGCCGGGCAGGCCACACCTGGAGGGCCATCAATTATTACGTAGGGAATTTTCTCTTTCAATGCTGTTTCCTTCGCTCTGTTGCGCAAAATTTGCACGAGCTTGCCCGAGTTCTCCCCTCCTGGGAAAAGCTGGGCATGCCACATGGGCCCATAGTTAGTAGTGCTTTCATAGTAAGTTCCCTGTTCCGTGGGTACCATGGAAATTGCATTGGTAGGGCATACGTAGGCACAGGCGGCGCATCCTTCGCAGAAGTTGGTGTCTACTATTGCTTTGTCATTTATCATGGTGATCGAGTCGAAACGACATGTTTTGAAACAGCGACTGCAGCCAATGCATTTAGAAGAATCAACTTGGGCAGTATCTATGCCCCAAAATTTGTAATTAGCTTTTATGGATGGTTTCAGTAGAATATAAAGATCTGGAGCGTCTACATCGGCATCACATAAGGTTACGTTGCCCAAATATGCAGCCAAGGAGGAGGTTAAGGTAGTTTTTCCTGTCCCTCCCTTTCCACTAGTTACAACTATTTCTTTAGGTTTCATTTCCCAACCCTCTCTTCAAAGTAATTCCATATGTCAGATATTCTTTGTTGCCATAGGTGATCGTATGTTGCTGGAGGAATGCCTTTAGCGTAAGAGGCTGCTACATGTTTGCTAAAAGGAAAATAGCCGAGGATAGGTACATTCCAATTTTTACACAACTCTTCTACGTTTTCTGATGCAATACCATATTTATTGACAACCACTCCTACGGGTTTATTTAGCGGAACTATTGCCTCAAGGGCGAGTTTCAGATCGGCTAACCCGAAAGGGGTAGGTTCTGTTACCAGCAACACGGCGTCAGCCCTTCTTGCACCTGCGACCATGGGGCATGAGGTGCCAGGGGCACAATCTATAATTCTTGGTTTTTCTACGGCCATGGCGGCATCGACTACAGCTTCTATTACTGGCACTGGATTGGGCATTCCGAGGGCTAACCGTCCTTCAAGGAGCTCTACGTTTTTTGATAAGTAGTGACGTACCTCACCTATGGGTTTTTCTATTTCAGATATTGCCTTCGTAGGACAAACCAAGGAACAAAGCCCGCAGCCGTGACAAAGGTCGTTTACCATAGGTATATTGTCCCCAAAGATGTTTAAAGCCCCAAATCGGCAGGCATCAACGCATTTATCGCACTTTGTGCACACATCTTTGTTTATTGCAGGGATTCGTAAATTAACCAAGGAGCTTTCTAAGGGTTTTAAATTTAAGAGGAGGGCCAGGTTAGGTTCTTCCACATCAGCATCCACTAAAAGTATTCCTTGTTTGGTTACTCCAAAAGATGAAGCAAAGCTGCTTTTGCCTGTTCCTCCTTTACCACTTGCTATGGCCAATGTAAGATTGGGCATCCGTAAAGCACTCTCCTTCAATGATGATTACAGGTGCTTTGGCCAGTTTGAAGGGATCCTTCGCAGTATTTTTGGACAACTTCTTCTACTGGGCCCTTAGCGCCTATGATTGGAGTAACACCTTGTTCTTTGAAGAGCTCGACCGCCCTTGGGCCCATCCCGCCAGCTATTATTACATCAATCCCCATGCCGGACATCCACTTAGGCAAGAAACCGGGAGTGTGACCAGGATTGGTAAGTCCTTCCTTGCTCACAATGTTCCCTTCTTTAACAGTGTAGATCACATAAGCTGGTGCATGGCCAAAATGCTCACAGACATTACCGTTCTCCATCGCAACGGCTATCTTCATTTCCATCACCCCTACTTTTAAATTTTCTCGGGTTAACGATAATAGTTATCAATATTATTGTCAACGTTTATTAGGTGTTTGGGTTAGGGGTGTTGAGGTTTTATTTTAGCTGCTATGAATATTCCCTTTGTCGAGGGCTCTTTTTGACTCCAGGTTCCTTTTATTTTGCAGGAGAAATCAATTTTCCCGCTGAAGGAAATTTCTTCTTTGTAGGAATGGAATTCGCAATCTCCGCCGTACGAACAGCTTCCATTCATGGGCAAGGTTTTGGGGCCTTTTTGAATGGTTAGATAACCTTCAATTGTGCCTTGTGGGGATATAGTGATGACAAAAGTTCCGTAGTCGTCTCCTACGTAGGTTCCCATGTATTCCCCGGCGAAACCTCCGGGCAAGGGGGCACCGAAACACTCGGCACAAGCCTTCTGTACCCCCAAAAGAAAAACCACACAAAGAAACATCAAAAACAGCAAGGTAATTGAGATTTTAGTTTTCATGCCTCCATCTGCGTCTGTGCTTTTTACACCTCTTTTCACAAATAGGTCTCTTGATATGGCAAAAATCCTCTTCTACTACACCTTCATTTATGCATTCAGGACATATTCCTGCCAGCTCGAAAGTTTGGGGTAGAAGCTTAAATCCTTCCTTTTGTGCCCACTGCATAACGGTTTTTGTTTTATCCTCCTCGTCTGGCAGGTGAACTACTTTACCGCAGGATTTGCAGTAAAAGTGAAAATGCATTTGCTCATCTGGAACTTCAAATCTACTGAAACCTTCTTCAAGGTTAATCATATTGAGAAGCCCTAGTCCTGTTAGTAAATCCACGGTTCTGTATATTGTGGCTATCCCAATAGTGGGATCTTCCTTTTGGGCTATGTTCAGTAGCTCCTTTACATTTAAGTGTCTGCCCAGATTTTTGAGCAGGATCTCAATGATTATCCGGCGTTGATTTGTCATTCTGAATCCACATTGTTTGAGCCTTTTGAGATACATTTCTATTAGCTGTTCTGTCCTGCTGGTGTTTTCCTTTGTGGTCGCCTTATTGAAAGATTCCATGTTTTCACCTTCTTGATGCATGTTATAACTTGTTGCCCCAATTATACATTTCGTTGGCCCTAAGGGAAAATTTCTCTACCGGAACGTTATTTCCTTGTTAGCAGGGAACTTCACAATGTAGGAGACCTCAATTTTTTTGTTATCTCCCCTTTTGATTGGAAGGTTCCATTTGACTATGCCCTTTTCATCCTGTTCTTCTGGTGCGGGGGTGATATTGATATCCTCTACCTTGATGTCCTCGTTTGCAGAGGTTGGGATGCGGTCTAACACGGTTACGTTAATATCGTCGTCGGTTCCGTTGGTCACGGTTATGGCATAGCCCTTTTTGATCCATCCCTTACCGGTCCATTTTTGCCCTTCTTTAGGTATTAGATACTCCTTTTCCACCTTGACCAGAGGGGTTTTCCCGAAGGGTATCTCCAGCTTCTCTCCTTTGCCTGCTCTAGGAAGAGTACTTTGAGCCGACAGGTTTCCGTCAATATAGAGTTCCGCCTTGCCTTCTATGATGGGCTCATTTAGATGTTCAACAGTAGCCACCGCCCATGCCTCCCTGGAAAATTCAGGAATACAGACAATAGATGTGCTTCCTCTCAAAGTGAAAGATTTTATTTCCAGTACGCTAGGTTTGGAAGACGAAACTTCTCCTTGAGCTATATAAACTACATCTGTTAAGTTGTACTCTTGTGTCTCTGTAGATGCAACGTTCTCGATCTGAACGCTTTTTCTCGCTTCCATGAGGAGATACTTTTCCTCTTTTTCGAAATCAACCACTAGAGGTGGTAGCTTGGGGATGTAAAGACTTTCCTTGGGCATGGTTGTGTGAAGCCTTATCCTACCATTCCACGGGATGCCGGTATTTTGTGTTATTGTGGCCTTAAGAGCGCCTTCAATTGTGGAGGCGCTGCTGTTCAAATCAAGGTGGTATGAGGGGCTCCATGACGCTAGGCCGGTCCACGCTGAAATTATTACATCTCCTTGACCTTGGGTTTTTATAATGAACCTGTTGTATTTCTCATGGTCGGGAGGAAGGTAGGACTCCAGTTCTTTCTTAAGGGTCTCATAGCGTTTTTTTGCATCGTCCAGGGCTTGGTTCGTCGTATAGATTTCCATTTGCAGTTTTTGCCTTTTGGAAGATAACTTTTCAACGAAGGATATGATTTCCTCCGCGGTCTTACCGACAGCGGGCGTTTCATCCAACTTGTTTATTGACTGTACTAATCCTTCCAGTTTGGATGCAAGAAGGTCTCTTTCCCTTTGGGCAGCTTTCAGTTTTTGAGCAAGCTCTTCAAGGCCTTGAGGTAGCTGATCATTTACTACTAAGCCGCCGAAGCGTGTTTCAACTATCTGTACTCCACCAGAAGCGAGTAGTGTCCATTATGATGGTGTAAAATTGATGGCTTGAAGCAGGAGAGCCACCCCTCCCTCTGGTAGATAAGAAGTAGCTTAATCTTAATCATCAGGAGGGAGAAAAGATGGCTCACTACCAGGTTACCGTAGACTGTGATCTCTTGCAAGGATTATTTATTCGGGATGATGGATTGGCTCGGTTGGTGGAGAACATCGTGAATCAGATACTCGATGCTCAGGCTACCGAACAACTCAGGGCCAAGCCATACGAACGTACCGAAGAGCGGCAGGGGTACCGCAACGGGTATCGGGATAAGCTGCTCAAGTCTCGCGTAGGAGAACTTACGCTTATGGTTCCCCGTCTCCGGAGCGGGCACTTCTCCACGGAGCTTTTCGAGCGGTACCAGCGGAGCGAGCAGGCGCTCTTGCTGGCCATGGTCGAGATGGTCGTGAACGGCGTATCCACCAGGAAGGTAAGGGCGGTTGTTGATGAACTATGCGGCACGGAGTTCTCCAAATCCACCGTATCCAGCCTGTGCAAAAGACTGGACGACATCGTAAAGGAGTGGAACGAGCGAGATTTGAGCAGCCAGGAATACCCATTTCTCCTGGTAGATGCCATTGTCATCCGGGTGCGTAAAGGCGGCCGGGTACGGCTTTCAAGCGTACTTCTCGCTACAGGGATCAACCGGGAGGGATACCGGGAGATTTTAGGGCTTATGCTCGGGGATAGCGAATCAGAGGCTGCTTGGTCGGAGTTCTTCGGCCGGCTCAAGGAGCGCGGTCTCAAGGGAGTGGACTTGGTTGTTTCGGATGATCACAAGGGCTTGATCAATGCGATAGAAACCCACTTCCAAGGAGCGACATGGCAGCGGTGCCAGACCCACTTTATCCGGAACATCCTGGACGCCTGTCCTAAGAGCCTCCAGGGCGACCTGCACGGGCGACTGCGGTTGATCTTCGACGCGCCGGATATGGAGACGGCCAGGCGGTTGCTGAACGAAACGATAGAGGCCTTTGGCGCCCGGGCGCCAAAGGCGGTAGAGCGACTTGAAGCTGGTTTCGAGGACGCAATGGCGGTGATGGCACTACCAGGGCGCTACCGGAAGCGGCTGCGCACCACCAATGGAGTCGAGCGGCTCAACCAGGAGATCCGCCGGCGGGAGCGGGTGATCCGAATCTTCCCTAACGAGGAGTCGGCTGTGAGACTGATCGGAGCAGTGCTTGTAGAGATCGACGAGGTGTGGACCACAGGAAAGCGCTACTTTGATATGGCAGAGTATTGGGAGTGGAAGGCTAACACAGAAAAACAGCAGAAGGAGGTGAATAATGCCGATACCCAGGTAAATGTAGCTTAAAACGGGGTGATCTTATCTGCCAGAGGGAATTTACACACAAATTTGGACTTGACCTTATCAAGGCCTCCTTGATAAGATGTTTTTAGTATACGTGTTGCCAAAATAAATGTTAACATATTAAACATGCATTGTCATAAAAATAGTTTTCAAAGGCGAAACTTCCTGTAAAATAGTCAAAAAGGCTGAAAGTAGGAGTGATTTTATGCTGAACTGCGGTATAGTAGGTCTTCCTTTATGTGGTAAAACCACTGTCTTCAATGTAATAACCAAGGCGGGTGCTGAGGTTAAGCCTTACGCCAGCGGCAAGACTGATCCCAACAGAGCTGTGGTTTCAGTCCCCGACAGACGCTTCGACAAGCTGGTGGAAGTGTATCAACCCAAAAGAGAGGTGCCTGCTCAGGTGGAATTCGTGGACCTTGCAGGGTTATCCAAGGATGCCAGCAAAGGAGCTGGGTTGGGCAATGCTTTCCTTTCCTTCGTTGGGGAGAGTGATGCTTTGGTCCACGTAATCAGGTGCTTTGACAACCCCGAGGTTCCCCATCCTGAGGGTGATGTGGATCCTGCGAGGGATTGGGAAATAGTGGAGATGGAGCTGATATTCAGGGACCTTTCGGTAATAGAAAATCGTCTGAATAGGTTGAACTCCAAGAAAAAGTTGCAGGCAGAGGAAGAAAAAGAAAAGGACCTTCTGGAAAGGTGCAGGAAGTTTCTGCTTGAGGAGCGCCCGTTGAGGGATATGGAGATGACCAAGGAGGAGATCAAGCTCTTGAAGGGTTTTGCGTTCCTCACAGTCAAACCCGAGCTTGTGGTGCTGAATCTGGACGAGACCCAAGTGGATGAAAGCTCCATACCAGGCATGGAGGCCTTTAAAAAACTTGCGGCGGATAGGAATCTACAGGTGGTGAAGCTCTTCGGAAGAATGGAAATGGATCTTTTGGATCTGGACGAGGAAGAGCAGAAGGAGTTCATGGCCGATTTGGAAATAGAGGAGCCTGGGAGAGAAAGGCTTATATCTGCAGCGTACAGACTATTGGGCCTTATTTCCTTCTTCACGGTAGGCAAGGACGAGGTCAAGGCCTGGACTATAAGAGAAAACAGCACGGCCGTGGAAGCTGCCGGAGCCATTCATACCGATCTGGCGAGGGGTTTTATAAGGGCCCAAGTGGTCCACTATGATGATTTCGAGGCTAATGATTTTTCCATGGCCAAGTGTAGAGAAAAAGGTCTTTTGCGCCTTGAAGGCAAAGAGTATATAGTCAAAGATGGAGACATAATAGAGATAAGGTTTAATGTGTGAAGTACCAAAAAGTTGGTACTCTATACATGTGAGGAGGGGAGAAAGGATGAGCAATGTTCTGTGGCAACCCATTGAGGTAGGCCCTATGGAGCTAAAGAACAGAGTGGTCTCTGCTCCCATCGCTACCAACACCTCTACGAAAGATGGTCTTCCGACGGCAGATACCCTTGATATAAATGAAAAACTCGCCGAGAGTGGAGTGGCCCTTTCAATCGTAGAGCACCACGCCGTACATAAAGATGGGAGAACCAGGCTAAGGCAGCTTTTGCTCGATAGAGACGAAGTTATCCCCTACCAGCAAAAGCTTACCGAGCTATATCACACGAATGGTTGTAATGTCGTAGTTCAAATCAACCATGCCGGCTCTCTTGTACAGGACGAAGAGATGATGGTGGAAGATTGGGCGCCCGTTGCTCCCTCTGCATTGAGGCATCCTCGCTGCAGCCTTTACGTCATGCCCAGGCCCCTAAAGACAGAGGAAATATCCCATCTCGTGGAGCTGTATGCTGAAGCTGCCGCAAGGGCTGTTAGAGCTGGCTACGGTGGAGTGGAGATACACGCTTGTCACGGTTATCTCATTGGACAGTTTCTAAGCCCTCTAACCAACCAGAGGAAGGACCGCTACGGTGGAGACATAAAAAACAGGGCCAGGTTTTTGTTTGAAGTTTATGAGGCTGTTAGGGGGCTTCTATCTGACGAGCACGTGGTGGCCGTACGGTTGGGAGTTGCGGATTCCATGCCCAACGAGGAACCTAGGGGATTGACCATAGAGGATTCCAAGTGGGTCGCTAAGGAGTTGGCGGCTATGGAAGTGGATTTCATTGACATCTCAGGAAATCATTGCGGCTATGATGGTGAGGGAGAAGGCTATTTTGCGGATTACGCTTTGGCTATCAAGGACGTGGTGGGGGATACTCCCGTAGTGTGCACGGGAGGAATAACGAAATTATCTACAGCACGAACCCTGTTAGAAAAAGGATCATGTGACCTTGTGGGGTTGGGCAGGGCCTTGAGAAGGAACTATAAAATAGTGCGGGAATGGGAGGCAAAAAGCCGTGAGGATCTTCATCAGCGCTGACATGGAGGGAGCAACTGGGGTAGTAAATCCTGACCAGGTTCGCCATGGCTCTTCAGAGTATGATTTTGGCAGAAAGATGCAAGCATGGGATGTAATGGCGGTGGTTAGGGCCTGTTTGGACAATGGTGTTGAGGAAGTGATCGTTAACGATGCCCATGGAAGGATGATAAACCTGGACATAAACACCATGCCAAGCTCCGTTCACTTAGTGAGCGGATTTCCCAAGGTGCTGGAGATGGTAGAAGGCATGGAGGAGTGCGACGGTGTGTTTTTCGTAGCCTATCATGCCATGGCCGGTACAGAGAAAGCCGTATTGGATCATACGTTTTCTGCTTCCTGCGTACATGAGCTTACCTTGAACGGATGGCGTATAGGGGAGACGGGTCTCAATGCATTTTTGTGCGGAGCTTTGGGCAAGCCCGTGGCAATGGTGACCGGAGATGTGGCGGTGTGTATGGAGGCCCTCAGCCTGCTTGGCGAAAACGTGGTTACCTGTGCCGTCAAGGAAGGACGAGGAAGGTCTTCTGCAGAGCTACTTCACCCTAGTGTTACTGAAGGGCTTTTGAGAAGCGCTACTGAAGAGGCTTTGCACGCGTTGAAAAGAGAGGTAGCTCCGGTGTTCAGGCTTAGTTCCCCTTACGATGTTAAAATCACCTTCAACTACACAGTGCAGTGTGATGCAGCGTCCATTGTTCCCGGATCAGAGAGGTTTTCAGGGAGAGGGCTTAGGGCGAACTGGAACGATCCTATGGATGTGTACAGGTGGATCATGGCGGTCATAGAGGTTGCTTCTACTGCTAGGTGGTGAGCTTCTATATGTGGTGATGCCAACTTTTGAAGCCTTTGCCAACTACCTCCGCTGCGTCTGATACCACCATGAAGGCAGTAGGATCTTTTTGTGCCAGAAACCTTTTGAGCTCCACGGTTTGTCTTGGAGTCAAAAGACAGAGGATGACTTTTCTTGGTTGCTTGGTGTAGCCACCTTCCCCGTGCAACAGTGTCACGCCTCTGTGAAGTTCTTTTATTACGAAGTTTGAAACACTTTCTGGCTCATTGCTTATCACGAATACCTGTCGTCTCCTGTCGAATGACTTGAGCACGTTGTCCATGACCACCCCGTTGCAGAAAATGCTCACCAGTCCGTAGAGGGCACCCTCCAGTCCTACCAGCGGAATAGAAGCAGAGAGTATGAAAAGGTTTATGTAGAAGGTGAACTTCCCAACCTCTATGCCGTAGCGCCTTCTCATAGCTACTACAAGTATATCGGTCCCCCCAAGGGAGCTTCCAGAGCGAATTACCAGGCCTCCACCAAGTCCCTTAACCACTCCAGCCAATATGGCCACCAATAGCAATTCTTTTAGATCTGGATGAGGAATGTTTTCCATTAGCTTAAGCAACACCGTTAATAGGGAGACGGAATATACGGTCCATATGATGAATCGTTTGGGTAGCTCCTTTAATCCCCATAGAAGGAGGGCAGCATTGGCAAAAGCTACCACCCACGCAGGAGATATTGAGAAAGCATAGTTAGAAAGGACAGCTATTCCGGATATCCCAGAGTCAGGAAACTTGTACGGAACTGTCAAGGCCATGATGCCAAAAGCAACTATGAAGCAACCGAAGGAGGTTGCTATGAAGGTTGGCAGTTCTCTCTTTATTTGTGCGCATGTCTTTGACAAGATCGCTCGCAACTTTGGATGCAAATTTCATCATCTCCTAAGGGAGCGCTCATTGCATAGTCTACACCACAAAAACTCTGATGAAAATATCCCCTTCGTGATACAATTACCTTTGGATTTTTATTACAAGGAGGATTCAAAATGATGCAGATGCCAAGACAAATAAGCCTGGATGAGCTTTTGAGCATGTTGGTTGCACGGATAGACAGCTTATCCTACAGCGACGAGAACCACAAGACCAAATTCAATATATTGGCCCGGGCCCTCTACAGGAAAGGGTTGCTGGATGATGAAGACATCAAGGAATCCATAAGGGAAGAGCACAGGATATTGAAGGAACTTGGTGTCATAACGGAACTTCCTTCAGAAGACGTGGTTGAAGCCATGGCGGATAGCATTATGCAGTGGGTTAAAGGAGATGTAGAAAAGATCAAAGAAGCCATGGAGGAATATGAGAAGAAGCTTCGTGAGGTTATGCAGAAAGAACAAGCCGCCAAGCCAAAAATAGATGTAGCTTCCCCTGCCGTACTGGAGCAGCTTGACAAGCTTAATAAGGGAAAGGGCGGAAGCAAACTTATTTATTAAGCTTTTAGACCAGTTTCGTTTTGAATTGAAGGAGCGAAAAAGGGTATCCTCTAATGCCCATCTCGCTCCTTCTTGCCTTTTAAATAATGTCTTCTCCTATTCTATGTATAAGGACGGAGCAGTGAGCATATCTTGCCACATTAGTAGCGGTGCTTCCAACTACTATCCGTTCGAAGGCGCTGTGGCCCCTTGAGCCAACAATGATGAGGTTGTAACCCTTTTCTTTCGCGTAATTTATTATCGTCTCCGCGGGGTTGCCCTCTAGTACTACGATTTCTCTCTTTTTGTCTTTTAATACTGGGTCCTTTTCCTCTGCCTTTTTGAGGTAATACGTTAGACGCTTTTGTGCGATTTCCTTTATTTGGTGGTCGATTTCTATTCGAGGAATCCATGGGTCGTATCCTCTCCACAGGGAAGGGTGAGGCAATACATGTATGAAGGTTACGTCCACGTCCAGCCTGTATGCAAGAGAGAGTCCATACAAGGTGACATTTTCACCTAATTTGCTCATGTCCACACCTACGAGGATTTTTTTAGGCACCCTGTCCACCTCCACAACTTTTTAGGGGTTTCTCTCCCATCATTTTACCACGATGAAATCTTATTTTGTAGAAAGTTATCCATTAATAGCTTACATAAGCTAAAATATCCTTTGAATGGAGGGGGAACATGAAGTGGATGCTAATAATTCTTAGCGGCATGATAGGGGCCTCCATGGGGTCATTCCTAAACGTGGTTGCCAGAAGAACTATTGAAAACGATAGGTGGTGGGGTAATGAACGCTCCAGATGTGATCACTGCGGGCATGAGCTTTCCTTTTGGGACTTAGTTCCTTTATTTTCCTACATAAGTCATGGAGGAAAGTGCAGATATTGTTCTGAGCCCATAGGTGCGAGTTACTTAATCGTGGAGCTTACAGGTTTCCTGATAGGGGCGGTCTTGGCATGGAGATGGGGGGGGAGTCTTGCTGCTTTAACATCTCTAATTATAAGTTATGGATTGTTGCTCAATGCTCTGACAGATATATACAGTGGATACATATACGACCTTTTCGCGTGGATTCCAGGAGTGCTAGTTTTCTTCATAAGGGTGGCATTCGGAGGTCCATGGATAGCGTTGGATTCTCTTTTTGGAGCTTTGCTTGGGGCGGGCTTGATAGGTTTTATCATATTTCTGAGCAAAGGGAAAATGGGTTGGGGAGATGCCAGTCTCATGGGGGGGACTGGTTTAGCTTTAGGCTTCAAAATGACGGCTTTGAGTCTTTATATGGGATTTATGATTGGAGGTACAGTTGCTTTGATACTGCTTATTCTCCGGAAAGTTGGCAGGAAAGACGCAATAGTTTTCGGTCCTTTCCTTGCTTTGGGGACGTTTGTGTGTTTAGTCTTAGGGCCTCTCGTGCTCTCCTATTTGGGGTTTGATGCGCCGTGGCCTTGGAGTATTTGAGGGCCTACAATGTGAATCATGGCCTTTATCGGCTCGGTTGATTGTTTTCCTTTCATAAGCCTGAAAGAGTGGTCAGCTCCTTTGATTATGTGAAATTCTTTGTTTTTGGGCGGTATGGGGATTAAGTCTACGAGGGCCATACAAGATTCCTTCGAAAAGATGTTGTCTTCGCTGCCCCAAAAAGCAATGACCTTTTTGGTCGAGGCGTGTTTTGCCGCTTTTTTCAGTTCCTCCCTTTGTGGCATGGTGTTCAATATAGGTAGATTTAATGCCTTTTCTCCTTCCTTTGTTAGCTCTATCCCGCTTCCGCTCAGGATCAATCCGTCAAGGGGGTTTTCTTTCTTGCTAGCTATTATGACGGAATGTATACCTCCCAGGGAAAAGCCCCAAAGCCAGAGGGCTGAGTGAGGAAAATCTTTTTTTATTCGATTTATTCCCACCAGATTGTCGGCAAGGTCCTCTTCAAATGTTTTTCCACTGAAAGCGCCAATTGCCCAAGCAACTCTGTCATCACCGTATAATTCTGGGTTTCTCTGAGCCCTGCTGGTCTCTATCATTGCTGCGTTGATGCCCATGTTGACGAGGGCTTGAGCTATATGCAGATATTTGTTACCTGGTTCGGCGTTAGCGCACCCATGGACTCCGTGTAACAAAATTACCACAGGAGCCCTTTCTATCCTTTGTGGCTCATGGGGGACAGTTATTCTTACTATCTTGTCACCGTAGTGTCCACTTTCTGCGATCTCTTGCCAATTCATGATGGCCCTCTCAATTCGACTTGGCTTTTTTCTCCAGGTTGGAAATTTCCCGCAGAAGGGGTTTTATTCTAACATCTGTGGCCGGTCGGCTAAGGATGTTTTTGGGTGACATATTTGCGCCCCAGTAGGCTATGTTTGCATTTTCATCCACGTCTATTACAGCTCCTTCTACGCTTAAGCCCGCAAAAAGCCCTTTAGCTATAGAGTAGCTGTATATTGATGCCTCTAGCCTGCTGTCCGTTCCCGCTTCGGTGTGTCTTCCAAGGGGGCCAGCAGCTACTGAAAGATCACCGCTCAATTTTACGTTGTCTCCCATGAATCCTCTTAAGCCGTCTTCATTAATTACCACTAGTACAAGTCCAATGGATTGGGCCCCAATCTGCAATCCATAAGACAGGCCAGTTATGTTTACGAAATTAGGGCCGTACCACTTGTTTTTTGATGGGTCTTTCTTAAGGAAAAGCCCCTCACCTCGTTGACCACCTATGATAAGTCCAGCCTTTATGACTGATGGGAAAATGGCGATTCCCTTTGCGTCCTTTACTAGGTCTGCCATGCGGGGAGAGTCTTCTTGTTCGGCCATCTTTTTTATAAGTCTAATGGCTCCGTCTATTCGTTCCTGCGGAGTCGCTGAGAAGCCTGGAGTTGGAGCAAGGAAAAAGAACAGGGTAATTGTTATCAATATAGCTATTGCGCGCCAAAGGTTATTGGAATTCACGTTGCATCCCTTCTTTCTTGGTTATTCCTTGATAGCTTGTTATTATCTATAAATAGTTTATCATTATTGTATCAAAATCTCTAACTTGAGGTGGAAAAAATGGAAACCCTCGTAGGTTGGTTAAAACAGCAGGAAGCCAGTATATCTTTTGAAGAGGTTGTGGAGAAGGCTTCCTCATTGGTCTTTGGTGGAACCATTGACGAGGAGAAAGGCATGATAATTGAGGTGGCTAACCAGGCGTTTGAAGCTTTTTGTGGGAACCAGCCCTCCTTTCCATGTGAAATCAAAGAAGTATTTGGCAATAAGGGGCCTTTAGATTACGAGGTTTTGGTGCAAAAGGCACAGGGCAAAGGATGGAGTGAGGTTGCCTTCGAACTGGTTCCAGGAAGTCTGTTGTTGAGAGGGAATGTTTTTTCCTTCGGCAATGGAAGGATAATGGCTTTTTTGGACGATGTTACCGATAAAGAAATATGCAAAAGACTGATAGCTTTTAAAGATAAATACTTTGAACTTGTGAAGCTCTATGGAGCAACGGAGCTGCTTCAGGGCCTTATCAGTGCAATGCTGGAGGTAGCTCAAGCGGAGTGGGGAGGAATCTTCGTCTGGGACGCTAAAGATCAGCGATGGGTTTTGCAATTCGATGCAGTCTTGCCGCCTCTTTTGGGTAGGAAAGACCTGAAAAACTACCTGGATTTTGCCCTTCAGCTAGGAAACTCTGGTGAAGAAAGGACTTCTTGGAGTTTTGGAGGGTTGAACATCATAGAAGGCGCCGAGTGGAAAGTGCCCTGGATAGAGGTGGCAGGATCGTGGAAAGATGTTATGGAACGCCACGGTGTGCATTCCCTTAAAGCTGGCACCCTAATAACGGGCGCTTCCCCAGCGGTTTTCGTGGTGCTATCTGGAGAAAACGGCAAATTGGGGAACATAAACAGCCACGTCATAGATAGTTTTTGGGCTGTAACAGCTGCGATATTGGAGAAAAATAGGGTAATGGAGGGAATGTCTCAACTTTACCATAGGGATCCTGTTACAGGGTTTTACTCATCAGCCAGATTGAAGGAGCTTGTTAAATTGGAAGTAGAGCGTTCCATGCGTTATGGCTATCCATTGTCTTTTGTGGCAATGAACATAGATGACATAGTAAGTCTCAGTGAAACCGAAACGATCGATGAAAGCTTGTTTGAATCCATAATTAAAGAACTTGGAAAATGTGTGAGGGGGAGTTTGCGTTCGGTGGACATTGTAGGCAGGCTGGGCAACGTACTGCTTCTTATATTACCCCATACGCCAAGGGAGGGGGCGGAACTGGTAGCCAATAGGCTCAAGCAGAAGTTGGAAGGCTTGAGGATAGGGAAATATTCTTTAAAACCCGTCAAAATAAACGTTGCCACCTTTGGTGGGGACATCTTGGAATCAAAGGGAATTAAAGAGTTTCTGCTAGATTTTGGGATAAATTTATAGCTATTTTGGTTTTGGACGCAAGGATTTAGAAGTATGTCTGAACTTACAACAACCAAGGTGATGTGCTATAATTTACATGGTGACACGTGGGACCCTGCGCTGTACGTGATGCTAGAAAGAGTCTTGAGCCAACACTCGACCACGGGCGGGGCTGGCGTCCCTTCCGGCAGAGAAGCCTAAGGTTTCAAAGCTAAGGTTGGGCAGGCCCCCATATGAAAAGGATCGGGTCAAGACCTTCTAATCACGGCAGCCGCGGGGCACGGTCGTTTATAAGGGTATGAAGCTTGCAGAGCCTCATACCCTAAATTTTTATGAATTGTGTGGTGGTATAAGTGCCCTTTATCTTCCCACCTTTTTGGCATCCAGCTCAAGCTGGGGGCTTTATCCTCGATTGGGATGGAGTTCTGGCCAACACCAAGCTGAACTTTCAGAGAATAAGGGATAAATACTTCAACGGCCGCTTGGTGCCGCTCCTCGAGTCAGGTCGTCTGTTGGAAGAGAAAAAGAGGCTAGAACTGGAAAGAGATCTACTTGAGGTGGAGATGGAAGGTGCTAGAAGAGCTACCCCTGTGCCAGGCGCCATGGAGCTTATCAAGTGGTTGGAAGACAACAATAAACCCTGGGCTGTGGTATCGCGAAACTGCCTCGCTTCAGTCCAAGAGGCTGCGTCACGTTGTGGAATAACGCTACCGAAACATGTCTTCACCAGAGACCAGGAGCCAATAAAACCTCGTACATTATTGTAGAGGCTAGGGAGTTTATACTAGCTTTAGGATGGAGGTAAGGGTGGGTCGTTAAAGACCGGGTCGGCATATTAATGATGTTGGGCCGTGGGTCAGATAGACCACCCTCCGCCAACCCGGACAGTATCAAGGGCGAGGCGGACCTCGGCCCGAGTTCACGAGGTAGGGTGCGGAGGGCAGCCCTCTTTACGCTCCATCACTACAAAATGATGGAGGTAACCCTATGAATAACTGTATAGGTATTGACGTAGGAAAGCAAGAGTTAGTTGTATTTGACGGTAAGAATCATAGAATATTCCCTAATGACGAACACCTATCGCAACTGCACAACTACATAAAATCTAGGGGTAAAGATGTAAAAATAATATTTGAACCTACCAGCACATATTCAAGACGGTTAGAAGAACTGTGCATAACGAACAGCATTCCCTTCAAAAAGGTCAACCCTAGCATCGTCCCAAACCTCAGGCGTGTAGAGAATATCCGTTCAAAGACAGACAAAAGCGATTCGCAATTGCTCTTTCTATACGGCAGCAGAGAGGATGTTGTAGAGAGTGCTCCCAAAGACAACTGGCCTAAAAGCGTAATATCAATACTAAACCTATACCAAATATTTCAGCGTAATCGCATAGCCCTTCAAGGTAGCTTGGACGCCCTGATACGAGAACCCTATATGCTTGAAGATTCCTGCAACCTCATAAAAGAAGAGATCCGCCGCCACAAGGCCATGGAAGAAAAAATGCTAAAGGACGCCGAGGGTTTAGTAATCGAAAATGGAAGGGAAGATATGCTGCAGTTTCTAAAATCAATTCCTGGAATCGGAATAGTTACGGCTCTGTATCTCCTAGTCTTTTTCTTTAAATTCCCTGATGCAAACAGAAAACAGATAACTGCCCTTGCAGGGCTAGATCCCATTCAGCATCAGTCTGGAAGCTCTGTACACGGAAAACCTCGCATCAGCAAGCAAGGAAGCTCTCTTATAAGAAAAATCCTCTACCAGGCTACCCTATCTGCTGCAAGGTATAACCCTTATATACGAAAACATTATGAGAACCTAAAAAAATCAGGGAAACCAGACAAATTAGCTAGAACTGCCGCAGCCAGAAAACTCTTACTCTTGGCTTTCTCTATATTTAAATACAAGCGACCCTTTACTCTGGAATATGAACCTGTAAACTAAAAACAAATCTATAGATCAAAACCCTTGACTTTCAATACAGTATCTGACCCCAAGGCACTTTGGATGGCAGCAGAGTGTTTGGGTATTCCTTACGAAAATTGTGTAGTGGTTGGAGATTTTTTGTATGACCTGCAAGGCGCAAGGAGGGCTCGAATGAGAGCCGTTTTGGTGGAAAGGAAGGGAGAGTCCTGGGCTTTTTGGGCTGATGCGGAATTTGAAAGCGTCAAATGCCTCGTGGAATCCTTGAGAAATCCTGCTCCACTAGTTCCTTGGGAATACAAAAACCTAGCTGAAGAAAAAGGAGAAGAATGGCTAAAGGAGGCATGGCAAGAGGACGTCCTTTTGCCTGCTGAATCTCCTCTGGTGCTAGACATAGCCTATGAGGCAGCGCGGTTGGGGGTAGGATGCATGGTCGTTGATGAGAAATCCCAAATATCGTTAGAACATTGGGCTGCTTCCAGAATGTTGACCCTGGATTGGGTAGGAAGGACAATTTGGGAAGGTGTAGATTCCCTAATCAAGGACAGGTTCCCTCAAGTGAAGGTCCGTACTGGCTGCGAAGGAATAATGTTGCCGCAAAAGCCAGAAGAGGTGGAGTCATTTATGGAGGAGAGAATAGTGCATGGAAAATGAGTCCCTACTGTGGAAGGATTTCGACAACGCCCAAGAAAAGAAACCAAATGACGAAACTCCGCTGCCTGAACGAATGAGGCCCAGGACCATTGATGAATTTTTGGGACAGCCTCATCTGATTGATGAAGGCAAGCCCTTAAGAGCCCTTTTGCAATCGGGAAAAGTTCCTAATTGCATCCTGTATGGCCCACCAGGTGTGGGGAAGACATCCCTTGCGAGAATAATGGCCTCCATGACAGGGAGGCACTTCATAGAGATAAACGCAGTTACCTCAAATGTGACTTCTCTAAGGGATGTTTTGGCGGAGGCCATTGAGTGGAAAGCGCGATCTGGCAAGGCCTCTGTTCTCTTTGTGGACGAAATATATCATTTCAACAAGCAGCAACAAAACGTGCTTTTACCTTTCGTGGAAAAGGGAGAAGTCGTCCTAGTGGGTTCAACGACGGAGAATCCGTGGTTCGAGATAAATAAGACCCTTTTGTCTAGAATGGTCGTCTTCGAACTTTACCCCCTGGGCAGAGATGCCATAGCTGATTTGCTTATGAAAGCTTTAGAGGACAAAGAAAGAGGTCTTGGTATGTTGGAACTACGTCTGTCCAGGGAAGCTTTGGAGGCGCTAGTTCTACTTTCAGGAGGGGATGCAAGGCAGGCCCTTTATCGTCTTGAGGTGGCTGCCGTGGCCACAGCAGCTAGGGGCGCCAATGTCATAGAGAAGGATATACTCAAAGAGGTTTCCCAAGGTTCTTTCAAGCGTTATGACAGGGCTCAGGATGAACACTATAAGGTTATTTCCGCTCTCATAAAGAGCATGCGGGGATCAGATCCTGATGCTGCCTTATACTGGCTGGGTAGGATGATATCTGGAGGAGAGAACCTGCGTTTTTTGACCAGGAGGCTGCTCATATTTGCGGCGGAGGACGTGGGACTGGCGGATCCCCAGGCCCTTTCTCTGGCAACAGCAGCGGCTTATGCTGTGGACATGGTAGGGTATCCTGAGGCGAGGATAATACTTTCGGAGTTAGTTATATATTTGGCTTCGACCTTGAAAAGCAATAGCGCTTATTTGGCGATCGACAGAGTGCTTTCGGCTATAGAGAAAGGGGACCTAATGCAGGTTCCAAGGCATTTGGACCCTCACGGCGAAGGTTATAAGTATCCCCACGACTACCCTGAACACTGGGTTCCCCAAAGGTATCTTCCCGAGAATAGAAGATTTTACTTTCCCCAGGAAGTAGGCGCGGAAAGGGCGTTGGCGCAACGGTTAAAAAAACTTTGGAGACGTTTCAGGGAGAATGGAGGCAACAGTTAGTAAATAATCTTGTAGGCTATCAACCCTATATATTCCCGCAGGGCAAGGACGTTTTTTGCTGTGGTTACGGCCAGAAAATCAAGAGGATCAAGGGGTTTTTCGTCTGCCAAATAACCTACAGGCCAATGGTAAAGCTTGGCTTCCTCTAAGTTTTGCATGGCACACCACGATGCCCTTTTCATGTGGAAAGCACTGGTGACCAGGATTATTTCCTTGAACTTGCGTTTCGTGACGATATCTTTGATGTTGGCCATGTTTTCCCATGTGGTTCTAGCCTCTTCTTCCAGTATTATCTCTCCCGTAAAGCCAAGCTTTTTAAGCAGAATGGATATGGCTTTGGCAGCGGAGATAGGATATTTACCACCTCCGTAGCTTCCTGTGACTATTATGGGCCACTGGTTCTTTTGGGCGAGTAGGAAGGCTCCCACAGCTCTTTGGACAGTGTAGGGGCCTGGTTCGGTCTCTTCAGGAGTTTTGCCGTATCTGCATCCTCCATCCAAAAGGACTATTACGGGGTTTTGAGGAGCTTCAGGAAGTGACGGAGTGACAGCTTTCTCTAGGGGAAGCAATATAAACCTTTCTCCTATGGGAGTTGCCAGAAACCAAAAAGCCAAGGAAAGGATTAGTAACATTCCTCCCAGGGCTTTTCCCTTATGTTTTTTCAGAAGGCATGAAAGGCCCAATAATGCCAGAACAGTGGAAAAACATCCTGGAGGAACCAACAGACTTTTTATCAACTTGTAGAGAAAGAACTTAATAGCCATTGGTTGGTTTACCTCCTCTTTGGTAGAACACAGCCATTAATGGTTTTATATGGATATTAAAACAATACCTGCTGTCACCAATGATACTCCCGCTAACTTTATTTTTGTAAGTTTTTCATTGAGGACAAAAAAAGCCACCAGTGCGGCTATGAATGGCCTTGCAGAAACTATGCAGGTAGATACTTCCACGCTTATGAATTTGAAACTGTAGGTGAAAAGCAAGTTGCCTATGGTTAGTCCAAGAGCTCCAGCCAGGGCTATTTCCATAATGTTGCCGAAAGAGATGTTTTTGATATCTTTTGTGTTTTTATTTGCAATAAATATTGCCCAAGAGCCTATAGTTACTGAGACTGCCCGCCACCACTCAAGTTGTGGAGCTGATAGATACTCCATCAAAAGCTTGTTTGTGATTATACCGAAGGTCCAACAGCTCATAGCGAGCACTGCAGCAAAAAGTCCTCCAAAAGAGACAGCAGAAGGAATGATAGAACCCCTGCTACTGGAAAGAAGTATCACTCCTAGTACTATCAAGATTGCTGCTGCCAGGATCATTGCGTTGAAGGGTGAGTTCAGGAATATCCAAGATGCCGGGACAGCTAGCAGAGGGTAAGCAGAAGTTATGGGAACACATAGAGAAACCCCTAACCTGTGCAGGGCTGCGAAGTAGAATAGATCTCCTACAACCAACCATATATTTGAGCATATGAATACTATGGCAAAAAGTTTAATGCCAGGGAAAGCAAAGCTTTTTAATCCCATCGTTATGAACAGGAAAATTGCTGCGCTGACTATGTAGCCTATGCATCTTATTGCTCCAAGGCCAAAATAAGAAACATAGTCGATAGCTCTTCTGTAAAACACTGGAGCTATCGACCATGTGAATGCAGCCATGAATGCCAGTGCGAAACCTATAGAAGTGGTAGTAGGTGCCATTTTGGGTTATTTTTCTTTCATGTCAGGATGGTTTCTTAAGTAGGACAAAAGACCTTCCTTGGTGCGAGCCATATGAGCCTTCATTTCCTTTTCTGCCCTTTCCCAATCTTGATCCAGGATGGCGTCGATGATCAAAATATGTTCGTAGGCGAAGGTAGTGAGAGGGGTGCCTTCGACAGAGTAGTGACGACAGAGGTTGATCAGATCCGATATGTTGCTCAACATTTTATGGAGGTACTTGTTGCCCGATGCCTCGTAAAGCATGTTATGGAACTTTCTATCTTCTGTTAGGTAGTGTTTGGTTGGGGTTTTCTCGTTTATTGCCGCAAAGATCTCTCGATACTTTTCGAGAGTTTCACGTGGCGGGTTCTTTATGACGTACCTCAAAGCCATGAGCTCAAGGGTGGCTCTCAAGTCGTACAGGTCCTCTGCGTCTTTTAGTGTGGGGAGGGTCACAAAGGCCCCTTTTCTAGGTTCCAAGGTTACAAGCCCCGTTTGAGCAAGCTGTCGAATGGCCTCCCTTACAGGCGTCCTTGAAACGGCAAGCTTATCTGCTATCTCGACTTCAGAAAGACGCTCTCCCGGTTTTATAAGGCCTTCCACTATGGCTTCCTTGATTTTTTGATACACTATCTCCCTCAGATCCATGTTCTTTGCCGGAGTAAAAGGATTATTAGTCATTAAAAAAGAGCCTCCCCTCAAATATAGCCGTATACATAACCCATTATACAATAAACTTAATGCTTTGTTCTACGGGTTGTAAGTTAAAGTTGCAAGAGGTGTTTTTTTAACGGCTAATTATTTTAGTCGGCGCTGCTCTGTTTCTCCTCCATGTTGAGCCAAAGGGCAAGAGCGAATATGGCGTCAGAGAGGCGGTTTATGAATATGTAGCTTTTATCCTCAATCTTTCCCTCTCGGTAAAGCTTGACGGCCTTTCTCTCTGCCCTTCGGGCAATAGTGCGTGCCAAGTGGAGAAAAGAGCCTACTTTGGAGTCTCCAGGTCTTAAAAAGATATGTTTTTTTTCGCCTACGATGGTTCCTACGTGAGATATTATTTTCTCTAGGGCCTGATATTCGGGACATGGAACACCTGGGAAAAGTGAGAGATGTCCCATTAAAGTGCCAAGCATGTTTTCTATCTCAAGTAGATGTGCATTTATTTCCTCAAAAGCACAGTGGGCCCTTGCTATACCTATGGCGGCTTGGCACTCATCTAGAGTTCCGTATAGCTCCACTCTGGGGTGATCTTTAGGTACTTTTTCACCGTTGCCCAGAGTGGTGAGTCCTTTGTCGCCCTTTTTCGTGGTTATCCATGGGATATCCATGTTTTATCCCCCACATCCGTGGCAGCCATCGCAGCTGTGGCCGCAACCTCCACCTAGCTGTTCCAGAGCAGAGAAGGCAACTCTCAATATACCATCTAGGATCAGCCCAGGTGGCAAGGATTGGAATGCTTTGCCTTCTACTACTAGGGCTCTACATTCTCCTGAGCCTTCTTGGCATGGGCAGAGCTCCATGTCCACGGGGACTCCGATGATCTCCTCCAGGGGAGTTTCTTCGAAGTCCATTTCTTGGCATGATAGAGTTACCTTGTTTATATCCTCCACTTTGCACTTATCATCCCTGATAAGCTCTAGCTCCAAGTTGAATCCTATGTTTTCGAGTTTCGGATTCATCTCGGAAACAACTTTTTGAAGGGTATCAATGGTCTGGTCAACTGGCTGGCATCTTGGGGCAGTCGCGCTGTAGTGCCTAATGATGATTTTGTTCATTTTTATAATCCTCCTAAGTTTGTTTATTCTGTTATTCTTTTTGCAGCACGAAAAGGGCCTTTGCGTCTACATGTACTTTTCCCTTCTCGTCAATTATCCGGGCTTTGGTTTGGACTTTCTTCCCTTCTTGGTGATGGACTGTCCCTACGGCTGTATAGGAATCTCCTGCCTTCACTGGCCTAAGGTACCGTACTGATAAGGAAGCTGTGAAACCAAAGGATTTTGTGGTCTTTTTAAGTGCCCAAGACATAGCGTCGTCCACCAAAGCGGCTAGGATTCCCCCGTGCACTATCCCTTCAAAACCGCACCAAGTTTCATCAGGTCGGAAAGGAATGTTGATTTCTTGATTTTCGGGGTCCCAATATATGCTTACGCCAAGAGACCTTGGGTTTTTGCCCCTTTTGTCGCATACGAAGCAACCGTCGTAGCCTGGCATTTTTTCCAAGGGCATCTTCTTCACCTCCAAGGATAATAGATATATTCTAGCAGTACCGATGAATAGATGGTACAGTAAAAAATATATGATGCTAAATTGAAAGGAGGAAAAGCGATGAAAATTTCAATCATACAGATGAATATCGTAAAAGGGAATCCTGACGAGAATTTCAGGACGGTTGAATCGAAGATAAGAGAGGCGGCTTTATCGGGACCTGATGTTATTTTGCTGCCGGAAATGTGGAACACTTCTTACGCATTGGAGGAGATTTTGGAGATAGGGGACTCCAATGGAAAAAGGACGAAAGATTTGATCTCCTCCCTTGCCAAGGAGTTTAAGGTTAACATAGTAGCTGGTTCTGTCGCGGCGATAAGGTGCAAGAAAGCCTACAACAGATTGATGGTGTTCAACAGGGAAGGAGAAAAAATAGCAGAGTACGATAAGATCCACCTGTTTGGCCTCATGGATGAGGATAAGTACATAACCCCAGGCAAAAAGGTCTGCCTTTTCGAATTGGATGGGATAAAATGCGGGGCCATGATTTGTTACGATCTGCGTTTTCCCGAACTGGCAAGGGAGTTGACGCTAAAAGGAAGCCAAGTCATTTTCGTTCCAGCCCAATGGCCCGAACCTAGAATTCACCACTGGAAAACCTTAATGACAGCCCGAGCCATAGAAAATCAAGTATTTATGGTTGCCGCTAACAGGGTAGGGGTGGAGGACCAGAACGCATTTGTGGGAGGATCAATGGCGGTGGACCCCTTAGGGCAGGTCCTTGCGGAACTAACTGGTGATGAGGGTATAGTTGAGGCTCATATAGACTTTAGTGTGCTTGAAAAGGCAAGAGAGGCCATACCAGTTTTACAGGACAGACGGCCGGATGTGTATAAACTGTGATATTGTTTTCTTTGTGTGTGGAAGTTGTATTGAAAAGTAAAAAAATTCCCCTTAGAGGTTGACAAAAAGGCCAATGAATAACAAAATATTCTTGCGCTGCCGGAGTGGCGGAATTGGTAGACGCAGCGGACTCAAAATCCGCCGGACCTTGGGTCTGTGGGAGTTCGAGTCTCCCCTCCGGCACCAAAAAGACAGATAGCCCCGGGCATAGCCCGGGGTTTTTTATTTTCAGCATTGTATTGGATGTGTCACATCCATAGTATCAAGGCTGCCTTCAGCTTTGTTGTTTTTGTGTATTCGTTTGATAAAATATGTATCCATATGATATTGGAGGTTGCTAAAGTTACGTCCATATAATTGTGTAAAATTAAGAGCCAAGGCAAGGTCTCTGGTTTAAAATGGTAAGCGGAAAAACAAACCCAAACCGGAGGTGACCTTGCAATGGCTCAGTACAATATTACCATCGACTCAGAATTACTGCATCAGTTATTTTTGTCGGACAGTAAGGATTCTGGAGTATCTAAGTTATTGGAGTCGGTATTGAATCAAGTTCTTCAAGCCCAGGCAACGGAACAATTGAGAGCAGAGGCTTACGAGCGGACAGAGGAAAGACGAGGGTATCGCAACGGAACATACCCGCACAGGCTTACGACGAGAGTAGGGAGCCTTGTTTTGAGGGTGCCCAGGCTTCGTAATGGCAAGTTTTCTACGGAGCTTTTCAGCAGATATCAGAGGAGCGAACAGGCCTTTATTTTGGCTTTGATGGAGATGGTAGTAAATGGGGTATCAACCCGTAAGGTATCTGAGATAACCGAGGAGTTATGTGGAGTAAGGATATCCAAGTCATTGGTGTCGGAATTATGCAGGAGGCTGGATCCAGTTATAGAAGCGTGGAGAGATAGGTCTTTGAAGGATAAGGAGTATCCCTTTCTGATTGTAGATGCATTGGTTATAAGGGTGAGGGAAGAAAACAGGGTCTTACATAGGAGCATGCTTATATGTGTGGGTGTGAACAGAGAAGGTATACGAGAAGTTTTGGGGTTTGTGGTAGGAGATAGCGAATCAGAGGAGAGCTGGGGGGATTTTTTCGGTTGGTTGAAAGATAGAGGTTTAAGAGGTGTGGATTTAGTGGTATCTGACGACCACAAGGGATTAGTAAAGGCTTTGAGGAGAAATTTTCAGGGGTCAAGCTGGCAGAGGTGTCAAACTCATTTTATACGGAACATACTATCTGCTTCACCTAAGGGTCTTCAGGGGGAGCTCAAGACTCGGATACAGGCTATTTTGCATGCTCCGGATATGGGGACAGCCAGGATGTTGTTGATGAGGGTTTTAGAGGAATACGAAGAAAAAGCTCCTAAGGCGATGAGGATTTTGGAAGAGGGATTTGACGATGCTGTGGCGATATTGTCTTTGCCGGAGAAGTATCGTAAGCGTCTGAGGACGACCAACAGTGTGGAGAGATTGAATGAGGAGATAAGGCGTAGGGAGAGGGTTATACGGATATTTCCAAGCAGGGAATCGGCAGTAAGGTTGCTTGGCGCAGTTCTTCTTGAGATAGACAACAAGTGGGCTGGTGGAAGGAAGTACCTTGATATGGATGAGTACTATGAATATCTTTCACAACAGCAATCTAGATCAAGCCCTAAAATCTATTGCCTTTAACAAAAAATAAGAAAAATGCATAAGACCATTACCAGAGACCAAAACAAATTTACACAAAATATAGGACTTGACCGGTTGCTAATGGGATATGTAGTCTCCTTAGATCATTACATTGCTATAAAAATGATGGAAATTAGGGACAGTTGGGGCATGGGGCTGTTCAGCAAAATCACCCTGCTGGGAAATTGGCAGATTATTTTATGTGGAACCATATTGGTGGCTTTGTATCTTATTATTGAAAAAAGAAAGGATCTATTTTTTTCTTTCCTTGTCTCCATGGGGGGGTGTTCTGTCTCCACCGCTTTTGTTAAAGAATTAGTGAAAAGACAACGCCCCTTTGGGATCTCGGACATCTTAGGCTATTCCTTCCCGAGCGGTCACACATCTCATACGGCATGCTTCTACGGTTTTGTGTTTTTTTTATTATTGCAAAAAATAAGAAATCCGCTCTTTAGGGCGGGAATATTCATTTTTTGGTTGGGAATAGTTTCTTTGGTGGGTTTTAGCCGTTTATATTTGGGTGTTCACTATTTTAGCGACGTTTTGGCAGGGGCCCTTTTAGGGAGCGTTTGGCTCCTGATAGGAATAGGCACGTTGACGTTATTTAAAGCTAAAAGCGAACCTGTTCATAATGCCCATCGTGTTCTTTTGACCCGTGATTCTGGGAAAGTTAGTTCATATTTTGCTTTTTTGTTTTTTGCAGCCTGGTTTGTTTTATATTTGTTCGTTTCTCTCAGCTCTTCTCCTGCGTATGCCCCAGGTCCATAGAATGTATGGCATTAGATTGATAAAGAGAAATGTTATAATAACTGAGCATGTTTATTTAATTTGTCGGAGGTGAGCTTTATGGAGCGCAAAGGTGTCATAACCATGAAAGGGAATCCACTTACTTTGGTAGGGAATGAGTTGAAGGAAGGCGATAAGGCGCCTGATTTTGTGGTGTTAAATGAAAATATGGAAACAAGGACGCTGGATTCGTACAAAGGTAAATACAAGGTCATATCTGTAACGCCTTCGCTAGATACGCCTGTATGTGACTTACAACTTCAATGGTTCAACGAGGATGCCTCTTCGGAACCTGACGATGTGGTGGTCTTGAACATATCCATGGACCTTCCTTTTGCCATCAAAAGATTTTGTGCAGCAAAAGGTATAAAGAATGTAGAAGTCCTTTCGGATCACAGGGAAGCTTCCTTTGGCCAGAACTGGGGAGTGCTTATAAAGGAGCTCAGGCTTCTTGCTAGGTCCATCTTCATCGTAGACAAAAACGACGTGGTTAGGTATGTCCAAATCGTTAAGGAACAGACCAATGAACCTGACTATGAGGATGCCATAAAAGCTTTAAGAGATCTCGTAAAGGAGTAATGCAAAAAAGGGCCGTTGGCGTGCAGCTTCTGCCAACGGCCCTTTGGGGTTCTACAGGCTAAATGTTTTACAGGGTTTATTTATGGCTATAGAAGTGGAAGGCTTGCCAAAATCGTACAGCTTATGGAGAAATTCGTTGAGCTCCTTCATGGATGGGAAGGCGGCTTCCATGTATATGTCTATGTCACCGGTCACGTTCCAGAACTGCCTTACAGCACTTTCTGAGGGGAGCTTTTGAAGCAGGTCTTTTTCCTTCTGTGGGGAATGACACTGCATAGCGATAATGGCTATTATGGGAAATCCTAGCATCTCCTCATCGATCAAAGCAGAGTATCCCCTTATTATCCCCAGTTGTTCCAGCTTCTTTATCCTTTCTCCGACGCTGGAACAAGAGAGACCTACTTCTGCTCCTATTTCTTTTAGGGAGGCTTTGGCGTCCTTGTGCAGTATCTTGATGATCTTTTTGTTTATGTCATCTATGATGCTTGTCGATGAGTTCTTTTTCCTTCCCATGGTTACCTCCATTTGGCTGGATATAAAATGTGAAGTGATATGGAATAAAATTTGGAAGGCCCTGTTTGCTTATGATGGGCCTTCCAAAGGTTACCATGATTTTAGACCTCTTTGAGAGCTGAATCAAGGTCTGCTATGAGATCTTCTGAGTTTTCGATACCAACGGAGTAGCGTATGAGGGTTTCAGGTATGCCGAGGGATTTTCTTTCTTCAGCAGTGCATTCTACGTGGCTTGTCGTAGCTGGGACTCCGGCTATGGTCTCTACGGCTCCCAGGTTTGCAGCTTTGTGAGCCAACTTCAATTTGGGCAAGAACCTCTTTACGGTTTCAAAGGAATCGCCAATAAGGGTAAAGCTCAGCATTCCGCCGTAACCTTTCATTTGACGTTTGGCTATTTCGTATCCTTCGTGGGACTCAAGCCCTGGGTAGAAAACTTTTTCTACCTTCGGGTGTTTTTCCAGGAATTTTGCTATAGCCATGGCGTTTTCGTTTTGCCTTTTTACCCTCAGCTCCAGGGTCTTCATGCCTCTTAAGATAAGATATGCCGACATGGGGTGAAGGGTAGCTCCGGTTATCTCTTTGTAATGGAAAATTTTATCTATCAACTCCTTTTTGCCACAGACCAATCCGCCTAAGGCATCTGCGTGTCCGCCAAGGTATTTGGTTGCACTATGTACGACCAAATCGGTCCCTAGTAACAGAGGATTTTGGTTTATGGGCGTGGCAAAGGTATTGTCACAAGCAACTATAGCTCCTTTTGCCTTGGCTTTTTCTGATAGCCTCTTGATGTCCACGATTTTCATCGTTGGATTTGTGGGTGTTTCCAAGTAGAGTAGGTCGCATCCCTTTTCTATTTCTTCTTCGATTCGTTCAAAATCGGTAGTGGGGCAGAGCACAGCTTCTAGGCCTGCCTTTGGGAAAAACTCCATGAATATTTTACTGGTCCCTCCGTACGTGTCCCTGATACTGACCACCCTTTGCCCCTTGGTGAGGAGACCAAAAAGCAGTCCGCTTATTGCACCCATGCCCGTTGAAAAGCTGGTTGCCTTTTCGGCTCCTTCTAAGATTCGTATTTTCTCCTCCAGAATTTCCACCGTTGGATTTGTGTTCCTGCTGTATATGTGCCCCTCCCTTAAACCTAAAGCTGCCTTTAACCATTCGTCTACGTCTTGGTAGCCAAAGGAAACGCTGTGCACTACTGGTACCTGAGTTGGTTCTCCATTTGCCGTCTGTTTTTCTCCCCCCCATACGGACAGGGTGCCCATGTCCCAAGATTGCTCCCTTTTCATAAATAATCCCTCCCCTCGTATATGCAAATATATTAAGGTAAAAATTTAAAATCCGTATGTTTTCTGTATCCTCAAAGGGACTTGTTGCCGTAAATATTATGGATAGGATGAATTATGGCAGAAAAGTTTAGGCTGAAAAGGCCTCCGCGGTTACTTGCCCACGGAGGCCAACGGGAAAAGGAGGGATTGGGCTAGTTATGAGGTCAGGTTTATTATCTCAGGGATAGAAAGATCCTCTATGCCCAAGGTCTCCAATGTGGTTCCAGTAGCAAGGTAATCTTTGTCGTGGAGGAAAGATGCAAGTTTAACAACTAGCTCTGCCACAGGAAGTTCTAACCCGGCTTTTTGGGCCAAAAGCAGTATTGGAACTATGACCCCAGGCACGTCCTCTGTTAGGTATCTGCCGTATACGCTTTGTCCTACCAGGTCCTTGTAAGGGGATTCGTCACTGTTTACGTATTCATATATGGTCTTTGCATCGTTGTCTCCGTAGTACATCTTAAGTTGAGAAAGACAATCCTGAAGGTTGAGACCTAAGGCCTTACCTGCCATTATTCTTTCTTCGTCCAGCTTGTGCATTTTTTCGGAGATGATTGGAGTGATGCCGTCAATGTAATGGCGGAAGGTTTTTCCGTTCTTCTCTATTTCTCCGTAGTTAAGTAGGACGGGGAAGGGGTGCAGGGTGTAGTTAATGTTGTCGAAATCCACCTCCAACAGGTTTTCAGCAGGTAGGTATTTTACATATCCATCAAATATGTCGTTCATCACTGCGAGGATCTCTTCGTTCTTGCTGCTTGGTGAGGTCCCCATCTTCATGGAGAACTTCTTCTTGTAAACCATTACCTTGTTGTATGTGTCTATCCTGCAAGCATAGGGCATGGAGGCGGTCTCAGAAATGGTTATATTCTTTTCTATACCGGCCTCTTTCATCATCTTCCTGAGCCTTAGGCCGCCGAAGTTACCTGGAACGATTACTATGTTTTGGCCGTCCTCCAAATAGGGGATCATTTTCTTGAAAATAGGCTCATGGGCAAACGAAGGAACTATCACCAGAATGAAGGAAGCTCCTTTCACTGCTTCGGCAATGTCCATGGTGGCTCCGAGGAGTTTACCACCAACATTTATATCGCCTTCGAGGAACATTTCCTTTTCTTCTCTTATTTTTTTGAAATCCTCAGTTTCCTCCAGGGGCTCCCACATTATTACGGGGTAATTTTTCGCTGCAATCTGGGCACACCATGCTCTTGCTCCATTTCCACTACCTAAAACGGCGAACTTCAAGGTGGATGTCCTCCTTCCTTAGATAAATACTAAATACCATGATACTAATATCCCACAATTGGCATGGTTAAAATATTTCCCTGGGAAGATGCTTCCCAGGGAAATATTGAAGCTTACTCGACGATATTTTTGAGAACGCTGTCAGCCCACTCCTCGCCGAGGTCCTTCTTTATCTCGGGCCACACTTCGGCTCTTACTTTCTTTGCGATGTTGTTCAATTCCTCGTCAGAGAGGGGAACTATGGTGATGCCGTAGTCTGCTAGGCGCTGCTCGTTGGCGGCCTGATCCTTTTCAGCCTGTACCATTCTTCTGGCTTCAAATTCTTTAGCGGCGTTGAGCACTACTTCCTGTAGATCCTTGGGGAGTTTGTTGAATGCTTCCATGTTCATGTACAGATACCACTGTTCAAAGTGGGTGTTAGCAGGTATGTAGTATTTTATTACGTCTCTGAAGTTGGCGTAGTATCCTTCAGCACCGGAGCCGATTATTCCATCCACTATGCCGGTCTGGATAGCAGTGAACGCTTCGGAGAAGGGTATAGGCGTAGCCTGGTATCCCATGGCGTTGGCCAGAAGCTGGAAGGATTTGAGTGGAGGAACACGAACCTTTATGCCTTTCTTAACGTCGGGATCTCCGGGCGCTACTGGCTCAACATTGAGGGCGATGCCGCCAAAGTAAACGGGATAAGCGGCAAGATACTTTATGTCCTGCTTTGCGAAAAGCTCTGCAGCAGTGTTCATAAGAGGGCTTCCAGAGGCGTAAACTTTCTTTGCCTGCTCCCATGTCGCAACCATATAGGGTAGATTCAATATCTGGATTCTCCTATCGGCTGCAACTCCAGGAGGCTGGCAGGCCATCTCTATGGCGCCGACGCTTATCCTTTCGTGAACGACGGTGTAGTCACCCAATTGGCTGGCGGGGTATATTTCTATCTTAATTTGACCTTTTGAATCTTCAAAGACCTTATCAGCGAACCAATGTACATCTTTGTCAATAGTTGTTCCCTGTGGGCGAACGTGGGATAGTTTCCACACGTACTTAGGCGCTGCCAGAGCCGCTCCTGCTGAGGCCCCGAGGATAAAGGCCAGTGCTACAATTAACCATATGGCTTTTCTCATTTTGTTTTCTCTCCTTTCTCTTTCCATGGTTTAGCTTATCTGTTACTTTAGTAACCCTTTTCGATGTACCGTATCAGGTCTTTCACCTCCAATCCGTCAAGGCCCAATTTTTTAAGATTCCTTCCCGTTTCTTTGAATGGTTCGTCCAGTAGGGCTGAGCATAAGGTTATGATGCTGTCTATTATGGGAGTCTCTACGTTGGCGGTTTCTGCAAAGTCGGCTAGCGGCACCAGCAAGTTAGGTATGTCTTCTGTGAGGTACCTATGTCTAATTTCTTTAGGGGCGTCGGAGCCGTGTCCTGCGTATACGGGATTTTTAGCTAGAAGTTCATATATGCTTTCTCCTTCAACAGGGTAAGCTGTTTTTATCCACTCAATCGCAGAAAGGAGGTTAAGTCCATAAGCTCTTGCTATCTGCAGCCTCTCTTTATCCATGAGCTCTTGAAGCTTGCCAACGGAGGGCGTAACTCCATCGGTATAAAATCGGAAATCGCCGCCAGTGGACTCTATCCTTCCAGCGTTAAGCAGCACGGTGGTTGGGTGGACTATCATGTTCATGTTTGAGAAGCCTATCTCCAGTACGTTTTTTGCAGCCCTGAGGGGTATAGGGAAGTACTCCTGTATATCGTTAATCATGGCATTAGTTCTCTCTCCAGGGAAAGCGGATACGGCTATAGATTTGTAGATGAGCCTATATTTCGTTCCGTCTACTTTGGTAAAGTGAAAGAGATAATGGAAAAGGCGGGTACCTCTCCTTTATACTGGTGCTGCAACAACAACCAAAACAAAGGAAAAAGGAGGTAACCCGCCATGACTTCATTATACCAGCGACTAAAGGAATCAGGGAATCCCAAAGCCCCTATGGAAGTTATATGCGACTTGATAGAAAAAGGTAAAACAGCCAAAGAAATAGCTAACATCATGGGAATTACTGAAAGATGGGTTAGAACATTGATGAAACGGAAAAAAGATGGCCTATCTGCCAAAGAATTATTGCACAAAAAAGGTCCCAGATCCCCTCATCCAAAAAGAACTAAACCTCACATCGAAGCTTTGGTTATTGAAACTCAACAGAAAACCAACATGGGTCCTAGAAGACTTGCAAGAGAGCTGAAAAGAACCCTCAATCTGAATATATCTTCCTACACCATCAGAAACATCTTACGCAGAAACAACGTTAAAACTAAAAAAGTACGTTCTAGAAACGGAAATAAACGCTACTATGCCAACCTAAACCACTGGGAAGCCCTACAATACTTCCAGATCGATTCAAAACATATAGCAGACGCAAAGACTCTCCCACCAAAAGCATATGCTGCCCTGTTTAAATACAGGCTTCCCAAATACCAATTTACCGCTATCGATATCAAAACAAGAATGAGAATCTTATGCTTCTCCGATGAATGCTCTTTCGCAAATGGCTTCTCCTTCATACTTTACATCGCCTTCCTCATGCGGGCTTTGGGCATCAGACATAGAATGTTCTTCCAAACTGACAACGGGAGCGAATTCGGCGGATCTGAAGAAAGCAGAAAAAGAAAAATATTGCAGGAAAAATTCCTAGAACCCTTAGGCGTTACTCTCCTCTCCATACCAAAAGGAGAAAAAGAAGCCCAAGGTTTTGTGGAACGAAGTCATCGCACCGATGATGAGGAATTCTACATACCTGCACTACCTCACATAACATCCCGAAAGGTCTTTATGACTTCTGCCGCAAGCTGGGTAAAATATTACAATCAAAAACGATCTCATGGAGGCAGAGATATGAACGGGAAAACTCCAAAGGAAAAAATATTTGAACTCTCACTAGTCAGTTCTAAAGCCGCTACTTCCATACCCCCTATACTCTTGGACAAAGTAAACACCTTTATACTAAAAATGGTGGGAGCTCAAAACATCTCCTGGGACTCCCACCATCTCCTTCAACTAATTAAACGGAAGCAATTTGTGGCCCCTTACAGTACTTTGCTATGCCGCTTTCACTCATAAGGGTTCCTGCAAAGATAAAAAGAGGAACGCATAAAAGGACAGGGTTTGTGATCTGTCCAAGTCCCCAAAGCATCATGCCTTTCATTGTTGCTCCGCCCAAGATGCTCATCACCATGAGGCCACCTCCGAAACAGAAGGGCAGAGGCACACCCAAAGTGAGGCACGCAACAACGACCAGAAGAGAAATTATTACGGTGGACATCATGATAGGATTCTCCTTTCAGAGGATTGTGCTTTTTTGAAGAGGTCAAAGTTGTGAACTAGTTCCAGGAAGGTGTAAAAGGAAATTACAACGAGGGCTATGAAGACCATTGCGTCGGAGTATATAGTGGGTATGTAGAGTGTGGGACTTACCTTACCAACCCGCAAGGAATATTTGAGGAAATCCCACCCCCAGTAGGTTAGCCAAATGGCAACTATTAGGGATATGACCGAGGCTATGGATCTTACCAAATAGACAGATTTTTCCTTCTTTAGGAAGACCTCCAGGACCCTAGCCACTATTTGGCTTCTTTCAAGGGAAGCATTCATGGCTCCTATGAAGTAAAGCCAAACGGAAGGAAAAAGAAGCATCTCCTCGATGCCCATAAGAGGAGCTTTGAAGACGTAGCGCAAAATAACCTGAGCGAAGACCATAACAGCTATGGCTACCATTAAGACAGTCAAAAGAAAGCGTTGGGTTTTCTCTACCCATCCAAGAAAACCTGTGTATCCAGAGCTTTCCAACAAGATGACCCCTCCTAACATTTAAATGTTATATAATAATTGTTCAGACAGATGAGTCTGCCTTGTTTCTAGAGGGATTAACACAACATCCTAATGTAGGATATTTACATGATGGTATAATAAGCTTAAGTATTCTGAGTGTCAAACAGTTTGTTTTTGTATAATGAATACAAAAAACAAACTGTGCTTGTGAAATAAGATCTTGCTGATAGTTGTTCATCCTTTTGTTGTGAGGAGTGATGGGTTTGCTGAAACCTGCTGAAAGATCGACACTTTATAAGGAAGTAACAGAACAGATGCTCTTGGCTATAAAAAATGGAGTTTGGAAGGTTGGGGATAAGATCCCAAGCGAGATGGAGCTGGCTGAAAGATTCCAGGTTGGCAGAAACTGCGTTAGGGAGGCAACAAAATCCTTGGCGGTGTCGGGTATCCTGGAGGCGAGGCCAGGCCAAGGAACCTTTGTCTCTCCTGTAGCCCTGCGGAAAATAATGGCTTATGAACTCTTCGACTACATGAATGAGGAAAGGGCATGGATAGAGCTTATGCAGGTAAGAGCGGCGCTGGAAAGCGACTTGGCTTACCTGGCTGCTGAGAGGGCAACGGCTGAAGATATAAGAAGACTGGAAGAAATAGTGGCAAAAAGCACTAGAGCAAATGGCAAATATCATCCTTCAGATCAGGAAGAACTGATGGTTCATTCAGATTTTCATGAGGCTATAGCGGAGATAGCGGGAAATAATTTTGCTCTAAAGCTTCTACGATCTATAAAAACGGAGATCAACGAACACAGAAAGAAATATTGGGAATTTGATGAAAAGATCTGGGAAAAGATGATAAAGGCCCACAAACAGATTGTGGAGCATATAGCGAACAGGGAGCCAGAAAAGGCAAGGCACCTTATGCGAAAACACCTGTTGGAGAGCATAGAAGATTATAAGAAACTCAAGAAAAACGATAAATAGACCCCCTTTTGGGGTGATCGAGAGAGTTGGACGACCTTTTCTGGCGGTAATTTTGGCTGTATAATGGTTGTATAATAAATTAAAAGCAACTCCAAATAAGGGGGTAGCTTGTTTGGCCGTAAAGGTTGTTCCAACGAGAGGAAATCTGTTCAGGCTCGCAAAAAAGCTGAAAATGGCCCAAAAAGGGCATGCATTGTTGGAGCAAAAGCGCCAAATTTTGATGTTGGAGTTAAGCTCCACCATAGCTAAGGCCAGGAAAGTTCAGAAAGAGGTAGCAGAGGTCTTTCAGGAGGCTTATTCTGCTCTTCAGCGTGCAAACATATCTTTAGGCGTTGAGACCGTGGAGGAGATAGCCCATTCTATACCAGAGGAGCGGCGTTTCGTCATACGCCTGAGGTCGGTAATGGGTGTGGAAGTTCCGGAAGTGGACCCCTTAGAGCCCAAAGCGAACCCTGCATATTCTTTTCTGGAGACCTCTAGTTCCATGGATGAAGCCTACCTTGCTTTTTGCAAAGTTCGATCGATTCTCTCTCAACTTGCGGAAGTGGAGAACGCCGTTTACAGGCTGGCCGTTCAAGTCAGACGTACCAATAGGCGTGTAAACGCTTTGGAGAAGGTTGTCATCCCCCTAACCCAAGCTTCGATTTCAGAAATATCCTCCGTTTTAGAGGAAAGCGAGCGAGAAGACTTCGTCCGTATGAAGACTGCGAAGAAACAAAAGATTAAGAGGGAGGGGTAAACATGCCCTCACTGCAGGAAGCTTTAGCGGTCTTGCTTGGTGCCGAGAGTGAAGGCGCAAGAGAAGTAGAAGAGGCCAAGGCCGAGGCAGAGAGAATAAAAAAGGCGGCCAACGAGAAAATAGCAATGGAGCGGCAGCGGAGATTAAATGGAGCTAAGGAAAAGGCCAAAGCCATTATTGAAAGCGCAAGGTCAGCCGCTGAGGAGGAAGCGAAGCAGATCTTGGAGGTTGGAAAAATGGAGAGACAGAGGGCCAGGCGACGTTTCAATGAGGTAGTGGAGGCGGTCGTGGATTCCTTGGTCAAAGAGCATGTAGCAAAAATATTGAAAAGCAAGGAAAGGGAGATATAGTGTCTTTCTTTTCTTTGGGAGAGCGAGTCTCCGCGGGAGTATTCTCCCACGTTTTATACGCCAAGCTTCTCAAGGATGAGGAGATGTGGCAGATCCTCATGTGCGATGATGTGCCTGAAATATTGGAACAACTTGCTAAAACTTTGGGGTACAAGGATGCCGTAAAGTTTATTCGTCCCGAAGATGAAGGTAGGGTACAGTTGGAATCCCGCTTAAAAATAATTCCCCTTGAGCAATCTAAAACATTTCTACGAACCATGCGAGGAAAATATAAGCATTTCCTGGTTGCGTGGATAAAAAGGTATGAAGCTTCGGCGCTTAAAAGAACTCTCAGGTATCTCCTGACAAGGAGAGGTAATAGGGAAAACCTCAGGATGTGGTTGCTCTCTTTGGGAGATACTTCCCTACCCTTTGATTTGCTTCTGTCAAGCAGGGATTTTTCCGATGCTTTCGAAGCGTTGAAGGGAACCATCTATGAAAAGCCTCTTAAAGAACCCTTGAAGCGTTTGGCCTCTGGAAAGGAAAACATGTTTCACGTTGAGATGGCTATAGATACGACAACGATGACAAACCTTTTCGATGCAGCCTATGCCCTTCCATACTTAGAGCGCCGATCTGTATTGAAGATAATAGGTTTGTACGTGGATCTTACAAACGTCATGTGGATATACAGAGGTCTTAGGTTTTACGACCTTACACCAGAGCAGCGACTGGCGCAGCTTCTGCCCCGCCGTTACAAGTTTACCAGAAGCGCATTGAGGGCTTTGGCTAGATCATCCGATGTTGATGATTTTTGGGGCAATCTAGAAACTTCCGTTTATGGTAATTTGTTTGAGCACCCTTACTCAAAAAGCGATATCTCCTTTGAAAGAGATTGTAAAAGGGCTATCCGAGAGGCGGCCCGAAGAGTCTTCAGGGCCGGCAGGGTTGATTTTGCCACTGTGATGGCCTATCTTACGCTGCTCGAGTATGAGATAGGTGATCTCTGCACTATCATAGAGGACGTTCGGTACGATTATGACCGGCGCCAGGCTGCCCTTTATCTAATTAGGCCCCTGATTCCGGAAGGTGAGATTAAATGGCCGTTGTGAAAATGTTGGCCCTTACCCTGATAGGGCGAAGGAAATGGAAAAGGTAGCCAGTTTGATGGTCCTTTCAGGCGGATTTCAGCCTCTGCCACTTGACATTCTTCTAAAGGACAAGACTATTCGCTCAAAGATAACTTCTACGTCTGATAACCCTTATGATGAGCTCTTGGTAAAGCTTGCTTCCATTTGGCAAGCTGCAGGGGAAAAACCTCCTATTCCAGTGCCAATCCAGGTCTCCCCCAGGTTTAGCCTCGAGATAGCCTCCATGCAGGTTAACAGTGCAGTACGCAGATTGGAGCTTTGGTCTTCAAAGAAAGAGGAACTCGTCGAAAAGCTGGAGAAGCTAGAGGCTTTACTCTTTCTAATGAGAGCTTTGAAGGAACGGGGATTAAACTTGAAGGATCTTTTCGATACCAAGTATTTAGTCCCCCTTTTTGCAAAAACCAGTTCTGAAAACTTCCGCAGGCTGTTGGATTCATCAGAGGAGGCCCCGTTATACATAGAGTCCTTGCTTTCAAGAGGAGGCAACACGTGGTTTTTAGGGCTTACCGTACCCGGTTATGCAGAAGGATCTCAGAAGCTTTTGGATAGCCTTTACTGCAAAAGGTTTCATATGGAGGATTTGCAGCAAGAATTAGGGGAAAATTCAGAGGACTCTATAGTCAAAAGGATCGATAACCTTAAAAGAGCTATAAATGGCCTGGAGAAAGCTTCATCAAGATTACTTGATCGAAACAGAGAATTTTTTGTGAAGCTTTATTCTTCCATTTACACCATGCAGAGGGTGTATGAGTTGTGTCGCGGTAGAGGAGAACTGAAAGACCTATATATCCTATCGGGTTGGATCCCAGAGGATATATTAGAAAGGGTCCGTTCGGATCTGGAGAAAATGGCTCCCCAAACGGTCATGCATGTAGAAGAGATAAAAGCAATGCCTTATTCAGGCATAAAAGTACCAACATTGCTCAAGAATTTGCCCCTTGTCAGTGCTTTTCAAGAGATCGTGGCACTTTACAGTTTGCCCAGCTATGGAGAGATAGATCCATCTTTCTTCGTGGCGGTGACTTTTTGCCTGTTTTTTGGATTCATGTTTGGTGATGTAGGCCATGGGCTGATGCTCTTTCTTATTGCCGTTTTCCTCCAAAAGAGAAAAGTGGCATCTCGTTCCATGGGAATTGTGCTCAAATCGGCAGGAGCTTCATCGGTTCTTTTTGGGTTCTTATATGGAAGTGTCTTTGGAGTAGAAGGGATAATTCATCCTCTATGGATTTCTCCAATGGAGGACATGGGAGACCTCTTGGCTTTCTCTATTGGCATTGGGGTTTCCATTATGACCTTGGGAATGACGCTGAACATGATAACCCAATACAGGGCCAGAGATTTCGGGAGGCTGCTTTTCGATGGGCGAGGTCTGGCAGGTACCTTCCTGTATTTATCTCTTGCAGCCCTAGGTTATGCGACTTTGAAAGGTATAGTACTGCCTGGTCCTAAATGGGTCTATTGGGTCCTCCCGGTCCTTTTATTTGTGGTGATTCTCCTTAGGGACATCTTGGCAAGGGTCGTTCTCAGAGAGAGATCCAAGGAGAAAGAGAAACTTGGCTTGTACGTTTTCGAGGTTTTTCATAACCTTTTGAGCTTTATGAGCAACACGGCTTCTTTTGTCCGTCTTGCAGCCTTCGCATTAAACCACGTGGGCTTATCCCTGGCTGTAATGATGCTTTCAGATATGGTAAGAAACCTGCCGGGAGGATGGATATTAAAGGGGACATTGCTGGTTGTTGGTAACTTGCTGATCGTGGGTCTTGAGGGATTGATCGTCTTCATACAGACGTTGCGTTTGGAGTACTATGAATTTTTTGGGAAATTTTACCGTGGTGAGGGTAGAGCCTTCAGACCGGTTACGTTCGAAGGAAAGGATCTCCTTCGTAACACTAGGCGGACTATCAAATAGATTGAAAAAATGGGGGGATGTCCATATGGCAGGTTTTTGGGTGTTAGTTTCGGTCTCAGTTGCAACTATTTTTTCAGGGCTTTTCTTGCGTAAGGCCACCTTGGAGGGGAGTCGAAAGGTTATCCTACGATTTGTGTTAATGGGATTGTTTGCTTCTATTGTTTTAGGGGGCACTTTAGCAGTTTTTCCTGAGGCCTCATTGGCCGCTGCAGGAGGTTTGTCCTCCGGTGCTGGAATGGGTTTCGTTGGGGCTGCCGTTGCAGCGGGTCTTGCCTGTATCGGTGCAGGTATAGCTGTTGCGGTGGTTGGAGCAGCAGCCATAGGAGTCATAGGAGAAAAGCCTGAAATGTTGGGTACTACTTTGATATATCTTGGCTTAGCTGAGGGTATCGCCATATACGGCGTAATTGTGGCCTTATTGATATTGGGCAAAATATGAAAGGTGAAGGATGATGAGGGCCTTCTTGATAAGCGACAACCTGGACAGTTTGATTGGAATGCGCCTGGCAGGAGTAGACGGAGTTGTCGTGAAGGGGCCGAATGAGGCGAATTTAGCTATTGAAGAAGCGATTAAAGACCACGATATAGGTATTTTGATCTTTACGGAGAAGGCTGCAGAATGGGCTTATGAACAAGTGAGACTTCTTAGAGAGAAAGGCAGCCTCCCCCTGATTGTAGAGATACCAGATCGTCATGGCATGAAGAGAGAGGCAGATTTTCTAACCTCTTATGTGCGAGAAGCTTTAGGGGTGAACATAGAATGAGCAGTGAGGAGCTACTGAATAAGAAACTCAATGGTCTAAAGGAACTTATTTTAATGGAGGCCGAGCATGAGAGGGCCAAGATAATAGAAATGGCCAAAAAGGAAGCGGAGGCCGTGGAAAAGGAAGAAATGGAGAAGATAGCAAAGGAAGAGGCCCTGATCCTCAAAGAAGCGGAGGAAAGAGCCGAGTCCATCAGGAGACGGCAGGTTATGGCTGCTGAAAGGGAACGGAAGACGGAGTTCCTTAGACTACAAAACCAGCTTCTCAAAGAGGCAACGACTTTGCTGGAAGATAAACTCAACCATCTAAGGGAAGACCCAAGGTATCCGGAAATACTTGTTGGCCTGGTGTTGGATGCCATTTCTGTTTTAGAGGGAGTAAATGCCATAAAAATTCGTTTGTCAGCGCAGGATGCTCATTTGGGTGAGCATGTGGCCCAAGAGGTCAGAAAGTCACTGCCCAACTTGAAGGTCTCCTTTGATGGAGAGCCTGCACCCATACTTGGGGGAGTTTGGGTTTATTCCGAGGATGAAAAGCGCTTTGTCAGAGCGGACTGGAAGGCACAAGCCCAAGAATTGTCAGCATCGTTGGCAGATAGACTTTTGCCCCTTATTTGAGTGGGTAGACAAGGGGGGAGTGTGGTTTGAACAGCTTAGGCACCATTGTAAGTGTCAACGGTCCAGTGGTTAGGGCTAGGGCAATGCGAACCTTTGGCATGAGGGAGATGGTTCGCGTTGGCAAGCTTAACCTTTGGGGAGAGATAATAAGAATGGAGGGAGAAGAGGCCCTTATTCAGGTCTTTGAGGATACTCAAGGACTTCATCTAGGTGAGCCCGTGATAGGCACAGGTAGGTCTCTTTCCGTTGAACTGGGCCCCGGCCTTGTAGGAAAGATCTTTGATGGCATAGGGCGTCCCCTTGACACCCTTTTTGAACTTGAAGGAGCCATGCTCTCTCGTGGGGTTAAGACGGTAATGGTTAATAGAGATTCTATGTGGGATTTCACCCCTTTAGTCGAGGTGGGGGAGACCGTTTCAGGCGGCATGTTGCTTGGCGCTGTTCAGGAAACTCCTCTCTTAGAGCACAAAATATTGGTTCCTCCGAATGTGGAAGGTGAAATAACATTCGTGCACCAGGGAGGCACCATTTCAGCTTCTGATATCGTAGCGACTATCAAGGACCCATATGGTAATACGGTTGATGTGCCTGTAGTGCAAGTTTGGCCTGTAAGGAAACCCCGCCCCTATAGGGAGAGGCTTTTGCCTAACGAACCACTTGTCACGGGACAGAGGATAATTGACGGCCTTTTCCCCATAGCTCGAGGCGGAGTGGCAGCGATCCCTGGAGGCTTCGGGACGGGTAAGACGGTTACCCAGCACCAGCTTGCCAAGTGGAGCGATGCTCATTTGGTTGTTTACATTGGTTGTGGTGAGCGAGGAAACGAGATGACGCAGGTTTTGGAGGAGTTTCCTCAATTGAAAGACCCTCGTTCAGGAAGACCCCTTATGGAACGGACCATTCTGATTGCCAACACGTCAAACATGCCTGTTGCTGCTAGAGAGGCCTCAATATACACAGGAATAACAATAGCGGAGTATTTCCGAGACATGGGTTACCACGTTGCTTTAATGGCCGATTCAACCAGCCGTTGGGCAGAGGCCCTCAGAGAGATATCTGGGAGGCTGGAGGAGGTGCCTGCTGAAGAGGGTTTCCCAGCTTATTTGCCTACTCGCTTAGCTGAATTTTATGAAAGAGCTGGTCGGGTCATCACGTTGGGAGGGAACGAAGGAAGTATAACGATAATAGGAGCAGTATCCCCACCAGGAGGAGATTTTACCGAACCTGTTACTCGAAACACTAAACGCTTTATAAGGTGTTTTTGGGCATTGGACAAGAGCCTGGCGGGGGCAAGACATTTTCCTGCCATAAATTGGCTGGAGTCTTACAGTGAGTATGCCAGGGAAGTGGAAGACTGGTTTGCTGCTCACGTGGATCCTAAGTGGGGAGAGTACAGGGACAGGGTGAGGGAGCTTTTGGCGGAGGATGAGAAGATTCAACAAGTTATACGTCTTGTGGGTGAGGACGTACTACCTGATGAGCAGAAGCTGATAGCGTTCACGGCCTTTTTGCTTAAAAATGGATACCTGCAGCAAAGTGCTTTCAGCGACGATGCTTACTCCCCACCTGAGAAGGGTTTTGCCATTTTAGACTTGATACTTCATTTTTACGAAAAGGCTTCTGAGCTCGTGAAAAGAGGAGTGCCTCTTTCCCTGATAAGGGGAGGTAAACCGGTACTTGAGATAACCCACATAAGGGAGAGGACTTCAGAGGAGATAACAAATGAGATCTCTGGTCTGAAAAAAGAACTTGACGCTTTCCTGGACAAGGTGGGAAGCGAAAGAAAAGCTACGAGAGGAAGGGGCTAATATGCCAGTAGCTGAATATATCGGGGTTAAAGCTATTAACGGACCGTTTGTCCTGGTCGAAAACGTGAAGGGAGCAGGATATGGTGAGATAGTCGAGGTGATAGGGCCTGATGAAGTTACCAGAAAAGGAAGAGTCGTGGTGCTTGATGAGCGAGCTACCCTGATTCAGGTCTTTTCAGGCACTGAGGATCTGGTCCCTGAGAGTTCTCGGGTTCGCTTTTTAGGAAAGGAGCTTGTTATGACGCTCTCCCCATCTATATTAGGGCGCACGTTCAACGGACTTGGAGAGCCCAGGGATGGTTGTGGCCCCGTGTTCGGAAGTGTGGTGCGCAATGTTAATGGTTGCCCCATAAACCCTATGGCCAGGGTCTATCCCAGGGATTTTATTCATACAGGCATATCCGTCATAGACGTTCTAACCACCTTGGTCAGAGGACAAAAGCTTCCTATTTTTTCTGGTAATGGGCTGCCCCATAACAGGTTGGCCGTTCAAATTGCTACCCAGTCAAGACTTTTGGGGGCGGAGAACTTTGCCGTGGTTTTCGTAGGCATAGGGATAAAACATGACGACGCAGCTTTCTTTGAGAGAAACATTATGGAAAGGGGTCGAACCAACAACATAGTGACGTTCTTGAATTTGGCTGATGATCCCGTTATCGAAAGGGTTGCTGCTCCCAGGTTTGCTCTTACCGCGGCGGAATATCTTGCTTTCGACCTAGGCCTTCACGTGCTGGTCATAATGACCGATATGACAAATTATTGTGAAGCCCTCAGGGAGATTGGCGTGGCCCAAGGGGAAGTTCCGAGCCGTAAAGGTTACCCCGGGTACATGTACAGTGATCTAGCCTCTTTGTACGAGAGGGCGGGAGTGCTCAAAGACAGCGGTGGAAGCTTGACTCAGCTTCCTATCTTAACCATGCCTAACGATGACATAACTCATCCCATTCCAGATTTAACAGGTTTTATTACGGAAGGGCAGATCGTGCTTTCAAGGGAGTTGGATGGCAAAGGTATCTATCCCCCAATTGATGTAATAGCTAGTCTCTCTCGCCTGATGAAGGACGCCATAGGCAGGGATTTTACTCGGGATGACCACCCAAATGTGGCAAGCCAGTTGTTTGCCTCTGTAAGCAGGGTGGAGGAAGTGCGGTCTTTGGCTAGCGTAGTTGGTACAGAGGAGCTAAACGAGCAGGATAAGGCATCCCTGAAGTTTGGGGAGCGCTTTGAAAGGGAGTTCTTGAACCAGGGGGACCGAGAGGATAGGGATATAACAAAATCTCTGGACCTTGCCTGGAGCGTACTTTCAGAATTGCCCAGGGAGCAGCTTGTGAGGGTCACATCGGAGGAGTTGCGACTTCACATAAAAAAGTGGCTGTGACTTCTCGGAGATGAGGATTTTAAGTCAATATTTACTTTGCTAAAATATAGATGTATTATTACATCAGTAGGATGTATTGTTTGCAAAGGGAGGGGATACTGAATGAAGAAGATAGTTGTTGCTGTTGATGGTAGTCAAACCAGTATAGATCTCCTCGAGCACGCCCTAAAATACGCAGAAAAGGAAAAGGACGTATCTTTGTTCGTCCTACATGTGATAGAACCGTCCGAAGGGAAGACTGTTTGGTACAGTCACTACCCAGTTCATTTACTGCCTTCGGAAGAAGAGGTGAAAGAGAAGATCGAACAATTAGTGGCTGAAGCGTCAAAAAGAGGGAACGTCTCAAAGGATCTGCCGGTCACCGTTGTAGTGAGAAGCGGAGTCCCTTATGAGAGCATTTTGGACTATGCCAAGGAGATTGACGCATCAATGATAATGATAGGCCACAGGGGGCTTTCCGACCTGCAAAGGTTTTTTATCGGCAGCGTGGCGGCGAAGGTAGTTTACCATGCTCCCTGTAGTGTGTACGTTTATGTCCCCAAGTGATTTTGCTTTCTCCTTGACAAAAAAATGGGAAAGAGGATAATAGCCTAGTTAACATTGGGAGGCATGAAAAGGGGCACCCAAAAGAGGGTGCCCCTTTTCATGTGAAAAGAATACTAGGAGGAATTGATTAATTCTATGATTAATGCGAAAACGCAATATTTTGATGTGCTGAGAGAAGAATTAAGGGCAGCTATGAAAGAGAAAGGGTTTGTTGCCTTCACCCCTGTCCAAGAGCAGGTAATGGCTATGGATGACCATGACCGTGACATGATCGTAAGGTCTAAAACAGGTTCTGGCAAAACCTTGGCTTTTTTGCTTCCCCTTTTGAACGAAGGGACTTGGAGCAATGGTACCCCTAAAGTTTTGATTTTGTCTCCGACGAGGGAGCTTGCACAGCAGACGGCAAAGGAAGCCCGGTGGGTTGGGAGAAGATTGGACCTTGCTTTGGCTGTGCTCGTTGGCGGAATGGACATGGCTACCCAGATCAGGGACTTGAAGTGCGGAGCATCCATGGTGATAGGCACTCCAGGACGAGTCTTGGATCATCTTAGAAGAGGTAAGTTGGACCTCTCCGGACTAGAAACCATTGTTTTGGACGAAGGGGACCAGATGCTGGATATGGGTTTCCGAGAAGAACTTGAGTCTATCATGGACAGTGCCCCGCAGGTAGAGCGTATTTGGCTTTTTTCAGCCACTATGCCTGAGGAGATAAAGGCCCTTGCAAGGAAATACTTGAAAGATCCTCAAATCTTGTCTGTTGGAGAAGAGGGGCGCCATTCTGATATAAGCCACAAGGTTTATAGGGTGCCTAGGGACAAGAGAATAGAGGGCCTTATAAACACCCTTTTGTGGGAGAATCCGTCGAAGGCCTTGGTTTTTTGCCGCACTAAGGCTGAGACCGCTGATATCGCTGCAAGATTGTCAAAAGAGGGATTTAATACTCGGTGTTTGCACGGAGACATGTCTCAAAGGGACAGAAACCTCACGTTGAAGCTTTTTAGAGAGGGCTTGGTCAACCTTTTGGTAGCCACCAATGTGGCAGCCAGGGGACTGGATATTCCTTACATTGAGAAAGTGTTCCAGCTGGGGTTGCCAGATGACCTGGAAACCTTTACCCACAGAAGTGGTAGAACTGGCAGGGCTGGCGAAAAGGGAGAAAACGTCGTAATTTTGAATTTGAAAGAGGCAGAGAGATTCAAGGTCATGCTACAAAGAACCAAGGTAAAAGCCGAGTGGCTTGATGTGCCTGATAAAAGCGAGATTTTGGTGATGTCTCGCTACAGGAAGCAGCTTGACTTGATGGAGGAGGGCCATTCACCTACGGAAGATTTTCTGGAATGGGCAGAAGAGCTTTTGAAGGAAACGGACCCTACACTTTTGGTGGCTAAACTGCTTATGGAGGTAGCCAAGGACACCCCCTGTGGATATGAGCTTCGGAACGAACTTAACACAGAGAGAAATAACCTTAAAAAGGTTCGCAAAGGTGCCAGTTTCGATGGAAAATCTAGTAATGCCCATTGGAATAAATCTAAGGCGACCGCGAAGATGGTAAAGATTGGGCTTAACCCATCGGTTGACTGGAACGTGGGGAAAATTTTGGGATGCCTTTGTAATGCCCTGGGAGTAAGAAGCTCCGAGGTCGCAGGAATTAAAATTAGGGGCCAAAGTGTGCATGTAGAGCTTTCCCCTTTAGCTATAAAAAATTTGAGGAAACGGGAGTTGGATTTAGCCCGTTGGGGATTTTCCAAAATAAACCCAGTAGAAGATAGTCATACTGCTAAAGCTCCCAAGAAAAGAGGTTCTGGGAGGACAGTTAAAAGCTCGAGGACAGGATCCAAGAAAAAGACCTTTTAGCTTTTAATAAGCATGTCATGAATGAAAACATTGAGAAAGGGGGTTACCTATAGGTAGCCCCCCTTTCTGTAAATGCGTTAAACTGCAAAAGTTTTAGTTGTGGAGTATAATATAAAAATGTAAACATGAACCATAATCACTTGAGATGAGAAAAGGGTGAGAGAGTCATGAAAAAGAGGATATTAGCTTTCTTGGCTTTTGGGATTGTATCAGTTCTCATGGTTGTTTGTCTTGCTGGACCTTCGATGGCAGCCGAGTTCAGTGCATCCATGGCTATAAGCAGCGCGCAGGGAGGAGAGATGACAGGCAATGTCTACGTGAAGGGAAACTGGATGCGTCAGGACCTCAACACACCTACGGGAGTCCAATCGGTAATAGTTAATCCTGAAAATAACGTGATGTACGTGTTGTTCCCGGAGCAGTCAGTTTACATGGAAATGGAAAATCAGCAGGTAACCCTGGACGAAAGTGAGACCTTAGAGACCAAGCTGGCGGACGTGGCGGATGTCAAAAAGTTGGGTAAGGAAAAAGTTCAAGGTTTTACATGTATAAAGTACCTGGTCACTTATCACGACCCGAATGCAGGCAAATCTACTATATGGGTATCTGAAAAACTCAATTACCCCTTGAAAATTTATTCTGAATCTCCTCAAGACACAGTTACCATAACCTACTACGATGTGGTGATAGGCAAAGTAGACCCTTCTCTTTTCGAAATCCCTGATGGCTACGAAAAAATGGACATGAAAATGCTTTATTGAGCTCTTGTCTTTCACAAATGGGCCTCTGTCTTTACAATTCTTAATAAAAATGAACGCCATCTTTACGGTCATCTGTATAAAATGTGCCTTGAGAATATTGGAGGAGGCGTTAGATCATGAGAAAAACTGTAGGTGTATTGTTGTTGATTTCACTGTTACTTTTAAATAGCCAGTCCCTTGCTTTTGCACAAAAAGCTAGCCATGGGAAGCCCTTTGCCGGTGGGCCCGAGGGGGTGATGGATCCTTTCATCTTAAACTCACTGAACCTTACGGAGGAACAAAAAAGTGCTCTGTGGGACCTATTGTTTGACGATAAGAAGGTTTCTTGGGGACGTGAGAATGTAATGGAGGACGTTCTTAAGCTAACCATCATAGATAAGCCTGTAGATAAAAAGACAGCTTCAATGATAAGGGAAAGAATAGAGGCCCATCTTTTGGAAAGGTACAAGAAATTACATAAAGTTTACTCCATACTTACTCCTAATCAGAGGGTTATGCTCAAGGCTAAGTTGGATGAAGGTATGAATGGTCCAGGATGGGGTAACAAAAAGGTAAAAGTGAAATATCTTAACAACAAAAATGGCATGGAGCACTTCTTTTTCATGAGCAAGTTGAATCTGTCCCCCGGGCAAAAAGACAAGATCAAAGTCATTGTGCATGAGACCTCGGAAAAGGTTCGGATGAACCGCACTAATTTGCGGAACCGTTTTGATAATATGTTCCGTCTTGTATGGAAGGATAAACCCGATTGGCATGCTCTGCGTTTGGAGAGCAAAACAGCATCCAAAGAAATGACCGAAAACCTTCTTGCATGGCAGAAGGCTATTCTGGATATTAAAAAAGAACTTACTCCTAGGCAGAAAAGAGAGCTCATGGATTACTTTAGAGGCATGAACTTTTTTGATCTTTAGGGATGGCTAGTTTTTCTTGAAGGGCGGCTGAAAATGGGAAGGATTCTTCTAGTAGAGGATGATGTGGAGCTTTGTGAGCTTCTGCATGAATACTTTGAATCTGAAGGCTTGAAGGTCGAATGGGTTCACGATGGTGGAGAAGGTCTGAAAAGGTCCTTCTCCAATTTATATGACATGATCATTTTAGACCTAATGCTACCTGGGATGGACGGGCTTGAGGTTTTGAAAAATTTGAGGAAGAAATCGAACGTTCCGGTCATAATTCTTACCGCAAAGGGAGACGATGTAGATAGGATAGTTGGACTGGAATTGGGCGCAGACGATTACGTCCCTAAACCTTTCAACCCTAGAGAGCTGTTGGCCCGCATACGGGCGGTTTTGAGAAGGGCGAAGGAGACCAAGGATCATAAACTAGGATCGTCTGAAGAGACAATATCTGTAGGAGACTTAAAACTTTACCCTTCCTCCAGGACTGTCCTTTTGAATGGTATGCCGGTAGAGTTAACATCTACAGAATATGAGCTTTTAGAATTCCTGGTAAGTTCCGCTGGGAAACTTGTAAGCAGACAAAAATTGGTTCAGAAAGTCCTTAAAAGAAGCTATTCTCCTTTTGACAGAAGCGTGGATGTTCATATAAGCAATTTGAGGAAGAAACTGGGACCTTACAAGGACGGACAAAAGAGAATAAAGACCGTGCGAGGCGAAGGGTACATTTTTACTTTGCCGAAAGACAGTGGATAATCTTGAGGAGCTAGAACATGTTCAGAAAACTTTTTTTGTGGTTTCTCTTCGGTATGCTCTTGGTCATAACAGTCAGTGCCTCCCTTACCATCTTTATGGCGAGAGAGGGAATAATCTTGACTGGGAGGGAAGATATCCTTTCAGCTGCATTGGAGAGTCATGGACTCAGGTGCCTTGAAATATACCAAGAGGAAGGCCCTTTGAGCTTAAGAGATGAGCTCAAAAAAATATTCGATCAAACTGGCTTTTTCATTCACATACTGGATGAAAAGGGGAGGCCTTTGTGGAATTTCCCTCACTCCGGTAGGGTAAGAGATTTGTGGCTCGAAGCAAAAAAAAGCGGTCGAGAGGTGATCAACAGGAGGGACTTAGTAGCTGTCTTCAAGGAGATAAGGACAGAAGATGGGAAAAAATATATTCTCATAGGAGTCCTTCCTAAGAGGCCTCTGTTTCCGGGTTTCATAAGGAACCCGAAGGCCCTTCTCATACTCGTTGTCGGTTTCTTGTTCTCAGTGATGCTTCTTGCATATGTTCTGACCAAGCACATCACAGGCCCCGTACTGCAACTGAGCGAGGTCGCAAAGGCCGTTACGGAAGGGAATTTTTCTGTAAGGGTAGGGGATGACGTCAAGAGGCGTAAGGATGAAATAGGACAATTGGGACTGGCTTTCGATGAAATGACCTCCTATGTAAATGAACTTTTGGAAGCACAAAACAGGCTCCTGCGCGATGTGTCCCATGAACTTAGATCTCCGCTGGCCAGGCTTATGGTTGCCTTGGAGTTGGCCCGTAAGGATTTGCCGGAATCCAACCAGAGGTTCCTGGATAGGGTGGAGAGAGAGGCTTCAACCTTAGGGGAAATGATAGGTCATATCCTATCTGTTTCTCGGCTTGAGCAGGAGATGGGGAAAAAGATGTTTTCAGAAAACGACCTAATAAAGCTTGTAAAATCAGTTATAGAGGATTCCAGGATAGAGGCTGAAAAGGACGGTAAGGAGATCCTTTTTAGATCCCAGTTTGAGCGATTAATTATTCCGATGCGAGTGGAAATGTTAAAAAGTGCTATAGAGAACGTTTTACGAAATGCCATAAGGTACACTCCTGTAGGTGGTCAGATCCAAATAAAAGTAGAAGATGGCGATGACTACATGATAAGGGTTAGCATAAGAGATCAGGGAGAGGGAGTTCCTATAGATCAGATAGATAAATTGTTCAAGCCTTTTTACAGGGTGGAGACGTCCAGGAACAGAAAGAAAGGTGGAGTAGGATTGGGGCTAGCTATTGCCAAGAGAGCCTTGGAATATCATGGAGGAAGGATAGAGGCAGCAAATGCCCCTGATGGAGGCTTAGTTGTGACCATGTGGCTTCCGTTGGCGAAGAAATGATCTTACTCTCCCCTTCTGTAATAGAGGACTTGTACCTTTTCCAGGGTGACCAATCCTTCTGTAATCATCTCATCCAGGTGGGGCAAAAATGCTTGAATTCGTTCTGGAGTATCCACTATCTCTATGACTACGGGCAAATCCTCAGAGAGCCTAAGTATCTTTGCTGAATGTAGTCTGCTGTGGGCGCCAAATCCTAGTATGCCCCTTAGGACGGTGGCACCTGCCATGGAAAGTTCCTTCGCACGGTTTACTATGGCTTCATAAAGAGGTTTTCCCTTGTATTTGTCGCTTTCTCCAATGAAGATGCGCAGCAATTGAGCTTCTTGGGGTAACTCCATGATATTTTTACCTCCATTAAATGAACTTGCCTACGATGATACCGCATAACATGGACAACAGTCCTATTCCATTTTGTAGAAGGAGGTTGGCGATCGCCCATGTGAGCTGATCATCTCGCAAAAGTTGAGCGGTTTCAAGCATGAAAGTCGAAAAGGTTGAAAAGGCTCCAAAAAATCCGACGAAGATTATAGTTCGAATTTCTCCCGCAAGCTCCAGTTTTTCCTGAAAGAGGGTGAAGAGGGCCCCTGCCAAGAAGCAGGCTATTATGTTTACCATAAAGGTTCCCATGGGGAATAGAATGGTCATGTTCTTTTGAATCGCTCCGGATAGGCCATATCTGCACAGGGCCCCTATTCCTCCTGCGATCACAAGCCACAAAATTTTCTGATAAAAAGTCAATGTCATAGGGTGCACCGCCTGTTAAGATCTTTAATTGTGTCGTATAGTTATGGTATATAAACCTTGTCCAATCTGCAAGTTATCAAGGCTCTTGAGCTGCTTGAATTCTTGATGCAAATTTGAGTTAGGTTAAGGCAAGTTTACCCAAGGATCAGAAAATTACGTGAAGGAAGAGTATGTTGCTATGGATTTTAAGCTCGTGCCCATAGGGGAGGTTTGTTCTCCCTTCAAGTCTTGTAGTGATGTTCCGCGACAAGCGGAAGATTGGCTGCCACCAGTCAAGATAAAAATATATGAAGAGTACCTTAGGGGGCTGTATAGGCTTAAAACAGGGCAGGTGCTATATATTTTGAGTTGGTTGCACTTGGCGGATAGGAAGATGTTGGAGGTCCACCCCAGAGGGGACAGATCGGTTCCACTTCATGGAGTCTTTGCGACTCGCTCTCCCCACAGGCCTAATCCCATAGGCTTGCACGTGGTGACGCTGAAAGAGTTAAAGGAAGATGGGATTATTGTTCATCCATTGGAGGCTATAGATAAGACGCCCATTTTGGATATAAAACCCTACAAGCTCCACTGGCCTCGTGGTGATGAAAAAAGAGCATAAAAGACAATAAAGGAGGCTTTCATATGAAGGGCTCAATCTTTGTAGAGAGAGTACCATTAGTTGATAAAGTTTTACATGAGCATGGATTCAGTGATTATAAATGGATCCGTCCTAGTGATGTTCCAGTATCTCAGTGGGTTAGAGTCAAGTGCATGTACGGCTGTCCAGATTATGGGCGCAATGCTTCATGCCCTCCCAACGTTCCTTCAGTCTCTGAGTGCAGTAGGTTTCTGGCCGAATATGAGAAGGCAGTTCTGATACATCTTTTCTGCGACTCCACGCTGGATGGCATGCGAGAGTGGGTGGTGAGGAATCAAAAGGAACTTCTCAAGGTAGAGAAGACCATATTTGTAGAAGGAATGGAAAAGGCTTTCTTGCTGTCCTTCGACAATTGCAATCTATGTGGTACCTGTGCAGGGAATGTGGTTGAGTGCAGATTCCCCTACATGAGAAGGCCCACCATGGAGGCCTTTGGCATAGAAGTGTTCACCCTGGTCAAAATGTTGGGGTATGGGATATCTGTCAAAAAGGACACAAAAGAGTCTACAGATAGATTTGCCCTTCTCTTGGTCCAATGACCTTTCTATTGCAATAACATGAAGAGGAGGGGCCTTAAAGCCCCTCCCAAATTAACTTTTCAAGGCCGCTGCGATCTCCTGAGGAGACATATAAAGGGGGTGCTTAAGGCACAAATCTATTACCATTTCTCTGTAAGAATTCATATTGGCCTTGTTCTTTTCTCTCAAAACCTTTCCTATTATGGAGGCCACGGTCTCGATCTCTTTTTCTTGAAAGCCCCTTGATGTGACGGCCGCTGTCCCTATCCTGATTCCACTTGTAACAGTGGGTTTTTTGTCATCAAAGGGTATCATGTTTTTGTTCACCGTTATGCCAGCCTTTGCTAGGTATTCCTCTGCTTCTGAGCCCGTCAAGTTCCAAGGCCGCAAATCTACCAACATAAGATGATTGTCTGTCCCTCCAGAGACTATACGAAGGCCCATTTCCTGGAGCAGGGAAGCCATCTTGCGGGCATTGGCTTGAACTTGCTTGGCATATTTTATGAACTCATCGGTTGATGCAAGTTTAAAGGTCACTGCCTTTGCAAGGAGGTTCTGCAGTATAGGGCCACCTTGGGTGCCGGGGAATATGGCCTTGTCTATTTTTGAAGCGTGTTCCTTGCGACACAATATGAAGCCGCCTCGAGCCCCGCGGAGCGTTTTGGTCGTGGTGCTAGTCACTACGTCAGCCCACGGGACAGGGGAAGGATGAACTCCTGCAGCTACCAACCCTGCAATGTGAGACATATCCACCATGAGGAAGGCACCTACTTCGTCGGCTATTTGCCTGAAAGCCTTGAAGTCTATGAAGCGGGAGTAAGCGCTGCAGCCGGCGACTATAAGTTTAGGGTTGTGAGCTTTAGCTAGATCCCTTACCTGATCTAGGTCTATCTGTTCTGTGGTTTTATCCACTCCATAAAATACGGCGTTGTAGAATTTGCCAGTTATGCTGACTTTGCTGCCGTGGGAGAGATGTCCTCCATGCGCTAGATCCATGGAGAGTATGGTGTCTTTGGGTTCAAGAAGGGCCATATATGCGGCCAAATTAGCGTTTACGCCCGAGTGGGGTTGCACGTTTGCGTGCTCAGCGCCGAAGAGAGCTTTGGCTCTTTCAATTGCCAAACTCTCTATCTCGTCTATAACTTCGCATCCCCCGTGGTACCTGTTTCCCGGGTAGCCTTCTGCATATTTGTTGGTCAACACGCTTCCTTGGGCTTCCATTATGCATTCTGGAACGAAATTCTCCGAAGCTATCAGTTCTATAGTGGTGCTTTCTCTTAAAATCTCTTGGGCAATCAACTTGGAGATCTCGGGGTCTACCGCTTGGAGCTTGTGCACTTTTGCCTCACCTTCCTTGCAGATATTTAAAATATAATAACCCATAATATTGTATATGGTAAGGGAATATTTCAAATAGATATGGTTGGCAATGCTCAGAAAATATTGATAAAATAAGCAGTAACAGAAGATAAAAAAGGACTTTGGTTTGCAAAGCATCTCTTAAAGCCAAAGGGGAGTAGCTTAAAGACAGAATCACCAACACGGCCCAAAGGCCTGGTTCTGTCGGCATCTTTGTGTGCTAGCGAGACCTTCGGCGTGGTGAGTACCATGCAGAGGGTCTTTTTTTGTGGGATCCTCTTGAGATTAGGAGGGATTATTGTGGACTGGTTTTCTGTGATGGCTGCAGGTTTTACTTGGAAGCAGCTTGTAATGATAGGCGTAGGTTTCTTGCTGATGTGGTTCGCCGTGAAGAAAGAGTATGAACCCAACCTGCTTTTGCCTATGGGTTTTGGAACCATACTGGTAAACCTTCCATTATCGTCTGCCATAACACAATTGGTTGATGGAATTCCTCATGAGGGGGCAATAAGTCTTTTGTTCAATTGGGGGATAGCTACGGAAATGTTCCCTCTTTTGATATTCATAGCAGTAGGGGCAATGATAGACTTTACACCCCTTTTAGCTTCACCGGTAATGTTTTTGTTTGGCCTGGCAGCCCAGGCAGGTATTTTCCTCACTCTAGGCATAGCCTTGCTTTTGGGTTTCGACTTCAAGGAGGCGGCTTCCATAGGCATAATAGGAGCTGCAGATGGTCCTACGTCAATCTATGTGGCCAACAGGTTTGCTTCTCATTTGCTCGGCCCCATCTCTGTGGCGGCCTATACCTACATGGCCATAGTCCCCCTGATACAGCCTCCGGTCATAAAGGCCTTGACGACAAGGGCCGAGAGAAAAATCAAAATGAAGTACTGCCACAAGGAGATTTCTTATCGCACGAGAGTTCTTTTTCCCATAGTCGTTACCATAATAGCTGGAATCGTCGCTCCGGCTTCGGTTTCCTTGATAGGGTTTCTCATGTTCGGCAACTTGATAAAAGAATGTGGAGTGCTCGAAAGATTGGCAAAAGCAGCTCAGAACGAGCTGGCCAACCTAGTTACACTCCTTCTTGGTTTTTCCATCGCTGCAACTATGACGGGCGACCTTTTCGTTAGAAAGGAAACTTTGGTTATAATTGGCTTGGGCCTGGTGGCTTTCGTGTTAGATACAGCATCAGGAGTGCTTTTCGCAAAGTTCGTCAATTTGTTCTTGAAGAACAAGATCAATCCCATGGTGGGAGCGGCAGGGATTTCTGCTTTTCCCATGTCGGCTAGGGTTATTCAGAAGTTGGCGAAAGAGGAGGATCCTTCAAATTTCGTATTGATGCACGCGGTGGGCGCCAATGTGGCAGGCCAGATTGGTTCAGTCTTGGCAGGTGGCCTGCTTCTTATGTGGCTTGGATAATTTGCCGTGTTGGATAAAATGTGTTACTTGGTTTTGGTGAGTTTATGGGTTTGAAAGAATAAAACAAATATCTATAAGGGAGGTCAAACAATGGAAGAGAGTAAGAGAAAGCGGCTTCAAGAGCTCGCTCGAACTATTCGCTGCGATATCATAAAAATGCTTGAAGCTGCGGGGTCTGGGCATCCAGGAGGTTCTTTGTCGGCTGTAGAGATAGTTACTGCATTGTATTTCGAGGTAATGAGGCACGATCCTCAAAACCCCCAGTGGCCAGATAGGGACAGGTTAATTCTTTCGAAAGGCCATGCATGTCCAGTGGTCTACGCCGCCCTGGCCGAAGCTGGTTACTTCCCAAAGGAAGAACTGCTCACCTTGAGGAAGTTCGGATCAAGGCTTCAAGGACACCCTGACAGGAAGAAACTTCCTGGTTTGGAAGCATCCACAGGAAGTCTTGGTCAAGGATTGTCCATAGCGGCTGGGATAGCCTTGGGATTCAAGATGGATGGAAAAAGAAACGATGTGTATTGCTTGATGGGAGATGGGGAGCTCAACGAAGGACAGATTTGGGAGGCAGCGATGACGGCATCACACTACAAGCTCGATAACCTGTGTGGAATAGTGGACCATAACTGCCTTCAGATCGACGGTTGGACGTGTGAAGTCAAGAACATGGAACCCCTTGTGGATAAGTGGAAAGCCTTTGGCTGGAACGTCCTGGAAGTTGACGGCCACAATATAGAAGAGGTAGTTGCGGCCTTTAGGCGGTTCAAACACACTCATTTCAAGCCTACTGTGATAATAGCCCATACCATTAAGGGTAAAGGTGTGTCCTTCATGGAGGACAACGCGGCATGGCACGGTAAGGCACCTAACAGAGAGCAGGCAGCCTTGGCGTTGGAAGAGCTCTGCGGGGGGTGTTGCTAATGACTATGAAACTTGCTGAAAACATATATGAAAACGTGGATCAGATCCCCACTAGGTTTGGATATGGTGATGGGCTGCTCAAATTAGGAGAGATGGATGAGCGCGTGGTGGTGTTGGGGGCGGACTTGAGCTCCTCCCTGCGGGTGGATCTGTTTAGGGATGCATATCCTGATAGGTTCATACAGACTGGAATAGCGGAACAGGACATGATGTGTCTTGCAGCGGGACTGTCCCTTGCCGGTAAAATACCCTTTGTAAGCACTTATGGTGTTGTCTGTACTGGCAGGGCATGGGACCAGCTCAGAACTACGGTTGCCTACGGCAATTTGAACGTCAAAGTGGGTTCGGGACATGGAGGGATCTCTGTAGGAGCAGACGGAGCAACTCATCAGGCTTTGGAGGATATAGCCATCACGAGGGTTATTCCAGGCGTTACTGTGATAGTTCCCTGCGACTATCATGAGACAGTGAAAGCAACCATAGCTGCTGCCCAAATAGAAGGACCGGTAGTGATAAGGTTCGGAAGAGAGAAAGTGCCTGTAATAACCACTCCCGAGACCCCCTTCCAGGTAGGTAAAGCTGAGATATACAGGGAAGGCGAGGACGTTACAGTTGTAGCCTGTGGAGTAATGGTTTACGAGGCGCTCATTGCGGCGGAATTACTGGCCCAGGAGGGCATCTCGGCTCAGGTTATAAACTGCCACACAGTTAAGCCCATCGATAAAGAAACGTTGATAAAGGCTGCACAAAAGACCAAAGCGGTGGTGACGGCGGAGGAACACCAAGTCATGGGTGGATTCGGTAGTGCAGTAGCTGAGGTGCTCTCTCAAAACGTGCCCGTGCCCATGCGCTTTGTGGGTGTTCAAGATACTTTTGGACAGTCGGGAGATCCAGATGTTTTGATGAAGGCTTATGGTTTGAAGGCCGAAAATATAGTTCAGGCTGCAAAAGAAGTTATAAAAATAAAAAGAGGTGGATAAAGCATGTCTAGGTATCTGGCTGATAGGATGTCCAAGCTAGGGACAGAAACAGCTTTTGCAGTTGGCGCCGAAGCCGCGGAAATGGCTTCGAAGGGTATCAAGGTTTACCCTTTTCATCTTGGGGACCTCAACATTCCTACGCCTAGGCACATAAGGGAGGCGGCTTTAAAGGCGTTGGAGGATGGCAAAACAGGGTATTGTCCCACTCCTGGTATAGCCCCACTGAGAGAAGCTTTGGCAGAAGACGTAGGTAAAGCCAGGGGGTTGAATTTGGGTGCCGCAAACGTCAGCGTTCAGCCTGGAGGCAAACCTGTGATAGGCAAGTTCATAATGGCTTTTATGAACCCTGGAGATGAAGTGCTTTATCCCAATCCAGGTTTTCCCATTTACGAGTCCATGATACGCTTCCACGGTGGTGTCCCCAAGCCTTATGGCTTTATTGAGGTGGAGGACGGTTTTGCGCTGGATTTTGAGGCGATCGAAAAACAGATAACCCCCAAGACGAAACTCTTGATTTACAACAACTATCACAATCCCACTAGCGCTTCCTCTGATGAAGCGGAAATGCAGCGTCTGGCTGAGCTCTGCTTGAAGCACGACTTGCTGGTGTTGAGCGATGAGGCATACTTCGATATTCTCTATAGCGGAGAGGGCAAGAGCATTGCAAGTATCCCAGGCATGTTCGAACGTACCATTATCCTTTACACTTTCTCCAAGAAGTTTGCCATGACCGGTTGGAGACTAGGGGCAGCCATAGGTCCAGAGGATCTTATAAGCCATATATCGAGGTTCAATGTCAACGATGAGTCTTGTACTGCTCATTTTGTCCAGTGGGCTGGAGTGGCTGCCCTCAAGGGACCCATGGACGAATTTTACTCTATGATGGAGACCTTGAGGGAAAGACGGGACGTAGCTGTGGATCTTTTAAATAGTATGAAGGGTGTAAGGGTCAGCAGGCCCAACAGCACTTTCTATCTTTTCGCCAATGTAACTGAGGCAATGGACAACCTGGGGATGAAGACGGTTGAAGAGTTCCGCAAAAAGATTTTGGACGAAACAGGAGTATCCTTCACGACAAGAAACCACTTTGGCTCCCCTCTGCCGGACGAGAAGCAGTATTACATAAGGCTTGCTTACTCTGGAATAAGCGTAGAAGATATAAGGGAAGGCCTGTCTAAAATGAAGGAGCTTTTGGGGTAAAAAATGCATGAAAGTGGCAAGGCTTGACGCCTTGCCACTTTCATATTAACCCGACCATTGCAAAAGCTACGTAAAGCAGCAACACCCCCATGGTTGCCTTGAAGATCCTTTGATGTCTAGAGAGGAATTTTTGAAAAACTGTTCCCCCCAAAGCCCACAGGGCGTTGGCTGCGACTGCCACGAACGCCAGAGCTAGAGCAGAAGCCGTTATAAAGGGTAAAGATTTCGAGTAAGGAATGATGAAGGAAGATGTCACCGTAAGGGCATAAAGTATGCCCTTTACATTTAAGAACTGCATGGTCGCTCCGGCATAGAAGGAGCAAAGCTTCTCTAAAGAGGGGGTTGCTTCACAAGTTACGTCCATATAATTGTGTAAAATTAAGAGCCAAGGCAAGGTCTCTGGTTTAAAATGGTAAGCGGAAAAACAAACCCAAACCGGAGGTGACCTTGCAATGGCTCAGTACAATATTACCATCGACTCAGAATTACTGCATCAGTTATTTTTGTCGGACAGTAAGGATTCTGGAGTATCTAAGTTATTGGAGTCGGTATTGAATCAAGTTCTTCAAGCCCAGGCAACGGAACAATTGAGAGCAGAGGCTTACGAGCGGACAGAGGAAAGACGAGGGTATCGCAACGGAACATACCCGCACAGGCTTACGACGAGAGTAGGGAGCCTTGTTTTGAGGGTGCCCAGGCTTCGTAATGGCAAGTTTTCTACGGAGCTTTTCAGCAGATATCAGAGGAGCGAACAGGCCTTTATTTTGGCTTTGATGGAGATGGTAGTAAATGGGGTATCAACCCGTAAGGTATCTGAGATAACCGAGGAGTTATGTGGAGTAAGGATATCCAAGTCATTGGTGTCGGAATTATGCAGGAGGCTGGATCCAGTTATAGAAGCGTGGAGAGATAGGTCTTTGAAGGATAAGGAGTATCCCTTTCTGATTGTAGATGCATTGGTTATAAGGGTGAGGGAAGAAAACAGGGTCTTACATAGGAGCATGCTTATATGTGTGGGTGTGAACAGAGAAGGTATACGAGAAGTTTTGGGGTTTGTGGTAGGAGATAGCGAATCAGAGGAGAGCTGGGGGGATTTTTTCGGTTGGTTGAAAGATAGAGGTTTAAGAGGTGTGGATTTAGTGGTATCTGACGACCACAAGGGATTAGTAAAGGCTTTGAGGAGAAATTTTCAGGGGTCAAGCTGGCAGAGGTGTCAAACTCATTTTATACGGAACATACTATCTGCTTCACCTAAGGGTCTTCAGGGGGAGCTCAAGACTCGGATACAGGCTATTTTGCATGCTCCGGATATGGGGACAGCCAGGATGTTGTTGATGAGGGTTTTAGAGGAATACGAAGAAAAAGCTCCTAAGGCGATGAGGATTTTGGAAGAGGGATTTGACGATGCTGTGGCGATATTGTCTTTGCCGGAGAAGTATCGTAAGCGTCTGAGGACGACCAACAGTGTGGAGAGATTGAATGAGGAGATAAGGCGTAGGGAGAGGGTTATACGGATATTTCCAAGCAGGGAATCGGCAGTAAGGTTGCTTGGCGCAGTTCTTCTTGAGATAGACAACAAGTGGGCTGGTGGAAGGAAGTACCTTGATATGGATGAGTACTATGAATATCTTTCACAACAGCAATCTAGATCAAGCCCTAAAATCTATTGCCTTTAACAAAAAATAAGAAAAATGCATAAGACCATTACCAGAGACCAAAACAAATTTACACAAAATATAGGACTTGACCGTTGCTTCATTCATGTTTGCTGTCATTATCTTGTAAGCCAAAAAGAGGACGTAACCAGCACCTAGCACCTTTAAAAACGGAGATACCAAAGGCAAGGTCCTTTCCAAGAAAATATTCAAATATGAGGCGCATAAAAAGATGGTCGAAAAACCTACGAAAACCCCCAACATGTACCTGGTAGCCGCTTTAAATCCTAAAGTTGCCGCAAACGACATGGCAAGCAGATTGTTGGGGCCAGGTGTGAAGGACACTATTATAACGTATGTCACGAAGGCTAAAATCTTATCCATGTCACAACCATCCAGTTTCTGACATTTAAGTGCTATTATGCATTATTAGATCATAGTATATACATTTTGTCACGTTCAAAATGTTGTGGTCGCGTTTTATTTCATCTCCAAGAATGAATGGATTCCATCTTTGAGTATGTTGATAGCTGTAATATATTCTTTTAAATCTATTTTTTCTCCTTCTGTGTGTTCCAATAAACTATCCCCGGGGCCGTAAACGGCCATGGGGCAACCCCATGGAGCCACAGTGTTGAAATCACTGGTTCCGCTTTTTGCAAGGAGCCTAGGTTTGTAGCCGTTGATCCTTATTGCCCTTCTGAGTGCGACCACCATGGGGTCGTTTTTGTCCACTTGGTGAGGTCTAGCCATATCGACGAAAGAAAAGTCTACATCGAAGTAAGAACAGATGGATTCTATTTGCCTGGCTACGTCATCCAGGAGTTTACATGGCGGAACCCTTACATCCAGAAGAACTTCAGCGGTCCTTCCGTGACTTTCCTCGCCCTTCATGTAGGTCACGCTGCTTGAAATGTTGGCAATAGATTCTCTGTCTTGATTCTGGGTTTTAGGAGAGAGGGTTTCGATTATTTTTGCTACGGTAAGGATCACCTTGGTCATGGGGCCCGAACTCCAAGAGCGGTGAGCCCCTTCATCCCTTGAGCATATCCTGGTGAGGATTCTTCCTCTGTAGGAGGTGGCTATCCCACAGGTTCCCGTTGGTTCTCCAATTATGCACCCTTGTGGAGAGTGAAGATTTAGCCGGAATTTAGCGCCTCGAGAGTCTTCTTCTTCTCCTGTCGCGCCTATCAAGGTTATGGTCCAACCTTCGGGGAGAGTGCAAGAACCTCCCGCAACGGCCATAGCGCATAGTGGGCCTTTGGCGTCTACTGCTCCTCTTCCTATTAAACATCCTTCACTCATGGAAAAGGGAGGGCCCCCAGGTACGGTGTCTATGTGTCCCAATAGTATCAATTCCTTTTCTCCTTCCCCCCTGTGAGCAACCACGTTGCCCATTTCGTCTACGTAGGATTTTTCCCATCCAAAGGCGGGAAGGCTGGCAGAAAGGGCATTGGAAGCATCCTTTTCGTGACCGCTGATGCTAGAGATCTTTACTATGGCTGCCAGTAGTTCTATTGCTTTTTTCTCCAGTTCATGCATGGTTTGCCAGCACCTCCTCCAAGATGGATGTGGCTTCTTCAAAATGCTCTTTTTCTGCCACGAACGGCGGCATGAAGCGCAGGACAGTAGGCCCAGCGGGAAGGGCGAGCAAACCTTTGCTCTGCAGGTCCTTTATTATTGAAGAGGCCTTGCATCTCAACTGCACACCTACAAGGAGCCCTTGGCCTCTTATTTCCTCGATCAAGGGATTTTTTATGGACGATAACAGGAAGCGAAAATATTCGCCCTTTTCCGATGCTTGCTTTGGATATTTTTCTTCTTTCAAAAGCTGTATCGCGGCAAAGGCGACGGAACATACCAAGGGGTTACCACCGGCAGTGGAGCCGTGGCTTTGGGGAACGAAGTCGGAAAGTTCTTTCCTCCATAGAGTTAATCCCACAGGCAGACCGCCTGCTACGCCCTTTGAAAGGCATATTATGTCAGGGTTCAGGCCATAAGTGGAGCTTATGGATATTTCCCCGCACCTGCCAAAACCTGTTTGGATTTCATCGGCGACGAGCAGTGCTTTCGTCTTTCTGCATTGTTCCGATATAGCTTCTCCAAGGGAAGCGTCAAGAGGGTAAACTCCTCCCTCGCCTTGGATTGGCTCTACGAACACAGCTAAAGTATCTTCATCTATTTTAGGAGGTAGATCTTGAGGGGCGTAGTGTTCTACGTTGAATAAGAATGAAGTAAAGTTTGAGCGGTACTTGGGGTTAAAGGTCAAACTCAACGCTCCCAAGGTCCTGCCGTGAAACCCTCTTCTAAGAGCCAATACTTTAGATCTTTTGGGTCTGTTTAAGGCACATATCTTCAGCGCGCTTTCTATTGCCTCAGCGCCGCTGTTGGCCCAATAAATTCTGTAGTCCGGGAGAAAAAAGCTTAAAGCCTCGCAGGCTTTCTTCCTTTCCTCGCTTTCAAAGCCTCCTCCTATGGTCCAGGGCCTTTCGGAAGCGTCCTTAAGCGCCTTCACCAAGGCTGGATGGTTATGTCCGAAAAGGGCAGCACCATGTCCCATGAAAAAGTCCAAGTACCTGTTGCCGTCTTTGTCGTATATCTCTGTTCCACTTCCCCTAGTCAGAGTTAGACCGCGATTTCCGTAGATTTGGCTCTCCAAAGGTGAGTCCCCCCTCCTGATATGGCGTTGGTAATTGGGAGTTCAATTCTGCTGTCAGCGATTACAGCTTCCTGCAGCCCTCCTTCAAGGGCTTCCTTGCATGCCAAGAGTTTCCTTTTCATGTTTCCCTTCGCTGCGTTTTCAGCTACATGCCACTCGTCTAGGGAGATGTCCTTTATTAGTGAGTCTGGATCATCTACATTTTCGAGCAGTCCAGGGGTGTTCGTCAGAAGCACCAAAGTGCGTGCATTGCATGATGCTGCTATGCTACCGGCCAATCGGTCGCCATCGATATTAATGTACCTTGGCACGCTTTCGTCCCTGGCCAGAGGAGGAAAAACAGGCAAAAATCCTCGTTCTATAATGGCATGGATCCCGTCGTTGTCGATTCTGGTTATCTTTCCGCTTCGATTGCCTCTCAGTAATATGGTTCGGTTTCCCTCTAGAGCTCTTATTACATCTTTTACTTTACCGAGGACTAAAGTGCCGTTCATCGGATTGATTGGCACAGTTGGAACCCCCATGGCTCCAAGGAAAGAGCATATTTTGGCAGTCTCTGAAAAGGATGCCTTCTCAAACAAGACCATCTCTCTGTCGGTGACGAATCGGCTTCTGTAGCCTGATGGGCTAACTACATACCTGGGCTCCAATCCCGCTGCGCTGCAAAGGGCATCCATTGCCCCGCTTACACCATGGCATAGCACCCATCTTTCACCTCTTTTGACCCTACCAGCGAGGTCCAAAAGAGTATTGTCGTGATTATTGCCTTTTGCTCCTCCAATTTTTACTACTCCGTCCAACATGGATTATCCCTCCTATTAAGCTGGATAAACGGGCTGCATTTCGAGCCCTTCGGTCTCAGGTATGCCAAGCATTAGGTTTGCCGACTGTACAGCGCTGCCTGCAGCCCCTTTCATTAGGTTGTCGATGGCCGAAACAACCAGACAGTGGATGTCGTCTTTTAGAGCAAACCCGACTAGAGCCTTATTGCTCCCCCATACGAGCTTGGGGTCCGGGAAGCGAAGGTGTGAAGGCCTTGCTGGACATAGCTCCACGAATGGCTCCACAGAATAAGTAGTTCTATATATTTTCCATAACTCCTTCTCTGAGAGTTTCGTGTTCAACGTCACGTCTGCGCAGGCCTGAACGCCCCTTACCGCTTCCATGGTAGAAAGCCGCATGGAAAGTTTCTCCAGTGGCAGTTCTAGCTCCTGGGAAACTTCTGCAAGGTGACGATGGCTGAAGGGTTCGACGATTCTAGCGGACCGGCTTCGGAAAGGATGATGACTTCCTGTAGAAGGCCTTGCTCCCGCCTCTGAAGACCCAGCCCTTACGTCCAGGTGGACGGACTCTATGAGGCCCGCCCTTGCCAAGGGGAGGATTGCCAATATGGACGCAGTAGCGTTACATCCTACACCCGAGGTGAGGTTCGCCGAGATGATTTTGCCACGGTTAAGCTCTGGCAGGCCGTATGCGGCGCTCTCTAGGAGGTCCGGTCTTGGGTGATCCAAGCCATACCAATGCCTATAGACCTCTGGGTCGTTGAGCCTGAAGTCGGCAGATAGGTCCACGACCTTTAGCCCCGCTTCAAGGAGCTTGGCCACCTCGTTGGCGGACGAGCCGTGGGGGAGTGCTACAAAGGCTATGTCCGCCTCATTTATAGGAGCTTCGTCGTAAGAGACGAAATTCATGCCTTGGAAGTATGACCTGAGATGGGGATGAGTAACCCCGATGGGGGTCCCCCTCTTGCTCTTGGATATCGCTGCTGTTACGGAAATCTGACTGTGCCTGGCCAGTATGCGTAGGAGTTCTCCTCCAGTCATGCCTGCGGCACCTAGTATTACAGCTTTAAATTTTTGATTCTGATGCATTGTCATCTCCCTTTCCTCAGGAAATAAAAAACCCGCAGGTTATCTCCTGCGGGTTGGATTTTTTAAGTTGCCACTTTGACGTGTTAATTAAGATTCTGTATGTTCATCCAACCCGCTTCCTTTATAGGGTGCGCGCTTGTCCTTTTTTATTCCGCATTTGGTGCGCTTTATTTTTATATCCTGGGCATACTGAATGACCTTGGCAGGAATATCGCAGCCGGTTGTTTCTATGGAGTTGCGGAATTCAGCACTGTCGTTTACTTCGTTTACCAAATAGCCCTGCTCGGTGATGAAAATGTCCACAGCCATGAAGTCTGCAGGGATGGCCTCATATACTCGCCTCAAAAGGGCATCCATATCCTGATCTATTGGATAGTTTTCAGCCGATGCACCTCGGGCTGTGTTGGTTATCCAATGAGCGGATCTTCTGCTTATGGCGCATAGAGGTTCTCCACCAAGCACGAAAGCTCTGATGTCGAAACCTGGCTTTTCTACGTACTCTTGGATATAGAACACGTGATGCAATGCTCCCAAGTGTTCCTTGTGTTCTATTATGGACTGGGCTGTTTCTTCGTCTTGCGCTTTGGCTATCAACCTTCCCCAACTGCCGGTTGATGGTTTGAACACTACGGGAAAACCTATTTCTCTTGCTGCAGCCAAGGCTCCTTCAGCGGAGAAGGCGACGCGGTACCTCGGCTGAGGAATGTTGTGCCTAGTGAGAACGGAGCTTGTAGCTATTTTGTCACCACATAAGCTCATTATCCCGGAGGGGTTTATGGTTCTTAATCCATAACTCTCCAGCATCCTCGCAATGGCAAGGTTTTGGAAGTGGCTGATGCACCTACATATAAATATATCCTCCTCGTTGTAATCCATGGGTAGAGAAAGGTCTCTTATGTTTTCCAGCGAGTACGGGACCCCCAACCTTTCTGCCCTCTCTGCCAAGAGCTTTTCCTCGGTCCTGAGTCTCGTGAACAGGATCCTTACGCGTCCGTTATTCACCCCAATCTTCCTCCACTTCTGGAGCTTCTGCCAATTCCAGCGGCTCCACGGAGAGTACCTCCAATTCGGTGCCACAATCAGGACAGCAGACTATTTCTCCCACTATGATGTTCTCATCCAACAAGATGTTTCCGTCGCAAATTACACAATTTCCTTGCATGTTCATCTCCTCCTTTTGCTTGTAGGTCAAAATAAAAATAGGCCCGTCCCCTAAGGGACGAGCCTATTTGTTAGCCCGCGGTACCACCCTAATTGAATGCCTGTGGCATTCCTCTCTGGGACCTTTGACGGAGTCCACCCGGGCGACGTACTCCAGGGATGATATCCCCTTTCCGTCCCAGCTCCATGGGTTTTGGGCTTTCGCACGGATCCGAGTTCCCTCTCAGCCGATGAGGAACTCTCTCTGTGGAATCCTGGTGTGCTAAAGCGCCCCACTTCATCGCCTTTGCGTTATTTGGTTCATACCACTCGTTTGATTGACCTAAAGTTTATTCAAGTTTTTGGGGTTTGTCAATAGGGCGAGGAGCTTTTTGCAAAAAATATTTTACTAGATTGTACTTATATCCCTGCGGCCCACGACCACTAAAACAATTTGCAAAATTTTAAAAATATGATACTAATAAAGTATCCATATAAAAGGATAAAGTCTGCAAGTTTTATGGAGGTGGTCCCGTTGAAAACAGAAATCGAAGCGGAAGATAAGATTTCTGACCTGAAGCCCCTTAAAAAAATCGTCAAAATGGGTCAAAGAGAAGGTTGGGGACTGATCAAGATCCTTCAGCAAGTACAGGTGGAGTATGGCTATTTGCCCAAGGATTTATTGAAAAGAACTGCAGAAATGCTCAAGCTGCCTTATGGAAAGGTCTTTGGTGTAGCCACATTTTATGCTCAGTTTCACTTGACGCCCAGGGGGAGACACATAATACAGCAGTGCGACGGGACGGCGTGTCATGTGAAAGGGGGAGTTAGGGTAGGTAGGTTCTTGCGTGAAGAGTTGGGGATAGGACCTGGAGAGACCACAGAGGATCTTAAATTTACTTACGAAGTTGTTTACTGCCTTGGCTCTTGTGGTCTAGCCCCAGTGGCCATGGTGGATGGAAGGGTGTACGGAGAGCTTTCGGTGGATAAGATGAAAAAAATTTTGGAAAACCTCGAATAAGAGGTGATGAGAATGGTTTGTAGACTAAAAACCCCCATGGATTTGAATAAATTGTTTCACAAGGCCCGAAAGGCAATCATCATCAGAGAGGAAAGCCCCCTAAAGGTGAAAGTTTTTGCTAACTCTGAGAGGGGTTTCGAACAGGCCAGACGTATAGCCCGGGTTTTCATAGATCAAATGGAGAGAAAAGAGATAGCCATAAGAGTGAGCTTGGGGATTTGGGATGGGCCTGAAGAGCTTCAGCCAGTGGTGGAGGTAACGATGCCCCCATTGGGTGTTACAAGGTACGGAAGAGTTACAGAGAATTTAGCCAAGGAAATTATTAGAAAGCATATCATGGGTAAAAAGGTGATGTGGGAGCATTTGATAAGTCAGGACATGGCGCCAACTCTGTCTAAAGCAGACAGAAGATATGCGAATTGCCTGCCAAAGGGGAGATCGTGATGGCCCAGAGACTGTACAGATCCCATGTACTGTGTTGTAGAGGAACTAGCTGCACTTCTGGTGGTTCAAGTGAGATATTGGAGGCCATGCAACAAGAGGTACAGAAGCACAACCTTCAGGATGAGGTGCTGGTGACCTTTTCAGGGTGCCACGGGTTGTGTTCCATAGGTCCCATAATGGTTATCTATCCGGAGGACATATTATACTGCCACGTTAAGAGGGATGATGTGCCAGAGATAGTGGAAAAGACGCTGAAAAAGGGGACAGTGATAGAAAGGCTTTTGTTCAATGACCCTGCCTCTGGAGAGCTTATCCCTGAATATCATAGCATTCCTTTTTATCGTAACCAGCAAAGGATAATCCTCAGAAACTGCGGAGTTATAAATCCAGAATGTATAGAGGAGTATATAGGTAGAGGAGGCTACCAGGGGTTAACCAAGGCTTTATTTGAGATGGATCCGGAGAGTGTAATAGAGGAGATAAAACGCTCAGGACTAAGGGGAAGAGGTGGTGGGGGCTTCCCAACAGGCCTCAAGTGGCAGTTTGCCAGGAACGCTCCTGGGAACCCAAAGTATGTCATCTGCAACGCCGATGAAGGAGATCCAGGAGCATTCATGGACAGAAGCATCCTTGAAGGGGATCCCCACTCGGTGCTGGAGGGAATGATAATAGCAGGATACGCCATAGGAGCCCAAAAGGGTTTCATATACTGCAGGGCCGAGTACCCCTTGGCCATCAAGAGGTTGAACATTGCTATAGAGCAAGGAAAAAGGATGGGATGCTTGGGCAAGAATATATTGGGGTCTGACTTCAGCTTCGATATAGAAGTAAAAGAGGGAGCTGGAGCCTTCGTGTGTGGAGAGGAGACGGCATTGATAGCCTCCATAGAGGGTAAAAGAGGAGAACCCCGACCAAGACCTCCATTTCCTGCAGAGAGAGGACTTTGGGGTAAGCCCACGAACATCAACAACGTTAAAAGCTACGCGGCGGTAGCCCAGATAATCCAAAAAGGCGCAGAGTGGTTTTCTAGCATTGGAACTAAAGATAGCCCAGGCACGGCAGTCTTTGCCTTGACAGGGAAGGTGAAGAACACAGGATTGCTTGAGATCCCAATGGGTACTACTTTGGGGGAGATAGTTTTCGACATAGGTGGAGGTATCAACAAGGATCGTAAATTCAAAGCAGTTCAGACTGGTGGCCCTTTGGGGGGGTGTCTGTCCAGCGAATTTTTGAACCTTCCAGTGGATTTTGATTCTCTCGTCTCCGCCGGGGCTTTAATGGGTTCTGGAGGAATGATAGTTGTAGATGAGACGACATGTATGGTTGAGTTGGCACGGTTTTTCCTTCAGTTTTCTGTGGCAGAATCTTGCGGGCAGTGCACGCCGTGCCGGGTAGGAGGCAAAAAACTCCTGGAGATCCTCGAAAGGATTACCCGAGGGGAAGGCAAAATGGAAGATCTGGTAATGATCGAGGATATATCCAGGACCATGAAGGAGGGTTCTTTATGTGCCCTTGGACAGGGTACTCCAAATCCCGTTTTGGCCACCCTGAGATTTTTCCGTGATGAGTACGAAGCTCATATCGTCGATAAAAGGTGTCCAGCTGGTGTGTGTTCCAAGCTATCGGCTTCGCCCTGCCAAAGCGCCTGCCCGGCGGAGGTCAAGGTCCCCATTTATATTTCAAAAATAGCGGAGGGCAAATACGATGAAGCAGCTCGCATTCATAGACAGTCCAATCCTTTCGTTTCCGTCTGCGGTAGGGTGTGTCCTGCTTTTTGTGAGGACAAATGTCGCAGGGGGGAGCTGGACGAACCCGTGGCGATAAGAGACCTGAAGAGGTTCATGGCTGACCACTCAACAGGCAGATGGGTCCCAGAACAGCTGGAAGAGGACAAAAAAGAGAAGGTGGCCATCGTAGGTGGAGGGCCAGGAGGGCTTACTGCTGCGTTGAGGCTTGCACAGCTCGGATATAAGTCTACGATTTTCGAAGCTTTGCCCGTTTTGGGAGGAATGATGAGGATAGGCATACCTTCCTACCGTCTACCCAGAGAGGTGCTGGATAAGGAGATCGAATCCATCCTAAGCACAGGAAAGGTCGAGGTCAAAACTAAAGTTGCCTTTGGAAAGGACGTTTCAATAAAGGATTTGATGAAGGACCACCAAGCGGTTTTGCTGTCCATAGGAGCCCAGGGGTGCTACAAACCCAACATTCCAGGGAAGGACCTTTTGGGTGTAACCACAGGCATGGAGTTGCTTAAGGCCATGAACCTTGGTGAGGACATGTCCTTCGTAAAGGGAAAGAAAGTGGTGGTCATAGGCGGAGGTAATGTCGCCATGGACGCTTCCCGATCACTGCTTCGCCTTGGAGCTGAAGAGGTTCATCTTGTGTATAGAAGAGAAAGGAAGGATATGCCTGCGCTGGAGGAGGAAATAATGGCGGCCGAGGAAGAAGGCGTCTCCATCAGTATGGGTACCCGGCGGTGGAGGGGAAGGCGCAGCGTTTTGGAGGAAGAAAAGGTTAAGTTTCATTGCTTGACCATGCCCGTCGAGTTCGTTGGTAGTGGTGGAAAGATCGTGGGGGTTAAGTGTGTTCGCCTTGCCCTTACAGATAAGGATGGAAGGGCAAGGTTCGATTCCTCTGCCAGGAAAAGACCCTTCCCCATTGAAGGAAGCCATTTCTTACTGGAAGCTGACATGGTGGTGTGTGCCATAGGTCAGAAAGTAGAGTGGGAGCTTTTGTCAAAAGAGGGTATAGCTACCAATAAGGATGGAACCATAAAGGTAGATCCAAGAACTTATATGACATCCCTTGAAGGGGTTTTTGCCGTTGGCGATGCTGTTTCAGGCCCCGCCAGCGTGGTGCAGGCAGTAGGCCAAGCAAATAAAGCAGCAAGGGCCATTCACAGGTTCTTGAGAGGGCTGCCTTTACACGAAGTGCCCACACCTCCAGAGCGGCCGGAGCCGATGAAGTATGAAATGAGTGAAGAGGACGGCAATAGGCCAAGGATGAGAGCATCCATAGTTTCGCCTGAGGCCCGAGTGCAGGACTTCAGGGAGGTGGAGCTAGGCTTTCCTAATGAACAAGTGGCAATCCTGGAAGCAAGGCGATGTCTGCGCTGCGACCTTGAGGAGGCCGAATGAGGGGGGATAGTTATGGCAAGAACCATAGAAATCATGATAAATGGCCGCAGGATGGAGACGCTAGAGGGTAAGACCATTCTTGAGGTCTGTCAGGAAAAAGGGATATATATACCGACCTTGTGCCACCTCGAAGGCCTTACCTCGCGAGGTTCATGCAGAATGTGCCTGGTAAGGGTTGAAGGTGCCAAAACTTTTCTTCCTGCTTGTACTACCGAGGCTAAGGAAGGAATGGTGGTGATCACGGAGGATCAAGAGCTGGTGTCCCTCAAGAAGTCCATACTTGAACTTTTGTTCTCCGAAAGAAATCACTTATGCATGTTCTGTGAGAAGAGCGGTGACTGCAAGCTGCAGAGCCTGGCATACAGATTCGGTCTGGATCACGTAAGATATAGCTTTAACTGGAGGAAATTTCAGCTTGATGTAGGACGAAAATACTTTCTTTTCGACCAGAACAGGTGCATTTTGTGTAGAAGATGCATAAGGGCTTGTGAAGAGATCGCAGGACATGCAGTTTTGACTGTAAAGGATCGAGGGCCTGACCTTATGGTTTGTGCGGATCTAGACCTTCCGTTTGAGCAATCAACGTGTGTGTCATGTGGTACGTGCCTTCAGGTTTGTCCCACGGGTGCCCTTTCAGACAAGTACAGTGCCTACGTGGGTAGGGAAGAACATTTTGACAGAAAGAGGACCGTTTGCACGTTTTGCAGCATAGGATGTTCTATAGACGTTCTTTCGAGAGACGGAGTGCCTGCAAAAATAGAGGGAGTATGGAATGAAGGTCCCTCAAGTGGGATTCTTTGTGTCAAAGGTAGGTTCGAACCATTTTATGAGGATCGACCAAAGATTAAAGACCCAATGATAAGAAAGAATGGACAACTTGTGCCGGTAGATTGGGATGAGGCGGAAAGTCATATTCTGGAAAACCTCAAGCTGCTTGGTGGCGTGGAGCATTGTATTGGATTGATTTCATCAAGGGTAACCAACGAGGCGGCAAAGGTCTTCAAAGCATTTTTTGGACAGAATGGATACCTGATAGAGGGTTCTGGAGCTCCGGAAGGAAACGCAACCCTGTCCGATATTGATGCTGCTGATGTGGTAGTGGTCGCGGGGATCAATCTAGAAAAAGATTGTCAAGTTGCTTCTTCATTTGTGAAGAGGGCGTTCAACAGGGGAGCAGAGGTTGTCGTGATAGGATCGGCAGGGAAAAACGTGGATAAAAGAGCTACCAAAAGATACAGAAACTGGAACGAGAAAGTCACGACAGCGCTTCAGGAGGGGGCAAACCCAGTGCTCCTCTATGGAGGCGGAGTAGATTCCCAACAACTACGTAGGATCCGTGAGCTTTGTCCTGAGATTAAATGTGTGGGGCTCGCAAATGGAGTAAACTCAAGAGGTTTGGAGAGGGAAGGAATACCTCTGTGGGAAGGAAAAGAGATAGAAAAAGCGGTGTACGTGATTGCTTGCGACGAGACTTTGGATGAGAGGCTAGAGTTCAACTTGAGGAAAGCAGAATTTATTATAGTGCAGTCTGCTTTCGAGACTTCTCTTACAAGAAAAGCTCATGTGGTGCTTCCATCCCCTTCGTGGCAGGAACGTTCTGGAACATATATCAATACAGAAGGAATGGTCAGAAGATTAGAAGGAGCAACTCTTAAGGCGGGATCCACAAAACCTGATGAATACATGCTTTCGCGTCTCTTGGAACGTCGGATGGGTTAAACAACAAAATCTAAATACGACGTAAAGTCCTAGTCCAATACTATTGGGCTGGGACTTTTCTTTTGCTGAATTATATGTATATTGATTGATGCCTGGCTTTTAAAACCGTTTTGAAAACTTGGGAGGGGTGTTTTTGAACGAGAAGGATAGGTCAAATGACAAAAGGAAAGATAGCAGGAAGTCTAGAGAAGAGCTTCTTTACCATGTTCTGGTGGAAAGAGCCATGGAGCCTTTTGCCAGATATAAGGTGATTTGTTCTCAAGGTGAAGGATGTGATGTGGAATTCATGGACATCAACCCTGCATATGAACGTGTAATGGGAGTAAAAAAAGAAGATGTTGTAGGCAAAAGATTCCGCGATGTGTGGCCCAATGCCGAAGATTGTTGGATGGACATCATCGTGCAGACAATAAAAACCGGAAAGTCCGTAAGACACGAAGCCTGGAGCAAAGATACGGGACGGTATCTTGAGGCCGTAGCGTTCCCCCTATTCTCAGATGAGGTTGCAGTCCTGTTTCTTGATAGAACCAATTGGAAAAAGGCAGAGCTTGAGCTCAAAGAAAAAGAGAGAGTGCTTTTGGAATACAGGCAAAACCTTAGAGAGCTAGCGACCAAGCTCTCTTTGGCGGAAGCGGACACTAGGCGCAAGATAGCTGTGCGCATCCATGACAGGATTGGATATGCCTTGATAGATATATTGAACCGACTTAGAACGCTTGGAGAGGGCAATCTAGACGAGTTAGAGGATATTAAAGCTGCTGTCGAAGGATTGTTAGAGGAGAGCAGAAATCTTACCTTTGAGACAGCCTCACCTCTTCTATATGAGGTGGGTCTTGATGCCGCAATAGAGGAGTTGGCGGAAAAGCTTCTTAGAGACAACGGTATTGATTTTTCTTTTCAGGTAAGCCAAGGTAATTACGATGTCGATGAGAGGATATGTATTTTGCTTTACGAGATGACCCGGGAGCTCCTAGTAAACGTTATAAAACACGCGGAGGCGTCTTTTGTCGATATAAGGGTTCACAGAACGTCGGAGAAGATAATGATAATAGTAGAGGATAATGGAAGAGGTTTTTCCCCTGAATCTATGAGCCAATGGGGTAAAAGCAAGGGATTTGGTCTCTTTAGCATAAAAGAAAGGCTTCTGCCCCTTGGGGGTAAAATAAAAGTGCTGTCTGAGCCAGGTAGGGGTACGGGAGTTTACATAGAGGTCCCATTAGGAAAGGAAGGATTATCTAAATGGCTGACAAATTGATAAGGGTTTTCCTTGCAGACGATCACAAGCTCTTCTTGGCGGGTCTTCAGGATCTTATAAGCAAGGAGAAGGACATGAAATTAGTCGGAAGTGCAAATACGGGGCTAGAAGCTGTGCATATGGCCTTTGAGCTTCTTCCGGATGTGATAGTTATGGATATAACCATGCCGGACATGAACGGTATACAAGCTGCTCGAAAAATATTGGAGAAGCATCCTCAAATAGCGATTGTCGCGTTATCCATGCACTGCAACAAGGGTTTCGTTGCTGAAATGGTAAAGTTAAAAGCTGCAGGTTACGTATTGAAAGATAGTGCGCCGGAGGAGCTCATGAAGGCCATTCGCGTAGCGGCAGCCGGAGGGGTATATTTGAGTCCACCTGTGGCAAAGATACTGGTGGAAGAATTCAGGAGGCTATCCAAGACTTCCGGGTTCTCCGTGGTGCCAGAATTGTCGGCCAGGGAGACGGAAGTTTTAAAGCTTTTGGTGAAAGGTCTCAACTCTAAGGCCATAGCCGAAGAACTAGGAATAAGCAAGAACACAGTGGATACCCATAGGAGGAGAATACTGGATAAGCTGGGTTGTGAGAACATAACAGAACTCACCCGCTTTGCTCTTCGTGAAGGTTTAATAGATTTAAACTGAGCCACAGTACGACAGGATTGTAACGTTTTTTGTGATTGCTGGTAAATCTTTCCCTCATGGCGCGTCCTCCCCTTTTTCTTTTAAACTCCATATGCGTAGTTCATTGTTTGTGCCGAAAATAACAAACTGGGGAGGTGTTGCCACATGGGTAAGCTGGAAGGGAAGAAGCTACTCCTTCTAGGTGAAAGAGATGGAGTGGCAGGTCCCGCCATGGAAGAGGTCCTTAGGGACAGCGGCGCTGAGATCGTGTTTTCGGCGACGGAGTGTTTCGTCTGAACCGCCGCCGGAGCAATGGACCTGGAGAACCAGCAGAGGGTGAAGGATGCAGCAGAGAAATACGGTCCTGAGAACGTCGTAGTGGTGCTCGGAAGCAGTGATGCAGAAGGAGCGGAGATCTACGCTGAGACAGTGACCAAGGGAGATCCCACCTTTGCAGGTCCATTGGCAGGAGTCCCGTTGGGGCTTGCGGTATATCACATTTTTGAAGAGGAAATAAGACAAGAGGCCGATCCCGCGAAATGGGAAGAGCAGATAGCCATGATGGAAATGGTCTTGGATCCAGATGCTCTAGCCCAAGCTGTAAAGAGAATGCGGGAGGAGGGCAGTAAGTATACCCTATGATAGATTCCAAGCCGTGTCTCCGTTGCTTTTGCAGGAGGCCCGGCTTTTTATATGCGAAAGGAGAGGTTCGCTTATGAAGCTTGAGATGGGTAAGTTTTATATCAAGGACATTGTGTTCGGCGACGAAACCAAGGTGGAAAATGGTGTCCTTGTGGTGAACAAAGAAGAAGCTTTGAAAATTGTTAGGGAGGACGAGCATATCACATCCGCCGACCTTCATATCGTTCGTCCTGGCGACAGAGTAAGACTGTGTCCGGTTAAGGAAGCTCTAGAGATCAGATGCAAGGTAGAGGGTGGAACAGGTATTTTCCCTGGCGTTACAAGCCCTCTAGCTCGTGCGGGCATGGGTAGGACTCATGTTCTCTCTGGTTGCAGCTTGTTAGTGGTTGGAGAGCACTGGGGTGGTTTCCAAGATGGGCTGATAGATATGTCAGGTAAATATCAAAACCAGTGTATTTTTGGTATGATGCCAAACCTTGTCCTCGTCGCCGATACCGATGAAGAGTTCGAAAGGCACGAACAGCAGAAAAAGAATAGAGCCTTACGCTGGGCAGGAATGCGCCTTGCAGAGCACATAGGCCAGTGTGTCAAGGATGCTACCCCCGATGAGGTCGAGGTGTTCGATTTGCCTCCTGTGAACCGCAGGCCCGCCGAAGTTCAGGCTCTTCCCTCGGTAGTGTACGTTATCCAGCCTCAGACTCAGATGGAACAGTTGGGCTACAATACGTTAATCTACGGCTGGGACGGGAACAGGATGTTGCCTACTTTCATGCATCCCAATGAGATACTTGATGGCGCCGTGGTTTCGGGGAGCTTCATGCCAGTTTCTTCGAAAATATCCACATACGAGTGGTGCAATCACCCAACCATTCATAGGCTTATGAAAGAGCACGGGAAAACCATCAATTTCTTAGGGGTCATCATGTCTACCTTGAACCCCAAGATGGAGGAGAAGGAGCGTTGCGCGAAGATGGTGGCGCAGATGGCTGTCAACCTAGGTGCAGATGGTGCCATTGTCTGTGAAGAAGGATATGGTAACCCAGACGTGGACTACATCCAGACCATAGTGGAGCTTGAGAAAGCAGGCGTGAAAACTGTGGGGATTTCTGATGAGTGCACCGGAAGGGACGGAGCGTCTCAGCCATTGGTGGCCTTGGATGAAAGGGCCGATGCCTTGGTAACCACAGGAAACGTGTCGGAACTTTATCATTTGGAGCCTATGCCTGTGGTCCTAGGAGAACTTGAGGCCTTAGCTCGTGATGGTAACTCCGGAGGCTGGGAGGGCTGCATAGAGGAAGACGGTTCTGTATGGATGGAGAATAACGGCTACTTCTGCTCTAACCACATCAGCGGCTTCTCCAAGAAGACCTGTGCGGAATTTTAGGGAGGTATGTAATTATGTTGAAGGCAATCCATTACATTAACCAGTTCTTCGGTCAGGTGGGAGGGGAAGATGCCGCGGATTACAGGCCGACCTTCCATGATGAGTTAGTGGGATGTTCCAAAATGCTCAACGAGATGATGGATGACGTGGAAGTTACTCATACCATCGTGTGTGGAGATAACTACATAGCAAGCAACACAGAAGAGGCTTTGAAAGAGATAATTGATTGGCTGAAGGGGCAAGAGTTCGATATCTTCTTTGCTGGGCCTGCGTTCATGGCGGGACGTTACGGTGTAGGGTGCGGAACCGTATGTAAAGCAGTAAAGGAGACCTTCGGAGTACCGGTTATCACCTCGATGAACGAGGAAAACCCTGGGGTAGAGATGTTCCACAAGGATGTGTACATTTTCCGCGGTGGGCGAAAGGCCACTTTCATGAGGGAGGATCTGCAGAAAATGGCCTCCTTTGCACAAAAGATAGCTAGAAATGAAGAACTCCTACCAGCGGAGATAGAAGGTTATTTCCCAAGGGGAATTCGCAGGGAGATATTCCATCCTGAGGGGATACAGGCTGCTGACAGAGCGGTGGACATGCTTCTCAAGAAGCTCAAGGGCGAGCCTTTCAAAACAGAATTGCCAATTCCCAAGAGGGAAAAAGTTCCTGTAGCTCCTCCTATAAAGGACTTGAGCAAGGCAACTATAGCTCTTGTTGGGTCCAGTGGTGTAGTTCCTTTCGACAACCCAGACAGGATTCAGACGGCCTCCGCAACCAAGTGGGGCAAGTACAACATTGCTGGATTGGACCATCTGCCCAAGGGCAAGTTCAAGACCATACATGCAGGATATGACCCAGAGGCTATATGCGAAGTTCCTGATAGGGGCATGCCGGTAGATGCCATGAGGGCTTACGAAAAGGAAGGCAAAATTGGCAAACTTCACGACTACTACTACGTGACCGTTGGGACGGGGACTACGCAGGCGTATGCTGCCAAGTTTGGTAGAGAAATAGCAGCGGAACTCAAGGAAGCGGGTGTCGATGGAGTTCTTTTGGTGGCAACCTGAGGAACCTGTACTCGTTGCGGTGCAACGATGGCAAAAGAAATAGAAAAGGCAGGTATCCCCATAGTGGTACTTTGTAACCTCTTAGATGTGGCCAAGTCTGTTGGCGTTAACAAGATGGTTCAGACTGTCTCTGTACCTTATCCTCTAGGTGATCCAGAAATGAGCCCCGAAGAAGAATGGAAGCTTAGATACCACAGAGTAGGGGTTGCACTTGATGCTTTGACCAAAGAAGTTGAAGATCAGACGGTGTTCCCTACTAAGATATAGTGTGAACTGAGGGAGGCCTATAAGCTGGTCTCCCTCTATATTTAGACGTAGTGCTTGGACAAGAAAGTTCAAGTGTTTCCTTCTGTGAAGAGAACGAGAGGAGGAGATTTCCTTGGATAAAGGGAAGGGGTTAAACCAGGTATATTTGATTTCCATGGGTGTTACGTTCGCAGCCGTCATTTGGGGCTTAGTAAGCCCGGACAGTTTCGGAAATTTTGCCAACACTCTCTTTAATGTTCTTGTAGAGAAGTTTGGTTGGGGTTACATGCTTGCCATGAACATTTTTGTAGTCTTTCCTATCTTTCTTGCACTAAGCAAGTATGGAAAGGTAAGGCTTGGTCCTGAGGATTCCAGACCTGAATTTTCCAATTTTTCGTGGTTTGCCATGCTGTTTTCCGCAGGTATGGGAGTTGGCTTGGTTTTTTACGGTGTAGGAGAACCAGTGTTTCATTTTCTGAACCCGCCTACAGCGGAGCCTGGGACAGCTGCAGCGGCAGCTGAAGCAATGAGAAAGGCCTTCTTTCACTGGGGAATACATCCATGGGCCAACTATGCAGTAATAGCGCTGCCCCTCGCTTACTTTCAGTTCCGAAAAGGCTATCCAGGGCTTATAAGTAGCCTCTTTATTCCTATTGTTGGTGAAAAAGGCGTGAAAGGAACCTTTGGCAAGGCCATAGATATTTTGGCCATCTTTGCTACCGTAGCAGGCATTGCCACGTCCCTTGGCCTTGGGGTCCTCCAGATCAACAGTGGGCTCAATTATCTTTTTGGAGTAAGCTCCAATTTAATGACCCAGCTTGTCATAATAGTTGTTTTGGCTCTGCTATATACGGGTTCTGCTGTGACAGGAATAGAAAAAGGGATAAAATTCATAGCTGACTCAAATCTTTATATAGCCATGACCTTGCTTGGAGGACTCTTTTTGGTGGGGCCGTCCATAACCATATTAGAGAATCTAATGTCCAGCTTTGGAGACTATTTGAGCAATCTCATAAGGGACAGTTTCATGCTAGCTCCTTACGATAAAGATTATAAGTCCTGGCTTAATGGTTGGACTATTTTCTATTGGGCATGGTGGATAGCATGGGCCCCCTTTGTTGGCTCCTTTATTGCCAGAATTTCTAGGGGACGAACCATAAGAGAGTTCGTGCTTGGTGTGCTAATAGTTCCCGCCTTGGGAAGCTTTACTTGGTTTGCCGTCTTTGGTACGTCAGCATTAAACGTTGACCTTACGGGGATAGGGGAGCTGGCCGCCAGAGTTGCTAAAGATATATCCACAGGAGTCTTCGAGATGTATAAGTATTATCCATTGGGTGGAATTATGTCCATAATAATGGTGGTTTTGATTTCTACGTTCTTTATTACGTCCGCCAATTCAGCGACCTTTGTCCTTTCCATGTATTCCACCAGAGGAGACCTCAATCCCCCAAAGAGCAAAATGGCCGTATGGGGTGTTCTCCAAGCTGCATTGGCATTTGTTCTTCTCATGACTGGTGGATTGAAGAACTTGCAGATAATATCCATCGCGGCGGCAGCACCTTTCGCCATAGTTATGATTTTGGCATGTTGGTCCATGTATAAGGGCCTTTCTCAGGATTATGTAGAATAAGAATATGTTTGGCCGGGTTTTTGCGCCCGGCCAAACACAGCATAAAGGAGCAAGCCCATGAGAAGAACCTTGCTACTTTTTGACGAAGACAACCCCTTTTGGAATGCTGAATTGGTTTTTATGGCTCAGGAAGATCCCAAAGAGCTTGAAGTCCTTTATTCAGAGGGGCTCTTGGAGGCGACTTCTTTGGGGAATTACCGCCTTTCCAGTGAAGGAAAGAGGGTTCTTTTGTGTTACGGCAGGGAATGGGGAGTTCCTATATCTTTGCCATCAAAGGATGTACAAGAGGCGGACGCTATATGGTCCACTAGGCTCCGGCTCCTTTTGGACAAAAGTTTTGTTGGCAGGTGGAGCCTTAAGGAGTATAAACACAATGTTGTTTTGAGCTACTTTCCCGGACTTGCCAGAGAGGAGAGTTGGGTCTTAGATGAGAAAGGGAGGCTGCATTGGCTTTATGCGGATAGTCCCATGATGCAGGCTTTCTTGAAGCGTTATCCTGAAACAGGAATAAAAGTCAGAGGGAAAGAGCCCCCAGATGCGAAGGAAGTTATACAGTGGTGCAAAAATAGATCCATGCCGGAAGGCAAACTTCATGTTCCCCTTCTTCTATGGAGTCGTTATGATTTCACCCATTATGCGCGCTTTTCTCCTTTACCTCATGATATATGGAAGTTGATGAACGCGGATAGAATGTTTTGTTTTAGGATCCCTGACTCTACTTGTGAAAATCCAGCTGTATTCATCGACCAGGTGGCCGCAGTAAGGTTGTTCTTGACCTACTACAGCCGCGTGCACCTTCCTGGGTATACCCATTTTGATACAGAAGATCAGGAAAACCTAAATTGGATCCTGTGGGTTGGAGAGGACGATTCCATTGTGGAGGCCACACTTAACCTTTTAAGTCCTATGGCCAAAGAGCTGGTTGATTTCGAAATGCCCTTGCACTTCAAGGCAACCAGCATGGAGAGCCTGATGAAGATCCAAGAGCCTTATGAGACAATTTATGACCTTGTGTTTTATGAATTTGTGAACATAGCGTCTCCTGATCCTTCCTAAGCTAGGTATGCATTGCCCCCTTCGAGGCAATGCATACCTCACATTCATTCCTCTATTTCTCCTTCTGCCTTTCTTCTGACTTCTTCGGAAAGTACTCTTGCTCTGGAGGATGCAGCACTTATGGCCTTCATGAAGGCAGTGCGGATGCGACTTTCCTCTAGCTCATAGATGCCGTCTATGGTTACTCCTCCAGGCGTTAATACCATGTCCCTTAATTCCGCTGGATGTTTGCCGCTTTCCAGAAGAAGACAGGATGCTCCTATGGCTGTGTGTGCCGCTGCTTGGAGGGCCAGTGCGCGAGGAAGACCTTCCCTTAAGGCTCCATAAATCATGGCCTCGACAACGGTGAAAATATATGCAGGTCCAGAGCCTGACATGGCGGTTAAAACATCCATGTGAGCCTCATCTACTCTCTGTTTTTCGCCTAGCTTGCTGAAAATGGTACATAGAAGAGAGAGCTCTTCATCGTTGAGATCGTCAGAATGGGTATAAAGAGTGTATCCCTTTCTCACCTTGACGGCGGTGTTCGTCATGGCCCTTACGATTTTACTCCCTGAGACTACTTTCTTCATTAGTTCCGTAGGTATGGCTGCGGCGAAGGAGATGATGACCTTGCCTTTTGCTTCTTCCTTTATTTCCTTTAAGACGCTGATCACCTGGGAAGGTTTCACGGATAAAATTATTACGTCTCCTTTTCTGGCTGCGTCCCTGTTGTCTTGTGAGACCTTCACGCCTTTTTCTTCAAGGCCGTTTAGTTTATGTACCTTTCTTCTTGTGGCTATGACATTGAAATGGGGAGTGAGTGCCTCTGCTATGGCTCCTCCTATTATGCCGGCACCTATTATGGTTACGGTGGTCTTATTTCCTGACATGGTTATCCTCCTCCTTTTTGAAATAAAAAGGGCCGTCGGTCTTCCGAGACCGACGGCCCTTGTCCTGTACCTGAAATTAAGTAACCTGGCTCAAGACAAGACCAACCCTTCCCGGAAGACACACCTTCCAGGTACCACGCTAGGGCAGGGGCTAGGGTTGGTATTGATTATGAAAGTACGAGCCATACTTTTCACCTGCTAAACTTGTTAATATATTTAGCGAGTAGAATAACCCTTTTTTGCGGTACAGTCAATATCGATAGCCCATATTTTCTTAGGAGGAGTTCAAGATGTCAAAAAAGGCTGTATTCTTTTTCTGTGTTAGAGAACCTTTCCATTATGTTGCGCGCGGTGTTTTTGAAAGGCTAAAAGAGGAGTTACCGCTAGATGAAACCTCCATGGAAATAGATGGTTACCCGGTGCTTCAATATGAAGATGCCTGCGGTGACCAGTTTCTGTTCTGTCGGCAAAACGCCTTGATCAGTTATGAGTTTGAGCGGTACCTTCCAACGTTGAGAGAGTGCTTTGTTGATGCTGATGTAGCTATTGAGGTCAATTGGCACGAAGGAGATAAAGCGCCAGACAAGATATTGACAGTTCACACCATTGGGGACGTTGAAAGAGGAATTTTTTCTCCCGCTGATTCCCGGTTAGTGAAGGGTTTGGTAACGGCGCTGGAAAAGGAACGATTGAAGGCAGGGTTGGAGGAATTTTCAGTAATGACTGAAGGAACCCACTGGACAGGTTCATATAAAGGGCAGGACCCAGAATTGCTTAAAGAGTTTCCAGTGCCTATGGTGGACCTCGAAATAGGAAGTGCCCCTTCAAGTTGGGACCACAAGGAGGCAATATGCGCCCTGGCCAGAGGGCTTTTGGGGGTGTTTTCGTGGAAAGATCCTTTGGTGGATGTTTTGTGTGTAGGCGGAGTACATTTTGAAAGAGCTTTTTCAGATGTGACTATTGACTCAAACATGCACATAGGTATAAGCCATATACTTCCCAATCATTGGCTTGTCTCTGGAGCGTACGATGACGAAAAGGAGGGACCTCTGAAACTAAAGGCTGCTTTGAACAGCATAAGAGGAAATGTAAGGGCCATAGTTTATCATGAAGGCATAAAGTCTTCGATTAAAAGAGCATGCAGGCAGCTAGCAGAGAAGGAAGGAATACTCGCATTGAGACACAAAAAGCTCAAGGATCCAGAGGTGTTGAATGTTATCTTGTAAGGAGTGTTGATTTGTTCTTGGTCAAAGTGATAAACTGATATTAGGATGGAGGGGGTGGTGGAGATGTTGAAGTTTTGGAAGGTGGAATGTCCTATATGCGGTTCCGTGACCAGGTACTCGGATACAAAAGGACTGGATAGAGGTTGTGAGCATTTTGATAGGTTCGTTAAATCGGAAAACCTAGTACTTTTCATAGACGGTTTGGGTGAAGAGATCCCAGTAGCGTTGGAGGACATAGCAGATAGCTGTTACGAATTTGAATGTCCCCTGTGTCACGAGTTAGTGGAGGGATGCTTTTCCAGTAGGAAAGGGCATTACTCAGTTGAGACCAAATGCAAACACTTCCTTTCCATGTATAAAGATCCATCCGATAAAGTCATCGTTGAATTTCAGGACGATATGGGCGAAATCCACCCCATGGACGTATCCGCAATATAAAAATCTGGTTGGCAAGATGGGTAGGCGAATGAGGTCATTCGCCTACCGTATGTCATTTAACGTTTCTGCGTCCCGGCTATCTTTGCCCAAGAATCCTTCAATGGGACTATGCGATTGAATACGATGTGCTCAGGAGTGGAGTCGTAATCCACGCAAAAATAACCATGGCGCAAGAATTGGAACCTCTGAAGGGGTTTTAGGTCTTTTAACGTCGGCTCAATGAGAGCGTCCTTTATCACTTTCAGAGAGTTGGGGTTTAAATAGTCCTTATAATCCTTCCCTTCTTCCATTTCATCCATGTTGCGCAGAGTGAAGAGATTGTCGTACAGTCGCACTTCAGCCTTTACTGCGTGTTTTGCAGATACCCAGTGGATGGTCCCCTTGACTTTCCTGCCGTCTGGAGATTCTCCACCTCTAGATTCTGGGTCGTAGGTGCAGCGTAGTTCTACTATTTCTCCGTTCTCGTCCTTGATTACTTCCTTGCAGGTTATGAAATAAGCGTGTTTTAATCTTACTTCCCTGCCCGGGGCGAGGCGGAAATATTTTTTAGGAGGATCTTCCATGAAATCGTCCTTCTCTATATAGAGTTCCTTGCAGAAAGGAACCTTCCGCCATTCAGAATTGGGGTCTTCAGGGTTGTTCAGGGCATCAATCTCCTCTACGAGGTCATCGGGATAGTTCTCTATTACGACCTTCAAGGGGTTAAGTACAGCCATGACCCTATCTGTGGTTTTGTTCAATTCATCTCTGATGCAGTGGTATAGAAACTCTATGTCTACCAGACTGTTGGTCTTTGATACGCCGATCTCTTCGCAGAATCTCCTTATGGAGGAAGGGGTGAATCCCCGTCTTCTTAAGCCGCTTATAGTTGGCATTCTGGGGTCGTCCCATCCGCTCACATAGCCTTTTTCCACTAGTTCCAGTAGCTTGCGCTTGCTCATTACGGTGTATGATAGATTGAGCCGTGCAAACTCGTACTGCCGTGGCCTGTGGGGCACGCTGACGTTGTCCAGGAACCAATCGTAAAGAGGCCTGTGATCCTGGAACTCCAAAGTACATATGGAATGGGTGACACCCTCTATAGCATCCTCGTATCCGTGAGCGAAATCATACATGGGATATATGCACCATTTGTCCTTTGTACGGTGGTGACTTTTCTTCAATATGCGGTACATAACGGGATCTCGCATGTTGAGATTTGGGTGGGCCATGTCAATTTTTGCTCTTAGGACGCACTCTCCTTCCTCAAATTCTCCCCTTCTCATCTTCTCGAAAAGGATCAGGTTTTCTTCCACGGATCGGTTTCTGTAAGGAGATTCTATGCCTGGTTCTGTTAGTGTACCTCGAGTTCGGCGAATCTCCTCGGGCGACTGATGATCCACGTATGCTTTCCCAGCCTTTATGAGCTCTATGGCCCACTCGTAGAACTGTTCAAAGTAATCTGATGCAAAGCACAGTTTGGCCCATTTAAATCCAAGCCACTCCACGTCCCTTATGATGGCATCCACGTACTCTTGCTCTTCCTTTGTGGGGTTCGTGTCATCGAACCTCAGGTTGCACTCCCCCCCAAACTTTTCAGCTAATCCGAAGTTTATGCATATGGACTTGGCGTGGCCTATATGCAGGTAACCGTTTGGTTCCGGAGGGAATCGAGTGATTACTTTGCTTACCCTTCCGGATTCCAGGTCGTCGATTATTATTTGCTCCAAGAAGTTGCTGGCTTTCTGCGGAGTATTACTCATCTTAGAACATCATCCCCCATTCCTTGTAATGCCACTATACTGAAACTGTTATTGTATTCTACCAAATAAAAGGATGACTAATACATGTAAAATATCAGTTTTCTCTAAGAATATGTCAACCCTGTCCCGTGTTTGAGGTGGGGCATGTTGCAAAAAAATGACATAAAGAGTATTGTAATAAAAAATAAATTTAGGTTCCAAGGAGGCAACTAAATGTCAAGTTTGGAAAAAGCATTGAAAATAATGAAAACCCTTGCAGAACCTCCATTCGAATATTCCCTTACGGAGCTTTCCGAAAAGTTGTCCCTTGCAAAGAGTGGGTTATACAAGATTTTGGTCGAGCTGCGCAAAGAAAGTTTTGTGGTCCAAAATCCTCTCACGAAAAAATACCATCTAGGTCCCATATGTTTGAGGTTGGGGAGGGTTTATAATAAATACATCGGTTACGAGGAGATTGCGGGTCCCATATTAGAGCATTTGCTGCAGGCGATAAACGAGACGGTATATTTGGCTATATGGGAGGGCGATAGGCCGGTTGTTATATGCAAGAGGACCAGGCCAGGGGCCCTATACGAATTCAACGATTTCATAGGGCAAAGCTTGCCCATTAATGGAGGTTCTACAGGAAGATTGTTGACTGCGTATCAGGACCCTCAAACCATAGAAAAACTTCTATCGGAGACGGAGTTGGAGAAGAGGACGCCTTACACTATAACGGACAAAGAAGAGCTTCTCAAAGATTATGAAGCCATAAGGTCGAAGGGATACTGCATAGAGGATGAAACTTTCAGTTTGGGCGTCATGGGCATATCGGTTCCTGTATTCGGTAAAGACGGGAAAGTAGCTGCCTGTTTGGCCATGAACGCCCCCAAAACCGAGGAGAACATGAAAAAGATCCCCTTATGGATTCAGCTTCTCAAGGATGCTGCTAGCGATTTTTCCTACAAGCTTCAGTTCAGGCATTGATTTTCTAGGTTGATGTATTTATTCTCTGGAAATCGTAGGATTTGAGGTCGCAGAAGAGCATGTCCTCTAAGGGGGCTTCTATTCCTGCAAGGTATTTTATTGCCTCAGTGGCCTCAATGGAAGCGATAAAAGCAGGGGTAAACGGTGGATTGCCCGTTTCAGTTTCGACGCCTCTTTCCGCTTCTAGTTCCATTAGTTCCCAAGGTGCCCTGCTCTCGGGAAATATGAGCATTGCTTGCCCCCAAAATCCTCCTATCGCTCCGTGAACCAGCGGTATGCCTTTCTGTCTGCATGCTTCTAATAACGCTTTCCTTGCACTCATATTGTCTAAAGCGTCTATGGCCAAATCCATGTCATGTAAAAGCTCTGTGGCATTTTCCCTTGAGATGAGCGTTGAGTGGCTTCTTACCTCAACGGCCCCATTTATTGATTTGATTCGCTCTTTGGTGGCTTCTGTCTTATAAGCGCCTATATTTTCTTCCGTGCAAATTAGTTGCCTGTTCAGATTGTTGTCATCAAATTTGTCACCGTCCACCAAGGTTATTCTACCTATGCCCGCTCTGGCCAAAAGCTCCGCGATGAGGCCTCCTAGGCCTCCGCATCCTGCCAAAAGGACGGAGGATTCAAGCAGCTTTGCCTGGCCTTCCAAGCCTAAGGTTCCAATGGACCTTTCGTACCTTGAAGGACATATTCCGTTGCGGCAGGCCCAAATTTCTACTTCTCTGGGGGGAATGCCTTCCTCTAGCGCTAAATCCCTGCATAGTTTCCAGGAAACCAATGAGTATTTCCCTTTTTTCTCGGCCGTGTCCATCAAAATTTTCTGCCAAGGTTTCAACATGTGGTTCCCTCCTCTTTTGGTTCAGCTTTTTTTCTGAACTTTTTTAAAGTATACTAAAAAAAAGACGGCCCTAAAAGGCTGAGGGAAATGGAAATGCTGCTTGTAAGTAGAGGGGGGAAAGGTGTGGGAATATTTCATTTTTTGTTGTTCGCGCTAGTTTTTTTTGTTGGCTTTATTATTTACGCTTTCATAGATCACAAGCGGTTACAAAGCAAAGCAAAGGTGTACCTGGGGAAAAAGTTAGGGTTATATGGAGTCCCCTTCGAAATGACCCGTTACGTTAGGATGGCTAGAGTGATACGAGAGGAAGACAGCACCTTTCTCGGCGTGTTCCCAATTCATGATCGACATATATTCTTGAAGGATTTCGTGCCCAATAGAATTTTTCACATCCCCCCAGATGGAGTAATTTTGGGAGACGATAGCAGAAACAGGTCGTATGTGTTCCTTGATCGGAAAGGGAAACTGCATTATGGTGAAGTGGAGGAGTTCTTGCCACAAGAGGGAGGTTATATAAGGAGAGGAGCAAAGAGCGTAGTCTTGGGAGTCGATGATTTTCCAGGCACCATGAAGGATTGGTTTGTGGTGGACAGGCATAATCGCAAGACCCTTTTCCCGAGGCATGATGACGGTTCTGATTCCCTTCAGTCAAGTTTTTTTTATTTTTTGGAAGATTTCGTTCCGGACGTTGGAGACATAGTAAACGACAAAGGTACTGTCATTTTGGTTGATCAAAAAGAGGGTTCTTTGGCATTGAGGATGAAATTTGGTGAGGATTTTTGGATCCACAAGGCTAAAGACATAGAAGATGTCTCACTTGTGGAAGGCGAAGGCAAGAAAATGGTGCTAACCCTTGTCCTTAAAGGAGCCAAGGATGCCTTGAACCTATTCTTCGATCATAAGGATGAGGCCTTTGCTTGGGTTGAGAAAATAAAGGAGCTAAAGGAAGGAACTTTCGAGGGAGGCAAGCCTAGGAGGGTTTTCGTAAGGTTGCGTCCTGTTTCTGTCTCTTCGGTATAATTTTTGCTGTGTTGAGAACGAATTTTTGGAGGCGAGGGGCATGCGCATAGGAGAATTGATGGATAGGGATTTAACCGCTCTGTTTCCTGAGACAACCATAGCCGAGGCTGTAGAGGTCCTTTCAACTCACAGGGTTTCTGGCCTGCCGGTGGCGGATGAGGAAGGGCGTTTGGTCGGTTTCATAAGCGAGAACGACATTATAAGGGCCGCTTTGCCGGGATATTTCGATTTTTTGAAGGATCCTTCGTTCTTGCCTGATTTTGGTCAATTCGGCAAAAGGCTTTTGAAGATAAGTAACGACCCTGTTGAGAAATACATGGTCAAGAAGGTTATAGCCTTTGACGAAAATGACAGTGATTTCCAGGTTGCCATGATCATGATGAAGTCCAACCTGAAGAGAGCTCCAGTTCTTTCCAATGGGATTTTCGTGGGCATGGTAAGCCGAGCAGATCTTTTGGATCGCATCCTGCGCAGCGCCAGGGAAGAAGCTGAAAGCTGAGCCCGGTGAAAGCTTTTGAGAGGAGGAGCCGCCATGTATGGGTACAATGGAAAGGTGGCCTTGGTAGACCTTGCCAATAGGGCTACGAGGACCATAGATTACGACGAAGAGTTTGCCCGAAAGTTTATCGGGGGTTCTGGAATGGGTAGTTATTTTTTGTTGAAATATTGTACCCCAAATACGGAACCCCTAAGTCAGGATAACCCTCTAATATACATGGTAGGCCCTTACCAAGGAACAGGCATACCTACGTCTGGCAGGCACCAGGTTGTTACAAGATCTCCTTTGACTGGAGCTTTCTTGGAGTCTGATGCGGGGGGGACTTTCGGCTTTTTCCTCAAGCGTTCAGGGTTTGATGGGCTCATCATAGTGGGCAAGTCAGAGAAGCCTGTTTATTTGTCAATTTTCAATGGCTCTGTTGCCTTCAATGATGCACAACAGTTGTGGGGACTGGACACAGTAGAGACTGAAGGGGTTTTAAAGAAGCTCTACGGCAGAGCAGTGGGCGTTTCTTGTATAGGGCCCGCCGGAGAGAACATGGTTCCCCTGGCTGGTATATTCCACGATGGCCCTGACGCAAGAGCAGCGGGCAGGGGTGGTGCCGGCGCTGTTATGGGCTCTAAGAACCTGAAGGCCATAGTAGTTGGAGGGGACAGAACGGTTGAGTCCTTCCATAAGGAGAGATTGGCTGCGTCCGTCAAAGAGAAAGTTAAGCTCCTGAAAGATAGAGGCTATGGGCTGAGCCTCTACGGGACATCAGGTGGCACAGCGCTGGCTGAGGAGCTGGGTGACCTGCCTATAAAGAACTGGAGCCTAGGTTCCTTCAAGGATAAGGTTACCTTGATAACAGGACAGCGCATGGCCGAAACTATCTTGGCCGGAAACTATGGCTGCATGGCATGTCCCATAAGATGTGGCAGGGTTGTAGATCTTGACGGGACCATATGTGGTGGTCCTGAGTACGAAACAGTGGCTATGTTGGGCAGTAATTGCATGGTGGACGACCTCAACGTGATCGCTGAAGCTAACGCCTTGTGTAACAGGTGGGGCCTGGATACCATATCTACAGGAGCAGTAATAGCTTTTGCTATGGAACTCTACGAGAGAGGGATATTGGTGGATTCCGATGTGCAAGGGGCCCTGAGGTGGGGAGATGGGCGCGGGGTCTTGAGGCTGATTTCCATGATAACCTTTAAAGAAGGCATAGGAGCGATCTTGGGTCAAGGCACGAAGAAGGCTTCAGAGCATATAGGTAAGGGCTCAGCGCAGTTTGCCATACATGTTAAAGGTTTGGAGCTTCCAGCGCATGATCCAAGGTGCTTCAAGAGCCTTGCATCCGGATATGCCACCTCAGTGAGGGGTGCCTGCCACTTAAACAGTTATTCCTATCCGTGGGAGAGGTCCATGACCTTCCCTGAGCTTGGATATCCCGATACGGTGGATAGAAAGGAAGATAAAGGCAAGGGAATAATGACCGCCAAATTCCAGAACCTTTGTTCAATGGTGGATTCCCTCAAGATATGCAAGTTTGCCGTTCTTTTAGGCATAGATATCGCAACGATGTGTGACTGGCTTCTATGTGTGACGGGTTTCAACCTCTCTTTGGAAGATTTCCTCCAAACCGGTGAGAGGATATACACTATGAAGAAAGCCTTTAACGTTGGTGTTGGCTTGGCGAGGGAGCATGATACCTTGCCCGAAAGAATCCTTAAGGAACCAAGGGATAGTGGGGGATCACAGGGACTTTTGCCGGATCTGGAAAGACAGCTCGAAGAGTATTATAATTTCCGCGGATGGAAAGCAAATGGTGTTCCTGGTAAAGAAAATTTGGATAAACTTGGCATTGGGGAGTTTGCCCATTGGCTGCAAGCATAGGTTAGGCAGGTTTTGTTTCAGCAGAATTTTCTGAACTTGCGTTGCCATATGAAGTCAAGGTATACTTAACTGTGAGTTTCACAGTTTTAACAAAGAAGCAAAACCCAGCATGAATCCTGTTGGAAGATTAAGAGGAGGGCGAAAAAACATGGAAGTTCTCAAGGTCTCTGCAAACTCTCAACCCAAGTCCGTTGCAGGAGCGATCGCAGCTGTGCTGCGTGAGAAGGGAGCAGTGGAAGTTCAGGCTGTAGGTGCTGGCGCTGTTAATCAGTCAGTTAAGTCTATTGCGATAGCGCGGGGATACGTTGCCCCCAACGGCATAGACTTGATATGCATACCTGCTTTTGCGAAGATAGAAATCGACGGAGAAGAGCGTACCGCCATCAAGTTCCAGCTGGAGAGCAGGTAAGTTCCGCAGAGAAATTTGACTTCTGCAAGACGAAAAGCCTAGAAGGCCTGCCGATAAGGCAGGCCTTTTTATCCATTAACAACTTTTCCTTTGAATGGTAGAATCAACCAGATGTGGATCGATAAAAAGCCTCTATGGCATATGAAGATTTAAGGGGGTTTTTTCATGGTGAGCATAAAAGCTCCTCGTGGTGTGAGGGATATTCTCCCGGAAGAGTCGTGGAAGTGGGCTTTCGTGCTTAAGACAGCTTCGGAAGTCGCACAAGATTTCAATTACAGAGAAGTTCACCTTCCAATTTTTGAGCAGACCGAACTTTTTGCAAGAGGTGTGGGGGACACTACGGACATAGTGGAGAAAGAAATGTACACCTTTGAGGATAGGGGAGGCAGAAGTTTGACTTTGCGTCCAGAACTCTCGGCTTCGATGGTGAGGGCTTACCTGGAGAACAGGATGGATCAAAGGCCTCAACCTGTAAAGCTGTGGAGTGCCGGCCCTATGTTTCGGTACGAACGTCCCCAGAAAGGCCGTTACCGTCAGTTCTGGCAATTGGATTTTGAGGCTATAGGCTCCCAAGATCCGTATGTGGACGTGGAGGTAATCGCCTTGTCCGTTGAGCTGTTTCGCAGGCTGGGGATGAAGGGATTAGATGTGGTCATAAACTCTGTGGGATGTCCAATGTGCAGACCAGTACACAAGGAGGCACTGCAGAGCTTTCTGAAACCCCATTTATCTGAATTGTGTCCTACATGTCAGGACAGATACAACAGAAATCCTCTCAGGATTTTGGATTGTAAAAACCCCACATGTAGAGCCATAACGGACAATGCTCCAGACACAATAAGCTACCTATGTCCTGAATGTAAGGAGCATTTTGAGGGCTTGAAAGCAGGACTTGATGCTTTAGGACTCCACTATTCCATAGACAACCGCCTTGTTAGAGGATTGGACTACTACACCAAGACGGCATACGAAGTCCTTTCCGGTGAGCTGGGAGCCCAGAACGCCGTGTGTGGTGGAGGCAGATACGACAACTTGGCGGAGGCAATAGGAGGTAAGCACACTCCAGGGGTAGGTTTTGCTGCTGGCTTGGAGAGGATAGTTCTCACCATGGAGCAGCAGGGGTGTTCCTTTGGGAAAGAGCCAGCTCTTGAAGTGTTCGTGGTCGCTGTTGGAGACATTGAGCGCAAGGAGGCCTTGAAGTTGATGCACGAGTTCAGGAAAGCGGGAATATCTGCTGATATGGATTTCAATGGTAAAAGCTTCAGGGCCCAGTTGAAGGTTGCTAATCAGATGGGTGCGCCAATTGTTTGTATCTTAGGTGAAGAAGAGCTGAAAGCCGGGAAGGTTTCCATAAAGGATATGGAAACAGGCCAGCAGGTTGAGGTGCCTTTGGAGGAAGGGGTGCCATTTGTCAGGACCAAGCTAGGGGAATAAAGCTAGCAAGTATCGGGAGGAAGCGTACATGAAGAAAGGTATTTTTGAAGCCCAATGGAAGCGTACCAAGTACTGCGGCCATATTAGAGGGACCGATGAAGGAGAAATCGTTGTTCTCAACGGTTGGGTACGAAGAAGAAGAGACCTTGGCGGGTTGATATTCATAGAGTTATGGGACCATACCGGCCTTGTTCAGGTGGTCTTTAATCCCGAGGAGGCTCCAGAGCTTCACGAAGCGGCCAAGGACCTAAGAAGTGAATATGTGGTCGCAATTAAGGGAACCGTGAGGCGGAGACCCGAGGGAACGGAAAACCCTTCTCTTGAAACTGGTGATTGGGAAGTGAAAGCAGAAGATATGGTGGTCTTATCTGCTGCCAACTTGCCTCCTTTTGACCTTTGGGACACCGACAAAGTTTATGAAAATTTAAGGCTCCAATATCGTTATCTTGACATAAGAAGACCCAAGATGCAGGAGGCTCTTCGCCTTAGAAACGCCGTTTCGTCTTTTACCCGTAATTTTCTTGGTGCCAGGGGCTTTATAGAAGTAGAAACCCCAATGCTTACCAAATCAACTCCTGAAGGAGCCAGGGATTTTCTGGTTCCAAGCAGGATAATGCCAGGAAAATTCTATGCTCTGCCCCAATCACCTCAGATTTTCAAGCAGATACTCATGGTAGGTGGAGTAGATAGATATTATCAAATAGCCAAGTGTTTCCGTGATGAGGATTTGCGAGCAGACAGGCAGCCTGAATTTACTCAGATAGATATAGAGATGAGCTTCATAACTGAGGAAGACATAATGGAGCTGATAGAGGAATACATGGTAGGCCTCTTTGAAGCGGTTTTAGGACTTAACCTAAAGAGGCCCTTCATGCGCTTGTCATACAGGGAGGCCATGGAGCGTTTTGGCTCAGATAAGCCAGACCTTAGGATACCTCTGGAGATAACGGACCTTACACCCATATTTGCCGGCAGTTCCTTCATCCCCTTTGCCAAGACCCTGGAGGAGAATGGGACCATAAGAGGCCTTCTGGTTCCTGGTGGAGGAGAGCTCTCCAGGAAGGAACTGGCAGAACTGGAAGATTACGCCAAGGAACTAGGTGCCAAGGGAATGGTTCCATGCGTATTGAAGGAACAGGAGATGAAGGGCCCCCTGGCTAAGAAACTCAGCGAAGAAGAAAAGAGGGCGCTGCTGGAGAAGCTCCAGATGCGGGATGGGGATTTGCTTTTAATTGTAGCGGATCTGGATTTCAAGAAGGCTTGTGAGGTCCTTGGGCAGGTCAGGTTAAAAGTAGCCAAGAGAATGAACATGATAAACGAAGATAGCTGGGAGATCTTGTGGGTAACCGACTTCCCCTTGTTCGAATGGGACGAAGAAGAAGGTCGCTGGGTTTCCGTCCACCATCCCTTTACAGCTCCAAAGAACGAGGACCTGGAGCTCCTCTTGAAAGAGCCTGGAAAGGTCAGGTCGAGGGCCTACGATATAGTCTTGAATGGAAACGAGATAGGCGGAGGCTCCATAAGAATTCACGATGCAGAGGTACAAAAGAGGATGTTTGAGGCCCTTTCCATAAGCCCTGATAAAGCCAAAGAGCGCTTTGGGTTCCTTTTGGAGGCCTTATCCTACGGTACTCCTCCCCATGGAGGAATAGCTTTGGGCTTGGATAGATTGGTTATGCTCCTTGGCAGGAAGAAATCCATTCGAGAGGTCATTGCCTTTCCCAAGACTCAGAAAGGGCAGTGCCTAATGACTGGGGCTCCTTCGGATGTAGATGAGAGCCAGCTGGAAGAGTTGTTCCTGGAACTCAAGGAAGAAGCGAGGGGCGGTGCGGATATTTGCTCATCGAAGGAAGAGGAGTAATTACTGAAGGAACTAAATACAGACCGTGGCGATATACTCTCACACTGCAGGACGATGGAGCGTTGGAAGGCCTTTTAGTTATGCAGGGATGGGAAGACTCCCAAGAAATGAAAATGTGGTATGAACTGAATAAAGGCAAAAAAGTAAAGTTGTCTCTGCAAGATGGAAGCATACTAGAGGTGGCCCCGATGGGATTGAAGGTTCATGAGTCGGGACACTACTCCCAAGCGGAGATAGTCGTGAGGGGAACTATTGAGAAAACCTGATAATACTAGATAAAATAGCTTTTAGAAGCGTAAAGGGGGGATACACGTGGTCAGTATCAAATTTTTAGGTCATGCTGCTTTTGCGGTCGATGGTGAGGGGTTGAAAGGGCTTATCGATCCCTTCATAACCGGTAGCGGATTAGCAAACGTGGATCTGTCTTCTTTTTACGACAGAAATTACATTTTCGTAACCCATGGGCATGGTGACCATATAGGAGACACAATTGAGATAGCTCAAAAAAGCAAAGCTACGGTGGTCTCCAACGTTGAGGTTTGCCACTACCTAGCGAAAAAGGGAGCCAAGTGCCATTTCATGCAGGTAGGGGGCACCTTCACCTTCCCATTCGGTAAGGTTAAGATGACTCCAGCTTGGCATGGTTCAGGGATTCAGGAAGGGGACACCATGTTGTATGGAGGAACGCCTGGAGGGTTTTTAATAGAAGTGGAAGGCAAGAAGATATACCATGCAGGAGACACGGGGCTAACCTACGAGATGAAGTTGTTGGAGGAAGAAAACGTCGATGTTGCCCTTCTGCCTATAGGAGGAAACTACACGATGGATATCGATGATGCAGTTAGGGCCGTTCGTTTGATAAAACCACGTATAGTGGTCCCCATGCACTACGACACCTTTGAGGTAATAAAGGCCTCACCGGAGGACTTTGCTAAGAAGGCGTCAAGCTTTGCGGAAGTTAGGATTCTGAAAGTGGGAGAGACCTTAGAGGTTTAGACTTTTCGAACATGGTTATGTGCTTTTGAGTTTGCTTAAAGGGGGAGTCTAAAGGACTCCCCCTTTAATTATTAGGTGTATTTGAGCCCGAAAATGGGGTGGAAAATCCTTTCGTCATGTAAAAACTGAGCTTGTTTTTCGAGGGCCAATTGCACCTTATCTCCCATGTTGACTGCTAAGACGGAGGAAAGAAGGTGTACCAGGAACAGAGGGCCCAATATGCTGCTTCCAAACATGGGACTCGCTGCGCTTACGAAAAACTGCAGGTCGGAATACTTACATATTGGTGCAGCGGGGCTGTCAGTCATGGTTATTATTTTTGCGCCCTGTTCCTTGGCCAATGCCACTGACTCCGTAACTTCAAGTACGAAACTGGGAAGTTCACACACCACCACGGCATCGTCGGGGCCGACCGAGCGCGTTTGTTCTTGAAGGGTGAGGCTCGAGCGCTTCAGCAAAACGGAACGCATTCCCATCACCCTAAGCCTCATGTACAGTGACTCGGCGACCAGGGAGGATATACCCCATCCCATGCAGTAGGTTATGGTTGAACTGCTTATGATGTCGCAGAAGCTGCTTACCTTTTCAGGAGTCAACTGCTTCCAAGTTTCCTCCAGGTTTGCGTGCTCCAGTTCCAATATTTGGGTGGGGAGGTCTTGGCGGTTTTTCAACACCTTGGTTAGCATGGCAGCAGGGTTCACCTGTTCAAGTATGGCTTGTTGCAGAACCTCCTTCAATTCCGAGTATCCCTCAAACCCTAGCATCCTTGCCACTCTTACGAGCTGGGCTTTCGATACCTCTAGCTCATCAGCTACCTCTCCTATGGATTTAAAGGCGGCTTCCCTCATATTGGAAAGGAGATATTCTACGACTCGCTTTGCCTTCTTGGGCATATCGTCCATTTTTTCTCTTAGAAGTTCTTGCAGATCCTTGGGCTCCATCTCTCGCACTCCTTGCATTGTCAATTAGTAAACATTTGTTTATAAAATACACTTTCAGTATAAATTGAAGGGGGTGGATAGTCAACGTTTTAAGCTTTAGAGTTTATATCTTTTAGAATTAGCTTTAAAACCTTGCCAGCGAAGAGTAAAGACAAAAGGAAGGAACCTAAGGCCGATAGGGGTTGGCTCCACCAGAGAAACTTTATTCCCAGGTATAATCCCATAATGTAAGCCAAAGGAGCCCTCAGGAGGAGAGTTCTCGTTATCTGCGATATCATGCCGAAATAAGCATAGCCGCTTCCTTGAAAAAGCCCCCATAATGTTATGTCCACGGCGGCGAAAACATAGCCTGTCGCAGAGGCCCTGATGGAATCTATCGCCATAGAGGCCATTTGGGGTGTGGGTGCAAATGGAATGAGAAAAAAATCAGGGAAAGTGTAGATCAGAAGGCCTATAGCTAGCATGAGGGTTATTGCCGCCTTTGCAGCTATCTTCAGTGCTTCTTTTACTCTTTGGAGGTCTCCTTTCCCTATGTTGTAGCTCAAAAACGGTATAAGTCCCGAGTTGATCCCAAAAACAGGGAGGAACGCAAACATCTCTATTCTATTGCCCAGCATCCATGCGCTTATGGCTGCGGGGCCAAATATGGATAATACTTTGTTCATTAGCGCTGAGCCAATTGCCATGCTCGCCTGTGAAAGAGCCACGGGAAATCCGACGATGGAAATGTCTTTGCTGTTTTGGAGAAAGTTGCTCTTCAAGGTTAGCATAGGATGTATGACGGTGCGTTGCTTGAGTCGGTTAACCAAGTATATGAGAGAGATTATCCTGCCTATGAGTGTGGCTATCGATGCTCCTGCGATTCCCCACTTCAAGCCGAAGATAAGTATAGGGTCTAGCACTATGTTTATGAGGTTTCCCAGGAGCATGCTTGCCATAGGTGTGAAAGTGTCCCCTTGGCTTCTGAAAAGGGCTTCCCATAGCAATGCAAGGCCCATTAAGGGGGCTCCTATGATCATCCATGAGGAGTATGCGTAGCATTCCGAAAGAACTCCATCTTTTGCTCCCAGTAGAGAGTAGAACCTATCTGACAGCTCAGGGGACAAAAGAGGGAAGGGTAAGAGTGATAAGAACAAAATCAGCATAAAGGAGGTGTTGGCGAAGCTTTGAGCTTCTTTTGTTCTTTTTGCCCCTAACTCCTTGGTTACACATGTAGTGGTTCCCACGGCCATGCCATTGGCTACGGCGAATATGACGAACAAAAGAGGAAAGGACAAGGACATGGCTGCCAGCGATACTTCTCCCAGCCATGATACAAAGATAGTGTCCATTAGGTGAAATAGCGTATGAAAAAACATGGAAAGCACCGATGGAACTGCTAGTTTTAGGAGGGCTTTACCTACGGTTTCTGATCCCATGTCAACCTGTAGTTTAGTTTTGAGCATAACCTTACTCTTGACCTCCAGCCTGGAACTTTTTAAGTGCCCTTACCACCATATGATTCTCTCCAATACATCTGATTCTGTTATGCCAGTTTTATGCGCCAGGCTCTTTATTCCTCTTTTTGAGTGTCCAGAAAGCAGGGAGCGGTGTTTTGCTGATACTACCCAAGGCCCTCTGGGGTTTATTTTATTTAATTTTTCTGTTAGAGCCTCAGACCGTATGAGCTCTCCCAGTGCTGGATGTGAAGGTCCAGCGGCCACCGATTCTCTCAATGAGTCAGTTTCATGTAGCCCTATTCTTAAAATTTCGAATCCCATGTTCTCTGCGGAAAGGAGTATCCGCGCAGCCTGGTTTATGCAGCGCTCTGTGCTCAGGGGGGTGAATTGACCATTGATCCACAGAGAGAACAGCTCCGTTTTTGGGAACACCAGGCAAGGATAGAGCCTTATCTGCATCGATGAAGGTCCCTTGATTTTGCAGAGCTTTTCCAAGTCCCTTATGGAGCTTTCTGTATCTTGATAGGGTAATCCCATCATGAGTTGGGCTCCCACTACGAACCCTGCGGATATTAGCATCCTGAGCTTTTTTAGGGCTACATCTGAAGTATAGCCCCTTCTGCATGCAGCAAGTACCCTGTCGTCCAAGGACGATATGCCAAGCTCTACAGCGTACACGTTGTATCTTCCCAACTCGCAGATTATGTCTTCGTCAATGCATGAAGGGTGAGTGGAGATCCTTATACGGCTTCCTTTGGGGGCCTTTGACGCAGCATCAAGTAAGTTTGAACGAACTTTCGGAGGAAGGCAAGTGAAACTTCCTCCGAAGAAGCATATCTCTACCGGCTCTTCTGATTTTTTTATCTCTGAAAGCACTTTCTCTGCAGTGACGTCATTTGTGTGGCCTGTTATAGCCCACTGGTCACAATATATACATCTATTAGGGCACGATTGCATGGGTATGAAAAAAGGAAGCTTTTTCAATTATCTGTCTCCCCTAGCTAAAGGTCTTAAGGTTAATTAGAGCCTCTGTCTTTTTGGATGTAGTTCAGGACTAAATCGATCATCTGCTTTATAAACTCTGTCTCCCGTTTTGTCAGTTTCGTATTTTTATACCATATTTCGAACTCGTCGTTGTAGTCCAATATTTCTTCCAGGTATAAGCGCCTCGTGGCAATGATGGGGGGGTGAAAGAGCAAGTCGGAAAGCTCTACGTCCAGTGTGTGGGCAAGGTTTCGCAGAAGTTTCATAGACGGCGTTCGTTTGTTTCCCTCCAAGGCTTGTATGTACGTTCTGCTTACCCCAACCATTTCTGCCAATTTTTGCTGCGTGAGGCCCTTTGCTTTTCTTATGGTTTTTATCCTTAACCCTAAACTCAAAATTTCTCCTCCCCGATTAGGTTTTCAGATAGCCTCCCGCGGGACTTTAGGTACTTGTGGCCGCTGGAAAAAGGATAGCATTTTTCTACCCAGTAGAGGAACACAGTGCAACTCAAAAGGTCGGCAGCACCGCCGGGGCTTACACCTTTTTCACTGAACAACTCATCGATTTTTTCTATGATCTTCTTTTCGCGTTTAGAGAAAGGTATGGGGAGTCTTAATAGCTTGTCGACGTATGTGGGGTATATGTGTGCCCAAAAATAGTAGCTTGATCGGGAGACCACGTTGGTGTCCTCGCAGTGTCTCATTATGCGGAATAGAGCGTAAAGGCAGCTGTCGTTCATTGACATCCCAAAGGACAGTGCGTGTTTTAGCGCTGGCAATCCCCAATTTATAACTGTTGGAAACCCTTTTTCTGCTTCCCCTCTAATGCCCGTCAACCCGTATTCAAGGTATAGCTTTTCTCCGTGTGTCAAAGGCCTTTTTGGTGGAGAAGTTCTAAGGCTTTCGAGTTCTTTTTTGCAGCACCCCCCGACAACTTGTGCGGCAAAGTTCGCGCAGGATTGAGCCGTTATGGGAACTTTCATATGCAGTGCAAATCCGGCACCATACAATAAGAGGGATAGGGCAAAAATAAGTCCTTTGTGCGTGTTAATGCCATTTGTCGCTTCCAGCATGGCAGCTTCCATTGTCCTGCCGGTCTCCCTTAGGTAGGGTAGCGCCTTTTGTGGAGATATGCCTGAGAGTCCCACATTGGCCTGCCTTTGCCAGAAAGGAGCAAGAGCTGAAGCGCTGAGTAGGAAGGTTGTGAAGTCCATGTCTTTATGAGCCCCTGAGTTGTACTTATCGACCAATCCAGGTTTTGGAGATGCCATTACCTCCTGAATGCATGCGGCAGTGGCCAATTGTGCCAGTTGAACTGAGTAGTACATGTGAGCCTCCTTGACTAATAAAATGTTTGTGATCATACTATGTTTTATAAAAACTAACAAAGATAGGTGAAGCTAACATGGAGCGATTAACTGCAAGAAGCGAAGACTACCTGAAAACAATATACAAATTAGAGCAAGAAAACAAGGTAGTGAGGGTAAAAGACTTGGCCCAGGCGCTGGGCGTTAAGTCGCCGACCGTGGTGGGGAGCCTCTATGGGCTAAAGGAAGCCGGGCTAGTGATACAGGGAAGCTACGGTTATGTTACTTTAAGCGACGAGGGTAAGGTATTGGCTGAGGAACTGATAGGTAGGGAAAGGATACTGGTTGACTTCTTCGAGAAGATATTGAATTTAGGAGAAGAGGAGGCCAGGACCAACGCATGCAGCATAGAACATTACATCACTCCTGCCTGCCGTGAGAGGTTGATAAGCTTCATAAAGTTTCTCTCCCATTGCCATTACGGTTCACCGAGGTGGTTAGAGCACTTCAAGGAGTTTGTGGAGACCGGGGAAAAACCTCAATGTGATAATTGTCCCCAAAAATATGGATCTAATTAGGTTGCTGACGCGCTTGTTAAAATGCTAAAAGAGTTGTAGTCTTCAGATGGCAAGGTAAACGCTATTTTGGGTTGCTTTCAACTGGGGGGAACTATATGAATGGATGCATTTCAGAGAAATCTATAGAAAAAGTGAGAACCGAGCTCAATCGGCTAGGTTATGAAGGAGATATTATAGAGAGTCAAAGGACCATAAAGACAGTTGAGGATGCAGCCCAGGCGATCGGAGTAGAGCCTGGCAAGATCCTCAAAAGCTTGATTTTACTGACAGAGGATGGCCCCGTTTTGGTTTTGATGTCGGGGGTAAACAAGGTGGACTTGAAGAAGGTTAAGGAACTTTTGAACGCAAAAAAGGTAAAATTTGCATCGCCTGAGTACATAAGAGAAAACTTTGGATATGAAGTTGGGGGAGTGCCGCCTTTGGGATATGAACAACACCCCCCCACCTTGTTGGACAGGGATTTATTGAAATTCGACATGGTATGGGCAGCTGCAGGATCGGAATTTGCGTATTTCCCTGTTCCTCCCCGGGATCTTGTAGTGTATACTTCTGCAGAGGTGGCCGATATTTCTAAGCATTGAGGGAAGTCTACCTTTTTTCGGGAACGATTGCTTCGAACCACCCGTTGTGCTCGCGGCGAAGCCTGATGGTATTGAGAGGAATCAGGGTTATCTCAAGGTTGTGATAGCAAATGGCTCGTAGTATGTGGCCGCTATAAGGTCTGTGGTCCGACTTGTTTATTACGGCATGCAGATGGGGATATAAAGAAGCTCCTTTAATGCTTACGTTTCCGCTCAAAGCCGAAAGCTCAAAGGGGCCAACTAGGTCTTCTTTTGCGTAATCGGTACCTGTGTACCATCCGAAGGTAACTTCTTTGAGCATGCCTAGGCCAGTAACCACCACGGCGGAGTCTATAGAGTACTCTTCACAGGCAGTAGCTATACACGTAAGAAGCTCCTCGTCGTTCCCAGGCCTTATAAAAATGCAGTCAGAGCTAACTGCATATCGCATGATACCACCTCCTGTAATGGTTATATATAGCATTTTAGCACAATAATGAAGGAAACAAAAAGTTATTCGAGGTGAAGTGGATGGATTTTATTACCCTTATCCTTACTATGTTGGTTGGAGTGGTTGCAGGTTTTCTCAATACAATCGCAGGAGGAGGAAGTTTACTTACCTTGCCTTTTTTGGTTTTTTTGGGCTTGGAGGCATCTGTTGCAAATGCAACCAATAGAGTGGCCATCCTTCTTCAGAACGTCGTTGGAACCTTAAGATTTAGGCGAAAAGGTGTTTTGGATTTAAAGGAAGCGATGTTCTTAGCTTTTCCCGCACTTTTAGGAGCCGTTCTGGGGACATATGTGGTTATAAACATCGAAGAAAGGTTTTTGAAGCTGGTGATAGCCGCTGTCATATCTATTATGGCCTTTCTTTTGGTGTTCAAACCGAAGATGTGGGAAACCCAAAAGGAAAAGCACTTCCCCATTTGGGCAAAAGTTCCCATATTTTTCCTGATAGGAGTATATGGCGGCTTTATTCAGGCAGGTGTAGGGTTCATCTTGATATGGGCTCTTGTAGGAGTAGTGGGAAAGGATCTTGTAAGGGCTAACGCTTTGAAGGTGGCTATTGTCTTAGCTTACACCACAGTCAGTTTGGCTCTTTTTATGTCTAAAGGGATGGTCGATTTCGCAATCGGCTTTTCCCTGGCGGCGGGGAATATGTGTGGGGCATATATTGGAGCATGGTTCGCCGTGAGCAAGGGTAACAGGTGGATTCGTTACATCCTCGCGGCGGCAGTTTTTGTAAGTGCTATTCGGATGGCTATGGGCGCTTTGGGAGCTTAGGGGCGAACTGTTTAAAGTTCGTCCCTAAGGTATTTTTGGAGAGTTTCTCCTTTCAATCCGGCTCCTAGGGCAACGGCAAGACGTAGCCTGGCTTGATGAGGTCTTAGCCAGCCTCCATCATATACTCCCATTTCGAGTAGCTTTTTGGTGCTTCCTTCGTAAGCGTATTGTATGCTTGTGTGTCCCCTGTGGCAGCGCGAGGTAATTACGACAGGTAGCCCTTTTTTGATGAGTGGTTTAAGGTGTTTAATCCAGGAAGGGGGCACGTTTCCTGCACCGAAACCCGCCAACACAATGCCATCCAGATCGCAGCATTCTGCAATACAGGAGAGGATCTCTTCTCCTCCTCCCAAGGTGGCCCACAGGACTGCTATCTTACCAGCAGGATTGATGTCATGGCCCAAGAATGGAGGTCTTTTGGGTTGTCTTATTACGTATATTTTGCCGTCAACGAACTCCGCAATGGGGCCTCTCCCAGGAGCGTAGAAAGCATCCTTTCTATGGCCGATTTCTTTTGCTACCTCTGACGCGGCGAACAACTGATCTTGAAGGCATGCAAGGACACCCATTCCCCACAGGCGTTCACAAGAAGCAGCAACCAAAGATTGGATGAGGTTTGATGCGGCCTCTGAGCCTGGCACACCTATGGGAAGCATGGAGCCGGTGAAGATGACTGGCTGAGGGTAGGGCCATAGTAAGTCTGTCAGGTACGCCATTTCTTCCAAGGCATCTGTGCCACTTGCTACCACTATGCCGTTTATTCCGTCTTGAACAAGCTTTTTAAGGAGTTGAACCAAATCTACAGTCATCCTTATGGTGTAATGACTGCTTGGTTGATGCCCCCAGTCGATGATTTCCAAATTTTCTTTGTAGTTATCGGGCACAGCACCTAGAATGGAATTTGCCGTCTCCGTCGGGATGAATCCTCCCTGACGGTCGTTGTATGACATGCTTATGGTGCCGCCCGTTCCTACGAATGCGATCTTACCCCTTTTGCTCATGGAATCCCCCCTCGTTATAGATGCAAGTTTACCACTTTTCCTATCCGGAAAAAACGTGTAAGCTTTCATAGGTATTGAAAAGAAGGGGTTGATACAGTTGAAAGTTGTGGTCGTAGGCGCAGGAGAGGTAGGTTATACCGTTGCTAAAAGCCTTTCACAACAGGGCCATGACGTTACATTGGTGGAAAAAGATGAGATGCGGGCATCAAAGGTGGAGAACGAGCTGGATGTAATGGTAGTAAGAGGTAATGGAGCTCGCCCTCCTATCCTTGAAAAAGCAGGTATAGCTCAGCCTAAAAGCGATGTAGATATTTTAATAGCATGTACAGATCATGACGAGGTAAACATACTAGCTTGTTGGATAGCCAAGAGAGCTGGAGTTCCTAAGGTTATATCTAGGGCGAGAGGGTTGGAATACACCGATAGCCCGGAATGGGCTCGGGAGCTAGGTATTGATGTGATGATATCCCCTGAGCGTTCAGTGGCAAGGCAAATAGAGGAACTTCTGTCTGTCAGCGCTTCAGATTATTCCGCTGAGTTTTTCGGAGGCGTCGCTGGGCTTTATACCTTCAAAGTCTCGAAGGAATCTCCTTTGATAGGCCACACCCTGAAAGATGTTAGGGCAAAGCACCCAAGCATCATGGCCTTGATAGCCTACGTAGAAAGGGACGGCGGGGGATTTGTTCCTTTCGGTGAGACAAAACTGCAGCCAGGTGATCTGTGTTTTGTTATTACATTGAAAGGGCAGCTGGGAGAGTTGGAGGAACTCTTCCAGAGGCAAAAGAGCAGGAAACTTAGGAGGGTAATAATAGTAGGCGGCGGAAAGATTGGTTTTCGAGTCGCGAAAAGATTGGAGAGCAGGTACCCACAGCTGGACATTCGGCTTATAGATCAAGACAGGGAAAAGTGCGATAAACTTGCGAGGGAGTTGGAAAGGACCATTGTGTTAGTTGGTGATGGAGCTGATGAAGAGCTTTTGCGTCGCGAGGGGGTAGAAGGAGTCGACGGGTTTGTGGCTACGACTGCGAATGACGAAAGAAACATCCTGATGGGAGTTATAGGCAAGGCTTTAGGGGCCAATAAGAGTATTGCCGTTGTAAGGAGAGGCTTCTTCGAAAAGTTGGACAAGTATTTGCCTGTAGATGCGATGGTAAATCCCAACGAGGCATTGGCGTCGGTCATAATGAGATATGTCCTTTATCCCTCAGCGGCAGGAGGCCTGTCGATAATAGAGAGAATAGATGCAGAAATATTGGAGGTTACCATAAGCAAGGACAGCAGCGCTCTAGGTGTTAGGATATCTGAAATAGGGTTCCCGAAAGGAGCTTTGATAGCCTTGGTCTACAGAAGAGGTCAGGTGTTCGTTCCGACAGGGGACACGAAGCTCGAAGATGGTGATCAGGTAGTACTTTTTGCATCTTCGGATAAAATGCAGCAGGTACTGGATATTTTGGGGGTAAAAGTATCTTGAGATTCATGGTCGTGCTGAAAGTTTTAGGTGTTTTGTCTGCCATAATTTCTGCGTTCATGATTTGGCCTCTCGGGTGGGCGATCATTGATGGTTCATCTGACGTGTTACCTTTTGTAAAAAGTGTGACGATAGGTCTTCTTACTTCCTTGGCTTTTCTGTTCTTAAGCAGGAAGTCAAAAATTCAGGATATTGAGGCGAGGGAAGCTTTCGTTATAGTTTCCTTATCTTGGATAGTGGCCTCGGCTATAGGAGGACTTCCTTACCTGTTCAATGGAACAGTGAAGACTTTTACGGATGCCTTCTTCGAGGCTATGTCTGGATTTACTACCACGGGGGCTTCCGTTTTGACAGATATACAATCCAACCCTAGAGGCATACTCTTTTGGAGAGATTTGACCCACTGGCTAGGCGGCATGGGGATAATAGTTTTGAGCCTTGCAGTTTTACCCTTTTTAGGGGTCGGTGGCATGCAGCTGTACAAAGCCGAGGTTCCAGGACCTGTCCCAGAGAAGCTAACTCCCCGGATTCAGCAGACGGCACTTCTGTTGTGGGGGGTTTATGTGTTTCTTTCCGCCCTTGAGGTTGCTTTGTTGTTGGGAGGAGGGATGAACTTGTTCGAATCCCTTACCCACACTTTCGGCACGATGGCCACAGGAGGTTTTTCCCCTCTCAACGGGAGCATTGGGCAGTACAATAACCCTTATTTCGACTGGGTCATTACGATATTCATGTTCCTGGCAGGTGCAAACTTTGCTCTGCATTACATGATGCTGAGGGGGGACCTTAAGGCGTGGTGGAAAGACGAGGAATTTCGTTTTTACACAATAGTCATATTTTTGGGTATAGCTACTGCTACCAGTTTTCTATATTTCAGCGAGACATACGGATCCCTACTGGAGTCTTTGAGGTACGCAGCCTTTCAGGTGGTCAGCATCGTAACGACCACGGGTTACGTTACGGCGGATTATGAAAAGTGGCCCTTCTATGTGCAGTACATGCTCCTTTTTTTGATGTTTGTCGGAGGATGTGCAGGTTCTACTGGTGGAGGCATCAAGAACCTTAGAATAATGTTGCTTTTACGCCATGTCAAAAACGAGTTGAGGAGGCTTCTACATCCTTCCGCTGTTTTGCATGTGAGGACCGCAGGACAAGTAGTAGAAAGAGATGTCATTGGCTCTGTAACAGCCTTCTTCATATTGTACATAGGCCTTTTTGCTGTTGCAGCGCTGTTTATGAGTGCCCTAGGTGTGGATGTTTTGACCTCTATAGCAAGTGTCGCCGCTACCATCGGCAATATTGGGCCAGGGTTAGGGACTGTAGGTCCTGCGGAAAACTATGCTCACATTCCTTTGGCGGGCAAATGGGTGCTCTCTTTTTGCATGCTTTTGGGCCGATTGGAGATATACACCGTGATGATCCTGTTCTTACCTGAAACATGGAGAAGGTAGATAGCTTATAAAGCATAATGGGGGCAGGTATATCCTAGCCCCCATGGTTGTAGGCTGAAATTAGTAACCTAGAGCCTCCCCTATTATGAACACATGGATTTCCCTTCCGAAGGGAGCCCGGTCCAAGATCAAAGTTGCCCTGCATACCCTATTGGGGCTGTTGCAGTCCACGCAATAACCTAGCTTAGTGCAGGGAACGTCGTAGTTTAGGCGTATGGCGTTTGGCGGAGTGGCCACGTTATGGACCCTTTTTATGGCACTTTCAATGTCAGGGCATATTTTGTTTATGCCCACCACGAAGATTAGCTTATTTGTACCCCAGGCCATCCCTGCAACTCGGTTCCCTGTGCCGTCTATGTTTACAAAGGTTCCGTCCGTGGTCAGCGCATTGGTGCTGGTGATGTAGTAATCGCTCAAGAGCTCTTCCTGTAGTTTCTTTTTTCTTTCTTCCGGAGATAAGCTTGGGTCCCAGTGGTGGTTTATCGTGCATCCTTTTTCTGCTAATAGTTCCATGAGTCCCATTTCCCTTACGGTACATGTGCCTGGAACTCCCACCGTGGATCCGGAGGGAATCATTTCAAGAATTTTTTGGGCTGCTTCCTTGGAGGATGGGAAATAATATGCTTTATAGCCTTTCGAAACCAAAGCCTTTACTACAGACTCTCCAAGTTTTTTGTTGGTCTCTTCCCAAATGGCTTTGTTCTTCTCTAACATGGGGTTCATTCCAGATACCTCCTGTCCGTTTTTTAGCTGATTTCTTGATTATTATCCGTGAAAAGGCTTGTGTTTTCAATGTTTTGAGGTATATTAGACAGTGTGATTTTAAGCGCAGACAGTATTAAATGGATTTTGCTAGCATATAGGAGGGATAACCATGTGTAGAGTTATTACGCCCGATTCAATAGGCCATGAACATTTAGACGATCCTTTATCAATAGCAGAGCTATTGAGAGAGACTTTGGCTGAAGAGCTTCACTCGATGAACGATGTGGTGGCTCGATGGCATATGATTGAGGATCAAGAGATAAAGCATGCCCTTTCCCATGTCATAGAGTATAAACAGAAGGGAATAAGGTTGCTGTGGAGTTCTTTGGAGAAGCTGGAAGAAAAAGTAATGACTGAAGAATCAGAGGGGCATTCTCACGAGCATACTCATCCTCATACTCATTGAACGAAAGAAAAATCAGAATCTGTTTTCCAGCAAGGTGAGGGACTTCCCCTCACCTTGTTGTATATATGGCGAATGTCTCTTGTGCATGTCAAGGTTTATTGCTTGACATGCATTTGGTACCCGCTTATAATCGCTCTGTTTGATGGGAGAATGATCTTAGATGAACAGAAGCGACCTAGAAGAGAGAACGCGGGTGGATAGGCTTTTTGATGTTTATGGTGCCCTCTTGACGGAGAAGCAGAGGATTGCCTTTCAGATGCACCAAGATGAGGATTTATCGTTGGCGGAGTCCGCGGAACTGCTCAATATGACTCGCCAAGGGGTTCATGACCTATACAATAGGGCCAAAGCCAGGCTTGTTAAGTTGGAGAATCTACTGGGTTTTGCCGACATAGAGCAAAGATACAACGATTGCCTCGTTAAACTTATGGAAATATGTAAAGAATCCAGGGTAGATTTGCCTGAGGACTTGGTTTTGGAGATAAAAAAACTGACTGGGCTGGAAATAGAAGAAGAGGAAGAGTGATCTCATGTTAGATACCCTTAAAAAACGATTTGAGAAAGCACTAGGCCTTTTGAAAAACAAAGGAAAGCTGACGGAAGAGGACGTATCCGAAGCTGTTAGGGAAGTGAGGCGCGCCCTTCTGGAGGGCGACGTAAGCCTTAAGGTTGCCAAGGAACTCACCCAAAAAATAAAAGAAAGGGCCACCCAGAGGGAAGTTTTGGATTCCATAACTCCCGCTCAGCAGATACAAGCCATAGTATACGAAGAGCTTGTAAATTTGATGGGAGGTAAAACGTCCAAAGGTATTGTTTTTGCCCCTAAGCCTCCTACGGTCTGCATGATGGTCGGATTGCAAGGAGCGGGAAAGACCACCACCTGTGTGAAGATAGCTAAAAAGCTCAAGGGAGGCCATAAACCTTTGGTTGTAGCTTGCGATTTGAAGAGGCCTGCTGCGGTAGAACAGCTGCAAATTTTGGCAAACACTGCAGGGGTGGGGTTCTTTGGTCCTAAGGCAGGTGAAGGTGATCTTAAAAAGCTCATCAGGGACGCTATGGAATATGCTGCGTCAAGGTTACATGATGTGATCATTTTGGACACTGCGGGTCGATTGCATATAGATGATGAACTTATGCGAGAGCTCGTAGAGATAAAGGAGATTGCAAGTCCCACGGAGATTATGTTGGTCTTGGATGCCATGACGGGGCAAGAGGCCATAAGGGTCGCGGAGGCCTTCCATGGCGAGCTGGCTTTGACTGGATTGATCCTGACAAAGATGGACGGCGATGCCAGGGGAGGCGCTTTGCTTAGCGCAAAAGCCGTGGCGGATGTGCCAGTCAAATATATAGGTGTTGGCGAGAAGCTGGATGATATAGAGGTTTTTGATCCGGAACAGATGGCCCAAAGGATTTTGGGCATGGGCGACCTTAAAGCCCTGGCGGAGAAGGTAAAGGAAGCTGCCGAGGGCGTGGATATGGAAAAGGTCGCAAAGAGCCTCACTAAAGGCAAATTGACCATGGAAGATTTGCTTCAGCAGATAAGACAGATAAAGCGCATGGGACCCCTGGAGAAGATCGTTGAGATGCTTCCAGGGGGAGGAAAAATTAAAGAGCTTGCTGGTAGCGAGATGGACGACAAGAGGTTAAAACACATAGAGGCCGTGATCCTATCGATGACTCCTGAGGAGAGAAGAAATCCCAAGATCATAAAGGGCAGCAGGAGGAAAAGGATTGCTTATGGATCCGGTACATCGGTCCAAATGGTCAACCAGGTCCTAAGTTATCACAAGAACATGAATGAGATATTTAAGCAGCTTAAGGGACGCAAGGGCAAAGGATTTAGGCTCCCAAAGGGATTGCCCTTTAGGTAGAGTGGGGGGTTCCAAGGGAACCTATTTAGATATAAGCAGCAAAAATCAGGAGGTGTATTAGATGGCAGTAAGGATAAGGTTAGCCCGCTTCGGGCGCAAAAAAAGGCCGTTCTACCGTTTGGTAGTGGCAGATGCTAGGGCACCAAGAGATGGTATGTATATTGAGCAGATAGGGACGTACAATCCGATGACTGACCCAGCGGAGATCAACGTCAAGGAGGACAGAGCCCTTCATTGGCTTTTCAACGGTGCCCAGCCGTCGGAGACAGCGAAGGCCCTATTTGTAAAAACGGGAGTTTGGGAGAAGTTTCTCTCGGGCAAGAAGCAGTAGAGGTGTGCGATGCCAGCATATGAAGAGCTGATTAGCTTTCTGGTAAAAAACATAGTAACTAAGCCTGAGGACGTGGAGGTTACTTCGAAGCGTTCAGAAAATGGCGTTGTTAAGGTCATGATAAGGACAGCTCCAGAAGACATTGGAAGGGTAATAGGGAAGCGCGGTGTGACTATAAACGCAATACGCTATATAGCCAAGGCTTCTTCCATTAAGCCCAATGAGAAGGTGGAAGTTGATCTTTTGGAAGAATGAGGTGCTTGGTGTGAAGGATTTAGGTTTGACGGCAATAGGAAAGATTGTGGGAGCACATGGAGTCAAAGGGGAGTTTAAAATCTTACCCTTGACCGATTTCCCTGAGCGGTTCAAAGCCATGGAAGAACTGAGATTATACGGGGCTTTAGGCTCTCACAAGACGACGCTACGGTTGCTGTCAGTTCGTTTCCAGGTCGATAAGGGTTTGGTTTTGGCCAAGGCAGAGAACGTCAATACCAGGGAAGAAGCGGAAGCCCTGCGGGGATTGATCATAAAGATAAGAAAAGAGGAGAGGGTATCCCTGCCAGAAGGTCATTATTGGATAGACGACCTTATAGGGTTAACTGTGAGGGACTGCGAAACCCTTGAGGAGTTGGGGCACGTCAAAGATGTCCTTGTTACAGGAGGAGTTGATGTGTTCCTGATTGAGACCCCCTCAGGCGAAGAAAAGATGATCCCCGCTGCCAAGGAGATGGTAGGATCCATAGACCTGGAGAAAAAACAGATGCTAGTTTCGCTTTTGGAGGGATTGTGGGATTGATGCGGTTTTCTGTGGTCACAGCTTTCCCCGATTTCATAGAGTCCTACTTTACGACCAGCATAATTGGGAAGGCTGTCCAGAAAGGGTTGCTGGAATACGACGTTGTCAATCCCAGATCGTTTGCTGAACCCCCACATAACCAAATAGACGATTATGCGTATGGTGGGGGAGGCATGGTCCTCAAAGCGGAACCACTGGCAAGAGCAGTTGATTTTGTTAAAAGCCCGGACGCAAAGGTTATATGCCTTAGTCCTCAAGGCAAGCTGTTGAACCAAGCACTGGTGGAGTCACTTGCAAAAGAAAAACATTTAATATTGGTTTGTGGACATTATGAGGGCATCGATGAGCGTTTCGTTCAACTATATGCTGACATGGAGCTGTCGGTGGGAGATTACGTACTTACAGGTGGTGAGCTTCCAGCCCTTATAGTCGTTGACGCCGTCTCCAGGCGGATAGAGGGCGTAGTGGGTAAATCTAGTGCGGTCGAAGATGATTCTTTCGCCAAGGGGTTATTGGATCATCCACACTATACCCGGCCCTCTGTGTGGAGAGGGATAGAAGTCCCAGAAGTGCTTTTGAAGGGAGATCATGGGGCTGTTGCCAGGTGGCGGCGAAGGGAATCTGTAGCTAGAACTTTGTCTAGAAGACCCGATATAATAAAGGGAGCCTTTTTAACTCCCTATTTGGAAAAAGGTTTATATGTTGTTCTGGGAGATGCTTCGAAGGCCTTTGGCGAGGATGAACACCTTTCGGACGACGTAGCAATAAAGCTTTTGAAGAATGCAATATCCATAGCACAAAGGGCTGGCTGCAGAAAAGTGATTTTAATACTTAAGCAAGTCACGGAAAGGCATAGAGTAAGACATTTGCTCTCAAAGCTTAAAGAGACAGAGCCTGATTTCGGTAATTGCGATGAAATGGTAAAAATGGTACCTGACATAGCGAAAGCTTTTGGTTGGATCAGAGAAAAAGAGAAAGAAAAACCATACGTTGTAGCATTAAGCAGCGAGAGCAAAGGCAACGAAGTTGATTGGAATGAGTTAAAGATCAAGATTTTAGGTATGTGTCGTCCCGTGGTCTTTTGTTTTCAATGTCCGGTGGAGAGGTCGGCGGATGTATGCCTCGAAAATCCGCTGGGGGTTGATTATGAAAGAGATATACTTTCTGGAGTGGACAGCATAGCTGTAGCACTCGAAAAAACCATAGGATTTGGGAAAAAAGAAGTTCCCATTGGGAGGGATAGATGATGGATCAGAAAATAGCGCTTGTCGAGAGCAAATATGCAAGAAAGGACATTCCTGACTTTAGGCCAGGAGATACGGTGAAGGTTCATGTCAAGGTAAAAGAAGGAAATAGGGAAAGAATTCAGATCTTTGAAGGAGTAGTGATTGCCAGAAAGCATGGTGGAGTGAGGGAAACCTTCACTGTAAGAAAAGTGTCTGGTGGCATAGGAGTGGAAAGAATTTTCCCCCTTTACACTCCTTCAATCGAGAAGATCGAGGTTGTCAGATACGGAAAAGTCAGGAGAGCTAAGCTGTATTACCTCCGTAAACTTAGCGGTAAAGCTGCGAGAATCAAAGAAAGAAGGACGTTCTAAGTATCCAGGTAAGTGTGAGAGGGCCATGCGCGGTGCCTTGGTGTACCTGAGCATGGCCCCTTTTTGTAATTTCGCGAGAGGTTAAAAATGCACAGTATTTTCATAGTTTTGCCTTTATTCATAGTTATATCAGTGGGTTATTTGGTAAAAAGGGTAGGCGTTCTTCAGAAAAGTCTTGTCGCTCAATTGAACGATTTACTTTATTGGGTTGTTCTGCCTGTCTTGCTTTTTAGGTCTACCCTCAGGGTCGGAGGAAGCATACTAGACAACATAAACTTATTTTGGGGGATACATGTTCCTTTCTTGGTCGTTCCTTTTTTTGCGTGGTTTGTAGCCAGATTACGCCATAAGTCGAACGAAAGAAGAGCCGTTACTGTTTTAATTTCAGTGAGGGCAAACAACATATTCATGGGGATTCCTGCTGTCACGTTGGCCCTAGGCCAAGAAGGAATGGATGCTCTTTCTCTTTTTCTGGCTGTTGGGCTTTTAGGATATAACATTATAACCATAGCTTGGGCACAGGTGGCCCTTAGTGGTACCCTGTCGTTGAGATCTATATTTGATACTGGGAAAAAACTTCTCAAAAACCCTCTCATCTGGAGTTGTCTGTTAGGTGTGTCTGGAGCTACTGTAGGATTAAACCAGTTGCCCCAATGGCTGGATGCAGCATTCGTGATAATAGGTAACACCGCTAGTGGCATAGCGCTTTTGAGTTTAGGAGCATCGTTGGAGATAGAGCACATGCTTAAGGCCCTTGGAGATACGTGGCTGGAGTCCATAATCAAGCTTGTAATTCACCCGGCAGTAGTTTTATGCGCATTTTGCGTTTGGCCTGTGGAAAGTGTCTTGATAAAGACCATAGTGCTTGTTTCAGCCATGCCTTCGGCGGTTAACAATTTCGTTTTGGCCAAAGGAATGGATATGGATTATCCATACTGTGCTCAGGTAGTGGTCGCCACTACTATTTTTTCTGTTTTCACTTTGCCCATTTGGATTCATTTTTTAGGTTTGTAATAATCTGTAAGGGGCCACAAATTGCTTCCGTTTAATTAGTTGAAGGAGATGGTGGGAGTCCCAGGAGATGTTTTGAGCTCCCACCATTTTTAGTATAAAGGTGTTTACTTTGTCCAAGAGTATAGGGGGTATGGAAGTAGCGGCTTTAGAACTGACTAGTGAGAGTTCAAATATTTTTTCCTTTGGAGTTTTCCCGTTCATATCTCTGCCTCCATGAGATCGTTTTTGATTGTAATATTTTACCCAGCTTGCGGCAGAAGTCATAAAGACCTTTCGGGATGTTATGTGAGGTAGTGCAGGTATGTAGAATTCCTCATCATCGGTGCGATGACTTCGTTCCACAAACCTTGGGCTTCTTTTTCTCCTTTTGGTATGGAGAGGAGAGTAACGCCTAAGGGTTCTAGGAATTTTTCCTGCAATATTTTTCTTTTTCTGCTTTCTTCAGATCCGCCGAATTCGCTCCCGTTGTCAGTTTGGAAGAACATTCTATGTCTGATGCCCAAAGCCCGCATGAGGAAGGCGATGTAAAGTATGAAGGAGAAGCCATTTGCGAAAGAGCATTCATCGGAGAAGCATAAGATTCTCATTCTTGTTTTGATATCGATAGCGGTAAATTGGTATTTGGGAAGCCTGTATTTAAACAGGGCAGCATATGCTTTTGGTGGGAGAGTCTTTGCGTCTGCTATATGTTTTGAATCGATCTGGAAGTATTGTAGGGCTTCCCAGTGGTTTAGGTTGGCATAGTAGCGTTTATTTCCGTTTCTAGAACGTACTTTTTTAGTTTTAACGTTGTTTCTGCGTAAGATGTTTCTGATGGTGTAGGAAGATATATTCAGATTGAGGGTTCTTTTCAGCTCTCTTGCAAGTCTTCTAGGACCCATGTTGGTTTTCTGTTGAGTTTCAATAACCAAAGCTTCGATGTGAGGTTTAGTTCTTTTTGGATGAGGGGATCTGGGACCTTTTTTGTGCAATAATTCTTTGGCAGATAGGCCATCTTTTTTCCGTTTCATCAATGTTCTAACCCATCTTTCAGTAATTCCCATGATGTTAGCTATTTCTTTGGCTGTTTTACCTTTTTCTATCAAGTCGCATATAACTTCCATAGGGGCTTTGGGATTCCCTGATTCCTTTAGTCGCTGGTATAATGAAGTCATGGCGGGTTACCTCCTTTTTCCTTTGTTTTGGTTGTTGTTGCAGCACCAGTATAAAGGAGAGGTACCCGCCTTTTCCATTATCTCTTTCACTTTACCAAAGTAGACGGAACGAAATATAGGCTCATCTACAAGGTTTGTAATAATCGTGGTTGACGATTTGAGCCATCTTTTTTATAATTGCACTCGCGTTTGATATGCGGGGGTGGCGGAACAGGTAGACGCGCTAGGTTGAGGGCCTAGTGGCCTCCGGGCTGTGGGAGTTCGAGTCTCCCCCTCCGCACCATAGATGATAGAAAAAGCCCTGTCGTACGGCAGGGCTTTTTGTTTGCTGTCTATTTTGCTAAAAGTGCCTCCATTACTTCCTTCCATCCCAACTTGGACAATACTTCCATAAAATCGTCTCCAGGGGGGGATGTTATTTTTACTGTGTGTCCATATACAGGGTGCTTAAACTTCATGCTGAAGGAGTGGAGAAGCAATCTTTTTATGCCAAAGTTATCGCGGAAAAACCTGTTGTGCTTTCCGTCTCCATATAGCACATCACCTATTATTGGGTGTGAGATATGCTTGAAGTGTCTTCGTATCTGATGTCTCCTTCCCGTGATGGGGTTGGCAAGAACCAAGGAGTAACGGCTAGTTGGATATCTAGATACAGCCACAGGGATTTCGGTTCTAGCGATGGTTTCATATTTAGTCACTGCTTCTTGCTGTTTGAGCTGCTCAACCGGGGTTGGATTTTCCGTGATTTTAACCAAATGAGAGTCTATTACGCCTGAGGTGTCAGTCCAACCCCTCACAACGGCAATGTAATATTTTTCTATTTCTTTCTTCCTGAAGTACTCAGCCAAAACTCTGGCCACTTGGGGGGTTGTTGCGAAAATGACTACTCCTGAGGTGGGTCTGTCCAACCTATGAACTGGGTACAAGTGACTTCCATAAAGGTTTCTAGCCTCCTGCAGCAAAAAAAATCCCCTTTCCCTGCTTAGAGCCGTCCTATGAACGAACATCCCAGGAGGCTTAGTTACAGCGAACAGGTATTCGTCCTCATAAAGTACCTTTATTGGATTGTTGAAGTTTACGTTTTTTCCAGTACTAGGCGTCATGGCAGGGTAATTTTACCACATCTTTTGATTTTGCTTGATAAAATAACCCTATGGTGGTATAAATGACCCTGTCATTTTCACAGTTAAGGAGGGTGTTCATGGTGAGTTTAAAATTAGAGGTATCGGATAAGGCTAAAGAGGTTTTGACTTCTCAGGGGGGCGTTGGGTACGTGGTAGAGGCCTCCATTGGAGGTGGTTGATGCAGGGTGCCTGTGGCTCTCGTTGAGAGTGGCAAGCCTGAAACCACTTCGAATTACGTTGCATTGGAAGGTCAGGACGTAACCATTTGGGTTCCCAAGGACATGAAGTTTTCCCATAACACAGCTAGAGTTGAGGCCCAGAGAAGCTGGGACGATTGGGTTTTGTTCGTGCCAACGGCTCTACTTTAGACACTTTAAATCTAATCTAATATTCAAAGGGTGGGGCAAGCTGAAAAGAAAAGCTTGCCCCTCATCTTTTTTATAGGATAAACTTTAGATTGGTTTTTAAATCAGCCAATTTGATGAGGGAGTGGACCAATTTGAAGAATAACCTAGGAATATTTTCATACACAATCGTTGCGGTTCTGATTGCAGTGAGTTTGACGTTGTTTTTGCCTAACCCTTCTCTGGCTGAGGGGGACTACTTGGTTAGGTTGGAGCAAAAAAGCACAAGCGCTGAAGATGGATCGGATAAAATCCAAGTTGAATACCTGATGAAGAGAACCGTCATAATGGAAAGTTTTCTGAAAGCCAATCGCAAGTTAGAGAGGGAGGAAGCATGGGAGTATTCTGGCTACGTCATGGAAGCTTCAAAACTTTTCGGTGTGGATCCTTTTCTGATCGCATCGATGATAATTAAGGAGTCTACGGTAAACAAAAATGCAAGGTCTAAGTATGCTTATGGTCTTATGCAGATTAACTGGCGAGTCCACAAAAAAGGCTTGAAGGCGGCATTCAAACAGATAAGGAGTCTCCAGGATTTGTTATTGCCTAGGAACAACATATTAGCTGGAACTTACATCTTTTCATGGTATATGAAATCAAGTTCTTATGATGTTAAAAAGGCTCTTGGAAGGTACTTGGGTAGGAACGGTAGTAAATATATAAACGGAGTTTTGGGTTTATGTAATAAAATGAGTAATAACTATCAGTTGGCGATGACCAAGCAAAACATTGAGGGTGCTGGGTCGTAGTAATTTGTTGGTAAAATTAGAAAAGTAAGAGCCAGAGAGATAAATGAAATGGGGGTATATCTATTGTATTGTAAGGATGTCAACTTGATGCCTGAATTGAGATTGGGGAAACACAAACCCAGGTTTCCCTTGGTACAAGGAGGGATGGGTGTAAGGATTTCTGGACCAAAGCTTGCAGGAGCGGTGGCTAAAGCGGGAGGCGTGGGAACCATAGCTACTGTGGGTCTTGCCGTTACTTCTCCTGATTACAATGGACGCAATTATTTTGAGGCCAATAAAAAGGAGATCATCAAATGCTTACAGCAAGCAAGAAAGGAAGCTCCTGAGGGGGTCATAGCTGTCAATATAATGGTAGCTCTGACTGACTATGAAGATCAGGTAAGGGCTTCGTGCGAGGGGGGCGCGGATGTCATAATCTCGGGTGCCGGCTTGCCTCTGAACTTGTCTGGGATAACCAAGGATTTTCCTGATGTTGCCTTGGTGCCCATAGTCAGCTCCTTGAAGGCAGTTAGAATAATTGTAAAACGATGGGAAAAACAGTATGGAAGATTGCCCGACGGGTTTGTGGTTGAGACTCCCCTTTATGCTGGAGGCCATTTGGGTGTGACCAAGGAGGATCAGGTGTTTTCCCCTGAGTTTTCTCCCGAGAGAGTCCTTCCAGAGATAAAAGCTTATTTGGAGGATGAATTGAAGGTTGACATCCCCATAATAGCTGCGGGTGGAGTTTGGGACAGAAGAGATATGTTGAGGATGTTCGAACTCGGTGCAAGTGGTGTGCAAATGGGAACTCGGTTTACTGTTGCTGTAGAAGGAGACGCATCGGAGGAATACAAAGATATAATTTTGAGGGCTAAAGATAATGAAGTAGTGATAATCAAAAGTCCTGTAGGCATCCCCGGTAGGGTGCTTTTATCACCCTTCATAGAAAGATATCTCAAAGGCGATGTGGAGAGCAAGCCTTGTTTTGCCAATTGTCTCCACCACTGTTCGTATAGAAACGGCGAAAAGACATTTTGTATAGCCCAGGCACTGGTGGACGCGGTCAAGTCCAAATTTGTGTGTAAATTCCCTCTGGCAGATAAGATCACCCCGTTTTAAGCTACATTTACCTGGGTATCGGCATTATTCACCTCCTTCTGCTGTTTTTCTGTGTTAGCCTTCCACTCCCAATACTCTGCCATATCAAAGTAGCGCTTTCCTGTGGTCCACACCTCGTCGATCTCTACAAGCACTGCTCCGATCAGTCTCACAGCCGACTCCTCGTTAGGGAAGATTCGGATCACCCGCTCCCGCCGGCGGATCTCCTGGTTGAGCCGCTCGACTCCATTGGTGGTGCGCAGCCGCTTCCGGTAGCGCCCTGGTAGTGCCATCACCGCCATTGCGTCCTCGAAACCAGCTTCAAGTCGCTCTACCGCCTTTGGCGCCCGGGCGCCAAAGGCCTCTATCGTTTCGTTCAGCAACCGCCTGGCCGTCTCCATATCCGGCGCGTCGAAGATCAACCGCAGTCGCCCGTGCAGGTCGCCCTGGAGGCTCTTAGGACAGGCGTCCAGGATGTTCCGGATAAAGTGGGTCTGGCACCGCTGCCATGTCGCTCCTTGGAAGTGGGTTTCTATCGCATTGATCAAGCCCTTGTGATCATCCGAAACAACCAAGTCCACTCCCTTGAGACCGCGCTCCTTGAGCCGGCCGAAGAACTCCGACCAAGCAGCCTCTGATTCGCTATCCCCGAGCATAAGCCCTAAAATCTCCCGGTATCCCTCCCGGTTGATCCCTGTAGCGAGAAGTACGCTTGAAAGCCGTACCCGGCCGCCTTTACGCACCCGGATGACAATGGCATCTACCAGGAGAAATGGGTATTCCTGGCTGCTCAAATCTCGCTCGTTCCACTCCTTTACGATGTCGTCCAGTCTTTTGCACAGGCTGGATACGGTGGATTTGGAGAACTCCGTGCCGCATAGTTCATCAACAACCGCCCTTACCTTCCTGGTGGATACGCCGTTCACGACCATCTCGACCATGGCCAGCAAGAGCGCCTGCTCGCTCCGCTGGTACCGCTCGAAAAGCTCCGTGGAGAAGTGCCCGCTCCGGAGACGGGGAACCATAAGCGTAAGTTCTCCTACGCGAGACTTGAGCAGCTTATCCCGATACCCGTTGCGGTACCCCTGCCGCTCTTCGGTACGTTCGTATGGCTTGGCCCTGAGTTGTTCGGTAGCCTGAGCATCGAGTATCTGATTCACGATGTTCTCCACCAACCGAGCCAATCCATCATCCCGAATAAATAATCCTTGCAAGAGATCACAGTCTACGGTAACCTGGTAGTGAGCCATCTTTTCTCCCTCCTGATGATTAAGATTAAGCTACTTCTTATCTACCAGAGGGAGGGGTGGCTCTCCTGCTTCAAGCCATCAATTTTACACCATCATAATGGACACTACTGGTGGACGCCTTCTTCGGCAGATGGGAAGAAGGGCTGTTTTTCTGTGGATCCAACGTTTCGAAGTTGACTAGGAAAGAATCGGTGGCGGAGATTTTCAAAGACCTTTTCGAAAACTGATGAGTATATAAAGTAATTGGACTGGTTTGAAGGGGCTCTCTCTGGTAGAGCCCCTTCAATGTTAAAATAAGATGCCCTTAGTGACGTTTACTTAGAGTTTAGTAACTCCTCTAGTTTTTTCAGTTTTTCAGAGAAGAACTCCATTGTTTCTTTCACTGGTTTTCCGTTTACCATGTCTATTCCGACTTTTTTCAGCAGGTTTATGGGATAGTCTGATTTGCCGCTTTTGAGGAACTGTATGTATGCTTTCTGGGCTTTCTCCCCTTCGGCTACGATCAGGTTCACTATGTTTAAAGCAGCAGCAAAGCCAGTGGCGTACTGATATACGTAGAATGGGGAATAAAAATGAGGAATCCTTGACCATTCAAAGGACAGGATAGGATCTAGCTCTATATTTTGACCGTAATATTTTTTGTTTAGGTCCATCCATAGGGAGCAGAACGTCTCATGGGAAGGTATCTCGCCCCTTTGGCTCATTTGGTGGACTGCGAGTTCAAATTCGGCGAACAATGTTTGCCTGAACACCGTCGTTCTTATTTGCTCTGTCATAACGTGCAGGAAATATTTCTTTTCCTCTTTTGTCGAAGCCTTTTGGGTCAAGGCCAGGTTGAGAAGGATTTCGTTAACTATGGATGCCACTTCAGCAACGAAGATGCTGTGTCCAGAGTACACATAGGGCTGTGTAGAGTTTGTGTAGGCCTGATGAATCGCGTGCCCCATCTCATGAGCAAGGGTGAATACGTCCTTTAATTTGCCGTTGTAATTTAGGAGAACATAGGGGTGTGCTCCGTAGCAGCCCCAGCAATAGGCCCCTCCCCGTTTGCCTTTGTTCTCATATACGTCTATCCACCGGGAAGAAAAGCCCTCTTCAACTAGACGCAGATATTCCTTTCCTAGAGGTCTCAAAGCCTCCAGCACAATTTTTTGAGCTTCTTCAAAGGGGATATCTTCGTAAGGTTCTTCTGCTATGTTTACGTACATGTCGTACATATGGATCTTTTCCAGGTTTAGGGCTTTTTTCTTCAAGGAAACGTATTCGTGTAGGTACTCCAGGTGGTCATTTACATGAGAGATAAGTTGATGGTATACGGAAAGGGGGATGGCGTCATTGAAGAGTGAAGCCTCCAAGGTGGAGTTGAATTTTCTAGCCCTTGCGAAAAACAATGTCCCCCTTATAGCGCTGTTGTACGTTGCAGATAGGGTGTTCTTATATTTACCATAAGTGCTGAAAAGTGCGCAGAAGGCATTTTTTCTGAGGGTTCTATCCTTGGAGGTTAAAAAGGTGCTGAATCTCTCTTCGGATAAAGGTATAGTTTCTCCACTACTGTCAGTTACGGGGGGAAACTCTATATCAGCATTAGTCAGTGACGAAAATATGTTTTCCGGCCCTTGAGCTATCTCGCCAGCTCCTGCTAGAAGGTATTCCTCCGAGGCCCCCAGCGTGTGTGCCCGTCTTCTCAGGATATCTTTGAGGAAAAAGTCGTATATCGCCAGTCCTTTCTCAGACTTGATGTATTGGTTTATTTTCTCTTCGCCCATTTGAAGAATTTCGGGGGTGATAAAGGAGCATGCTTTCTGAGCCTGCACGAATAGAGCCGTGGCCTTATATGCGTTCGACTGAGCCTCGGCTTTTCTGGTGTCCTCATGGCTTTTCATATGGGCGTACACTAATATTCTATCGCTTTTTTGTCCTATCTCGTCCGCTAGATTAAGGCACTCCAGCAACTTCTTGGGGCTTTCTTTTATTTTCCCCTTGTAGCTTTCCATTTGTTTTATCAAATTCTCTAATTCTGAGATTGCTTTTCCCCAATCTTCAATCGTCTCGAAAAGATCTTCCAGTCTCCATTTATAATGTTCCGGCAGGTTTTCCCTTTCAGGTATAGGTTTCGTGTGGGCGTTTTTATTGTTTTTTGTAGTTTCTGTCATTTGTTTTCCTCCCTGTGGCATGTGTTGTCTTTGGAACTTTATCTGCAAATTACTTCATGTAAAAGTAGAAAAAGAACATTATTCCTATGGCGATGCCAGCCAATGCCGATTTTATTATGCGTATTCTGCGCTCTGATGAGCCAGTGTCTTTAGGGTTATAAAAACCTTCAGGATAATTTTTTGTGACCTTCTTTCGCCTACCCCATATGCGGGGGCCATATGAATAAGCCAAAAAATAAGCGCCAGTTCCCATAAATATGGCTCCAATAAGGGCTTGGATTTCTTTTTGCAACGCTTTGCACTCCTCTCTTTTTGTGCATGGAACTTATATGGCTACATAGAGTATATACAAATTTTCAAGAAGGTGGGAAATTAACACCAAAGCTGTTATCCTTATAGCTAGGAGAGGGGGGTAGTTATGAGCGCCTTTAAGTCCATCATTACAACACTGTTATGTTTGTTTTTAGTCTTATTGTTCTACTTTGGAGGTTTAGTAGGTTCATGCCTGGTCAATGTTGGAGAATGCAAGGAAGCCTCAGCTTCCTCATCGGTAAACGAATTTTTTAATGTTGATGAAGCTGTTCAAGCTAATGGCTTGGAGGGTAAAAAATGGATCTTGGTGAGAAAGAGAGATTTTACACTGACCTTGTATGATGGAAAAGTTGTCCTTGCTCGCTATCCTGTAGCCATAGGGAAAAACGACGGAGACAAAAGGGAAGAAGGAGACATGAGGACTCCAGAGGGAATATTTTCCGTAGTGTCTGTGGAGGACTCTAGACATTGGGTTCATGACTTTGGAGACGGGAAGGGGCCCATTGCGGGAGCATACGGTCCTTACTTTATAAGATTAAAAACTCCTCCTCACAAAGGTATAGGCATCCATGGAACTCACGACCCCGCTTCTATAGGTACAAAAGCCACGGAGGGGTGTATCCGCCTAAGGAATCAAGATTTGCTGGAACTGGTAAAAAACGTTACGAAGGGTATGACGGTCATTATTGCACCTTAAAGGGTTTACTGTTTTTGATGAAAGGAGGAGGGCCATGAACAGAGAGGATATAGTTTTTAACTATCCATCCAAGGTTATTTTTGGGGAAGGTAAGTCCAGGGAGCTTCCAGAGCATATATTGCAACTAGGTTCCAAAAGGCCTGCTTTGATAACAGGGCCCAATATGCCAAAGACAGAGGCTTTCGGGCAGATAAAGCGTACCCTCCAAGATGCTGGGTTAAATCCCTTTATGTTCCACGGAGTGGAGCCGGAACCTCCTATAGAACTGTTGGAGGATGCTTCCAACATGATAAGAAAAGAAGGGTGCGACCTCCTTATAGGGTTAGGTGGGGGAAGCACCATGGATTTCACCAAGGTTTTAGGGGTTTTGGCCAAGTGGGACGATGTAGTGCTAGAGCAAATTATAGGGATAAATAAAGTTCCCCGAAAAGGGTTGCCTGTAATTCTGCTTCCCACGACCTCCGGAAGCGGTTCAGAGGTATCCCCAGTTGCCATATTTACTTTCAAAGAGGAGCAAGTCAAGAAAGGTATAGTCAGTCCTTACCTTGTGTGTGACGTGGCCATAGTTGACCCGGTCCTTACGTGGGAAGTTCCTAGGCATATTACTGCCAGCACTGGAATGGATGCATTGATACATGGGATAGAGTCATTTATTTCCATAAATTCAAATCCCCTTAGTAGGGAGTTGTCTCTCTCCGCCATAAGGAAAATATATGGGTTCCTTGAGAGAGCGGTGCTGGACGGGAAGGACAGGCAAGCTAGATATAATGTCTCCCTTGGAAGCCTGTTGGCGGGGATGGCTTTTTCCATGGCAGGAACGGCTGCCGTGCACGCTTTGGCGTATCCTCTAGGAGGAGAATTCCACGTGCCTCATGGCGTTGCCAATACTGTGATGCTAAGACACGTTTTGGAGTATAATCTCCCGGGAAATGAGAAGCTGTACGAGGAAATGGCACAAACCATGATTTCTCCTTTGAAGGATAGGGAGAGTAAAAAGATCTGCCCCGACGATGTAATAGATCTTGTCATGAAACTAGCAGAGGCTATAGAAGTACCCTCCAGGTTGCGCGATCTTGGTATTCCCAAAGAAGCCATTCCAAGGATGGCGGAGGCCGCTTTTGAAGAAAAGAGGCTTTTGGGCAACAACCCCAAGCAGCTGTCGGTTGAAGATATACGCCTGATTTACGAGAGAGCTTGGTAGAAGAATGGGCTATTTTGACTTAAGGAGGCTAAGGCGATGGGAAATAGCACATTAGATATCAAAAGGCTGATGGAACCTGGCTCAGTGGCCATAGTGGGTGCGTCTGCCAACATGGAAAGCATATCTGGTCGACCTCTTAAGCTTCTAAAAAGGTACAACTACAAGGGTAAAATATATCCTGTAAACCCAAAGTACAAGGAAATAGACGGTTTGGCGTGCTATCCCGACGTCGCTTCGTTGCCGGAAACCCCCGATGTTGTTTTGGTGGGTGTAAGAGCTGAATTGGTGCCCCAGGTCATAAAACAGAGTGTTCAGCGAGGGGTTCCCTTTGCTGTAATATTTTCTTCCGGTTTCGCCGAGAGCGACAACCAGCAGGCCCAAGATGAGTTGATTGATATAGCAAAAAGAGGTGGTACCAGGATACTTGGTCCCAATTGTCAAGGGTTAGTCAATTTTGTGTCCTCCATTCCGTTAAGCTTCTCAGCCTCACTGGATTCTGATGCGAGACCAAAGGGACATGTGGCTTATGTGTCACAGAGTGGTGCCTTTGGTTTTGCGTCATTTGCAATGGCGGCAGAGAGGGGAGTTGGGTTCCGTTACGTAGTTACAACAGGCAATCAAGCTGATTTGGACGTAATTGATTTTGGTATGGCTTTTGCAGATGATCCCGAAGTAAGGCTTTTGGTCATGTACATGGAGGGTATAAAGGACGGAAACCGCTTCATAGATTTGCTTTCAAAGGCCAGAAAAAGGAACCTGCCAGTTGCGGTACTCAAAGTAGGTAGAAGTCCCACCGCCCAGGAAGCGGTAAGAAGCCATACAGCCGCATTGGCGGGAGATGAGGCAGTATGGAGAACCATATTCAAACAATATGGTGCCATAGAGATAGAAGATGCCCAAGATATAGTGGATTTGGGAAAGATATTTGGCTCTCCAAAGCGTCCCAAAGGTAGAAGACTAGGAATCTTGACTACCTCAGGGGGCGGAGGAATCATTATGGCGGACAGGGCCTATGATGAGGGATTGGAGGTCCCTGAACTTCCAGATGACGCCAAGAAAAAGATAGAAGAACACATTCCTCCCTTTGGTTCTTCTAGAAACCCAGTAGACTTGACCGCTCAGGTTATAAACGAGCCTGAAGGGTTTGCTTCCAGCGTGGAAGCCGTCATCGAAAGTCCCAATATCGATATGGTTACCGTAGTGGTCTCGATGATAACAGGAGAATCGGGGTATAGAGTGGCCCAAGACATAAAAAATATTTTTCACAAGAGTCCCAAGCCTTTCGCATGCTGCTGGTTGATAAACAGGGAGCAGGGGGGCAGGTTTTTGGACTATCTGAGAGAGGGAGGGGTTCCCCTGTTTCAGAGTCCTCGTAGATGTGCCTGGGCCATGTCTAAGCTCTACGAAAGCTCCAGGATGTTTGAGGAAGAGGACAAGGTAGAGTTCAAGAGGAGAACCGGTGTATTGAAAGATTACCCGGCCAGATTGACGGAATATGAAGCAAAGCAGGTGTTGGCAGCCTATGGTGTCCCTATAACCAGGGAGCGGTTGTGTGAGAACTTGAACGATGCCTTGGAGGCGGCGGATGAGATAGGTTACCCTGTCGCTCTTAAAGTTATGTCCCCTGATATACTTCACAAGACCGATGCAGGAGTCGTAGCTTTGAATTTACGATCTCAAGAGGAAGTTAGGAACGCTTATGGACGTCTTATGGAAAAGGCCTCGAAAGTGACAGCTAGGGAAAATATTCATGGCGTTCTGATACAGGAGATGGTAACGGGAGGCCTGGAATTCATGATAGGAGTCAAAAGGGACGAGCTTTTCGGTCCCATCGTGGCCGTGGGACTTGGAGGTATATATGTCGAAGTGTTGAAAGATGTCTCCCTTAGGAGAGCCCCTGTATCGAAGAAGGAAGCCGAGAAGATGATTGAAGAGCTTAAGGGATATCCTCTGTTGGCGGGAGCTAGGGGACAGAACAAGAAGGACATAGGCGCCTTGGCGGAAGCCATAGAAAAAATATCTATCCTGGCCAGCATAGAGGAAGATCTCCAGGAGTTAGACGCGAACCCTGTGTTCGTTTTTGATGAGGGGTATGGCATTAAGGCAATTGATGCAATGATACTCAGGAGGGGCCCCCAATGATGGAGACCGTGTTGGGAGCCATAGTTGGGTATCTTTTAGGTTCCATACCGGTAGGTTTCTTATTGGTCCGGTGGAAGAAGAACATAGATATTAGAACTGTAGGTTCAGGAAACATAGGGGCAACTAACGTGACAAGAGTGTTGGGCAAGCCGTGGGGAATATCAGTAGCCATATTTGACATGGCAAAGGGAGGAGCTCTGGTTTTACTGTGCAAGCATCTTTTGGGGATGGATCCTATGGCTTTGACGGTTATTGGCATTGCTTCGGTCTTGGGTCATAACTTTCCAGTGCGGCTACGTTTCAAAGGTGGCAAGGGGGTTTCAACTACATATGGAGTTTTATTTGCTCTTTGCCCTTTAGGGGCCTTGCTTTCCGGCGCGGTATGGTATGTGACCATGCGGGTTACCAAGTATGTGTCTGTGGCCTCTATGTTCTCAGTGTCCCTTGCGCCGCTTTTTATGAAGTTGCTGGGCGCCCACTCATACTACGTCTATGGAGGTGCAATTCTAGCACTTTTAGTGATAATTAGGCACAGGAGTAACATCCGAAATCTAATGGAAGGCAAGGAGCTTAAGGTGGGCAACAAAAGATGAAGCCCTTTGTTTGACTTATATTGACCATTTTTATATAATGAGGCTGTCAAAATAAGTCAAAGGAGGGGTCTACCTTGGCAAGTCTCACGAAGCTTATAGAAAGATATATCAACAAACTTTTAGAAGAGCAGGGAAACGAATCAATCTTCCTGAGTAGAAAAGAGCTTGCCGAGAAGTTTGGTTGTGTGCCGAGCCAGATAAATTATGTAATAAGAAGCAGGTTCACTCCTGAGCGAGGCTACATTGTGGAGAGCCAGCGAGGAGGCCACGGCTACATAAGAATAATAAGGCTTTGTCTTTCTCTGCCAGAGGAAAAGGCGAATCACGTGGAGGAGCTGGTTGGGGACTTGATCAGCGAGCAGGAGGCGCGGAAGCTTTTGGCCAACCTGCAACAGAGGAATTTTATATCTCAACGGGAGCGATTGATAATAGAAATGGCTATTCGCTTTCAAGAGGAGATGGCAAGGGACATTTTTGATCTCTCCCCATATAAAAGGGAGGCCATGCATGCAGAGCTTTTGAAGAGAATGCTCAAGGGCCTAGCTTACCAATAGAGGGGTCTAGTGATGAGATGCGAAAGGTGCAACGAAAATGAAGCAACACTGCACATAAAGCACATGCAGGATGGTGTAATTTCGGAGTATCACTTATGCCAAAAATGTGCCCAATCGTTAAGTAACGAGGGCATCATTCCTGATATTGGTCTGGATTTTAAATTTGGCTCCTTGCTGGGGAAGATCCTTTCGCCAGTGGAGCCTGATGGGATTGATCAAGGAACTGAGGCAGATAAAAAGGAAAAGATAGCTTGCCCTAATTGTGGAATAGATTTGGAGACCTTCAGAAAGGTTGGGAAATTTGGTTGTGCCGAGTGTTATAGAGCTTTTGAAAGGTATTTAGGTGCAATTTTGAGGAATATTCATGGGTGCGAAGTGCATAGAGGGGCAAGACCGGGTATTGTGTCCGACGAGGGACTGAAGGATGATCTGCAGTCTTTGAAGACACAATTGAAGATGGCTGTGGAAAGAGAAGAATACGAAAGGGCCGCAGAGTTGCGTGATCGCATAAAGATGTTGGAGGAACGCGGCAATGCATGCTCTTGAACTTGCCTCCATGCCCCTAGAGTGGGTTTTGGGTCGGGGCGATGAAAGCTTCATAGTGTTATCAAGCCGGATACGCCTGGCTAGAAACCTGGCGAAGTATCCCTTCCCGTGGAGATGTGATAGAGATTCCCTGTGTGAAGTAGAAGACCTTGTTGTTGAGGCCGTCTCCAAATCTTTGGTTTTGAGGAGTAGTTTTACTTTGAAGCTTAGGCAGATGGACAAGATAGCGAGAATGGTCTTGGTGGAAAACCATCTGGTAAGCCCCAATTTTATACGGGGTGACGATGTAGGTAGGGCTGTAATTTTCGACGATAGAGGAATTGTTTCTCTAATGCTGAACGAGGAAGATCACTTGAGGATACAGGTCTTTTTGGGGGGCCTTCAACTGCATGAAGCATGGCATGTTGCCAAGAAAGTTGATGGGGAGTTGGAATGCCTGGATTATGCCTTTAACTGCGAAAGGGGTTACCTTTCCTCTTGCCCTACAAATACTGGCACAGGGCTGCGTGCGTCGGTGATGCTGCATATCCCTGGCATAGTCACCTTGGGGCACGTGGGGCATGTCGCCAGGGAGTGCAACAGGGTTGGGTTGACAGTTAGAGGAATGTACGGTGAAGGTACCCCAGCAGGAGGGTGTCTCTTTCAGGTTTCCAATCAGGTCACCCTAGGGCTATCGGAGGAAGAATTAGTGGAAAAGGTCAATAGCGTTGCCCTTGGAATAGTTGAACGAGAGCATTTTGCCAGGGAAAAGCTTATAAAACAAAGAGGAATTGATTTTGTCGATAAGATATGGAGGAGCTTTGGAATAGTAAGCTGTGCTCGGAAGCTTTCTGTGAAGGAGGCTTTGGAACTCCTATCGAAGGTGAGAATGGGATCTGAAATGGGAATTTTACCACCGATACCTAAAAGTGAGTTGAACCGCATGATCCTTAATTCTCAGCCTGGACATGTAATTGCCCTTTCCAAAAGCCGCGAGGAAGAAAAGATAAATGACATAAGATACATAGCAACCAGGAGGGCAGAGATATTGAGAGACAAAATGTCCAGGTTTTTAAATTGCAAAGAAAATTAAAGACGTATCAGCGAGGAGGTACAGGATATGTGGCAATTTTTCACTGAGAGAGGGAAAAGGGTCATTCAGTTGGCACATAAAGAAGCCCTTAAGATGGGGCATGATGTTATAGGCACAGAGCATATATTGTTGGGACTTTTGGCGGAAGGTGAAGGCATCGCTGCCAGAGTTTTGATGTCCTTCGGGGTGGAACTCGACGATGTGAGGACCAGGATAGAGCAGGTAGTTGGTAGAGGAGAGCCTAAGGCAAAGCCCATAGACTTACCTCTCAGCCCAAGGGCCAAGAGGGTACTTGACCTTGCCATGCGAGAAGCGAGGAACATGGGAGTAAATTACGTGGGAACGGAGCATATGTTGCTGGGACTCATCTCCGAGGGTGAAGGCATAGCCTCCCAGATATTGCAATCTCTGGGGTTGGATCTTCAAAAGGTCAGGGCCGAGGTGAAGACGGTCCTTACCAATGTAGAGCAAGGGGAAGAAGGAGAATACAGGGAAGGGGGAGAGCTCCAGCAGAAAGGGGCTGGACGCTCTAGGACGCCTACCCTTGATCAACTTGGGATAGATCTGACGGAAATGGCGCAAAGAGGTGAGCTGGATCCAGTAGTAGGTAGGACAAAGGAGATCCAAAGGCTTATCCAGATCCTTTCCAGGCGCAAGAAGAACAACCCTGTTCTCATAGGGGATCCTGGAGTCGGCAAGACCGCCATAGTGGAGGGATTGGCGCAGAAGGTGATCTCTGGAGATGTTCCTGAGGTTTTAAAGGGAAAGAGAGTTGTACAGCTAAACGTCGGCAACCTTGTTGCTGGTACCAAGTATCGGGGAGAGTTTGAGGAAAGGATGAGGAAGCTAGTCAAAGAATTGAGAGAGAGCAAAGATGTGGTTCTTTTCATAGATGAGATTCACACCATAGTGGGAGCTGGTGGAGCAGAGGGTGCCGTTGATGCTGCAAACATCCTTAAGCCCAGCTTGGCGAGAGGAGAGTTTCAGGTCATAGGAGCAACGACATTGGATGAGTACCGAAAGCACATAGAGAAAGACCCTGCTCTGGAGAGGAGATTCCAACCGGTTCAAGTTGACGAACCCTCAGTCGAGGATTCGATAAAGATACTTGAGGGGCTCAGGGATAGGTATGAGGCGCACCACAGGGCCAAGATAACTGACGAAGCTCTAGTTGCCGCGGCCAAGCTATCCGAGAGGTATATAACCGAACGTTTCCTGCCGGACAAGGCTATAGACTTGATAGACGAGGCCGCAGCGAGAGCCAGGCTGAACACCATGGAGCTGCCGGAGGACATTAAGCAGCTGGAACGGGAACTTGAAGCCTTGAGAAAAGAGAAGGAAGCTGCAGTGGCTTCCCAGGAGTTTGAGAAGGCAGCTCATATAAGGGACAGAGAAAGACAATTATCCAAGCAGATAGAGATAAAAAGGCAAGAGTGGCAAGTAAAGAGAAATAACGAGGAACCCGTGGTTGATGAGGAGCAGATAGCCCAAATAGTATCAGAGTGGACTGGAATACCTGTACAACAGTTGACGGAGGAAGAATCAGCCCGTTTGCTGAGGATGGAGGAAGAGATACACAAGAGAATGGTGAATCAGTGCGATGCAGTCAATGCAGTTGCTCGGGCGATCCGAAGGGCAAGGAGCGGCTTGAAGGATCCCAAACGCCCCATAGGCAGTTTCCTCTTTTTGGGCCCCACGGGCGTAGGGAAGACTGAACTTGCCAGATCGTTGGCGGAGTTTTTGTTTGGCAGTGAAGACGCCATGGTGCGTTTTGACATGAGCGAATATATGGAGCGTCACGAAGTGGCCAAATTGATAGGCGCCCCTCCAGGTTATGTGGGATACGAAGAGGGAGGCAAACTTACCGAAGCTTTGAGAAGGAGGCCTTATTCGGTTGTTTTGTTTGATGAGATCGAGAAGGCGCATCCCGACGTGTTCAATATCCTCCTGCAAATATTGGAGGATGGAAGATTGACGGACGGACAGGGGCACACGGTTGATTTTAGAAACAGTGTAATAGTCATGACCAGTAACGTGGGAGCTCAAGATCTCATGAAGACTCGTTCGTTGGGCTTCAGTACGTCTGCTGAGGAATCTTTTGACTTGAACAAGATGAAGGGGTCCATAATGGAGGCTTTGCGTAAAACTTTCCGTCCAGAGTTCCTCAATAGAGTTGATGACATAATCATATTCAAGCCTTTAGGTCGGGAGGAACTTCTGCAGATATTGGATATCATGCTGAAAGAGGTGGAGACAAGGTTAAAAGAACAGGGCGTGGAGATAGTGGTCCCCGATGAAACCAAGGCCTTCCTGTTGGAACAGGGCTACGATCCCAAGTATGGGGCTAGACCGTTGAGAAGGACCCTCCAGCGCATGGTGGAGGACAAGATGGCGGACATGCTGTTGGAGGGGAAGATTTCAAAGGGATCGAAAATAGAGATTGTTGTGTCCGATGGGGAGTTGGAGTTTAAGAATTTAAATCAGGAATGATTTTCTCGTACCATTTTGGTATACTTGCATGAAGCTGGGAAGCTAGCCTATATTCTAAGAAAGAAGGTGAAGGCATGTTTGGGGTAGATATTTTTTGGATTTTAATGCTTTTCTTTTTTGTGTTTCCCATGATGAAACAATGGAACCTTGAACGAATGAGGGTGGCAGCTCTCAGAACCCTTGAAAAAAAGAGAGGAAGTCGTGTGATAACCCTCATTCACAGGCAGGAGACGGTGGGGTTCTTTGGAATGTTCGCAAGGAACTTCATAAACATAGAGGATTCAGAGGAGATATTGAGGGCTATAAGGATGACCTCGGAGGATACGCCTATTGACCTGATAGTGCATACACCAGGTGGGTTGCTTTTGGCAGCAGAGCAAATTGCCGCGGCTCTTAATAAACACCCAGCAAAGGTTACTGTCTTCGTTCCTCACTATGCTATGTCTGGCGGCACGTTGATAGCCCTTGCCGCGGATGAGATAGTTATGGACAAACATGCGGTCTTAGGTCCTGTGGATCCCCAAATAGGACAATTTCCTGCTGCATCCATCATCAAGGCCGTAGAGGAGAAGCCCATATCGGAGGTAGATGATCAGACGTTGATCCTTGCCGATATATCCAGGAAAGCAATGGTCCAGACCAAGCAGTTTGTGAAAGACCTGTTGATAGACAATATATCCGAGGAGGAAGCGGAAAGGATAGCCACTGTCCTTACTCAAGGAACCTGGACCCACGACTATCCAATAAGCAGTGAAGAAGCCGTAAAACTGGGTCTGTTTGTCAACACGGATATGCCAGATGAGATAAGGGAGATAATGCAGCTTTATCCCCAATCTACTCAGCGGAGGCCTTCAGTGCACTATGTGCCTGCTCCCTATTATGGAGCTCCTTCGAACAAGAAGGATTAGCGGTTAAGTTTCACAAAACAATAAAGCTAGGAGGACGGTCATGTTAAGTAAGATTTCAATGAAGCGACTGTTGGTGGGATTGTTGGTGGTTTCGATTGTAGCAGTATTCGCAGGTTTTGCCGCAGCGAAGGAAAATGAGAAGGTTATATCGGTTGGTGACGAGACTGTAGGTGAAGACGAGCTAGTTCTTTTATTGGTGAAGCAGGCAGGTGTTCAAAAGAATTTTGCTCCTTTTGTGTTGGCCCAGACAACCATGGCTCAGCGAAAGGATTTTGCCAATCACGTAGTTGCTGCCCTTTTGCTTTCTCAAGCTGCACAAATGGAAGGTCTGCAGTTGGATCCGGAGACGGCCCTTGCCTTGCGGTGGAATGCCATAAACGTTCTAGCCCAATCCTATATAAATAAGATATCCGGCAGCTGGAGCTTCAAGGAAGAGGATCTGAGGAAGTATTACGAGCAAAACAAGGACAAGTATGTTAGGCCAGAAGCTGTTCATGTTCGGCACATACTGGTCGATTCCAAGGAAAAAGCAGACAGGGTTTTGCTTGAGATTCTTGCAAAAGAGAAGAGCTTCAGCGATGCAGCCAAGGAGTATAGTCAAGACTCAGGCAGCGCAAGCAAGGGTGGAGACTTGGGATGGATTCAAAGGGGACAAACTGTCAAGGAGTTCGAGGATCTTATTTTCTCCATCAAAGAAAAAAGCCTTGGAGGCCCTGTAGAAACTCAATATGGCTGGCATGTAGTCGAGGTTTTAGAGAAGTCGCCCAGCAAGCAATTGACCTTTGAGGAAGCTCTTCCGAAGATAAGGGAGGACATTCAGCAGTGGTATTTGGATAAGGAGATTGAAAAGTTGAAGGGACGCTTTGAGGTATCCGTAGACGAATCCAAGCTATCTACGTTAGGAGGATTTCCTGCTATTCAGTAGATTCAATGAACATGGGGTTTGCGTGGAGGGGAAACCTCCACGCAAACCTTTTTAAAGAAAGAGCCTTCCTTTTAGGACTATTTTCCCTTCTCCTGTTATCTCAACGCGGCTTTTGTCTTTGATTTTCACTTTCAGTTTTCCTCCACGTTTGGATGCCTGGTAGGCCAAGAAGGAATTTTTTTTCAGGATCTGCGCCCAGTAGGGAGCCAGTACGGTGTGTGCAGAGCCAGTCACAGGGTCCTCGTTTAACCCTTCCCATGGGCCAAAGTATCGGGAGACAAAATCGAATTCTTTGGATGCAGCGGTTACGATGACCCCCTGGAAGTTCAATCCCTTTTTGTTTCCTTGAAGCATCTTTGTAAAATTAGGTTTGAGGGTCTTTACGACTTCTTCATCTTCGACGTGAATTAAAAGCATTTCTGCTTGTTCAGATATAGAGCAGTTAATGTAGCTTTTTATGTTCAGGGAAGCCAGTATGTCCTCAGGAGGGGTTACTTCCTCCGGCGGGTTGATAGGAAAGTCCAGTGTTACCTCTCCTTCTTTGAATTTTGCTTCCAATTTTCCGCTTTTACTTTCGAAGGTTATACTTTCCGTTGGCACGCCCACCTCCCTAAAGAGGACCAAAGAAGAGGCGAGGGTTGCATGGCCGCAGAGGGGCACTTCGACCTCTGGTGTAAACCACCGTATGGCAAAGAGGTTGGCCTTACCGTATTCTTCCTCTAACGGAACTACGAATGCGGTCTCAGATAAGTTCATTTCTGCAGCTATGTCTTTCATGAGATCTTCTTTCAGGAATGTCTCAAGAAGACAGACGGCAGCAGGGTTTCCTCTGAAAGGTTTTGTGGTAAAGGCATCAACCTGATAAATAGGTATGGATGAAACTATTTGGTTATGCATACTGACCACTCCCTAGTACTTTTTACAAAGTATACCATTTTCTTGCTTCTATCGCATCGCGAGCGTGTTAAGATACTACAGAAGGTGGTGAATTTTGAGATGATTTACCAGGCAGAGAGAGAAGCAGTAGTCTTTTACGGCAGGAAGATGCTTCAATTAGGCTTGACCAAGGGCACTGGTGGTAATTTGAGTCTCTTGACGGATGATGGAGAGCACGTCGCGATTACTCCAAGTGCCGTTCCTTACGACAGCATGGAGCCCGATGACGTTTTGATAGTTTCAAAAAATGGACAAGTTATAGACGGTTCTTGCAAACCTTCCACGGAGACTAGCTTACACCTTGCATTGTATAAGGCGAGGGAAGACATAAGAGCGGTGGTGCACACTCACTCTCTGTACTGCTCCGTCCTGGCGTGTCTTGGATGGGAGATTCCCCCCATTCACTATTACATGGCCTTCTGTGGGGAAAAGGTCCCAGTAGCTCCTTATGCGACTTTCGGGACAGAGGAGCTGGCCCTTAATGTCGCGACCAGTATAGGGACCAGCAATGCAGTACTTTTGGCTAATCATGGTATGGTAGCGGTTGGAACCTCTTTAAAAGAAGCTTTGACGGTTGCAGAGGCAGCTGAGCTTCTTGCGGAAATATATTACAAGGCAAGATGTGCAGGGACCCCTATGCAGTTGGAGAAAGAGGAGATCAAGAAACTGCGAGAAGCCTTCAAGACTTATTGTGAAGGCCAGCGCTAGTCTACTTGAAAGCTGGCCTTCACGTTGATTACCCAATGGGGCAAAAGGCGTTAAAATTTCTCTAGCTCTTCTTTTAGGCTATCTATGAAGCCGTCAGCATTGGACGGAGGGGTTGTAAATAGGCTAAGTGCCAGGAAAACCGCGAAAGATATTATTATCCCCCAAACGGGAGGCCAAAGCCCCAGGGGTTTCATACCGGTCACGTACATGCTTCCTACAGCTAGCCCACCGATAACGATGCTCCAGAAGGCTCCTTCCGCAGTGGCCTTTCTCCAGAAAAAGGTTCCCCATATTGCTGGCAATTGCATCAGTAATCCTCCTGAGGCCATGGACGACAAGACGGCAATCATGTTCAACTTGTATTGGGCGAAGAGTAGACAAACTCCCGTTATTATTGGGATCAATATTTTGCTCAGCAAAAGCTCTTTTTCCTCTGGGATGTTTGGGTTCAAGGCCTTAAGGATGTCTCTGCCAAACATGGAGCTCAATGTCAATATTATGGAGTTCATGGTGGAGACTGCTGCGGCTATTATGCTGAGTGTAACGATCAGGGCCAGAGGGTACGGAACCATGGATAGTAGGCGAGGCATGGCCTTGTCTGCTACAGATATCCCTGGTATTAACTTGGATGCGGATATGCCGAAAAATACGCACAAAAGGGTGTAAATAAAACCAAAAGAGGAAAAACCCAATATCATGTTTCTTATGCTTGTTTTATTTTTTGGTATGTAGAGCCTTTGTACTACCTGAGGGTTAGTTACGGCAAAAAAGAACCAGGGAAGGGTAAGACCTAAGAACATAGGGAAGGGCCAGGTAACCTTCATGGCGTTTGGGTTTATGGTTTTTATGCTCTCTCCGGCATCAGGTAGCAGTACGAAAGCCACGAAGGCGGCCAGCATTGCACTAGCTATAAGCATGACGCTGGCCTGAAGAGCATCTGTCAAGGCGACCGAACGTATTCCAGCCCACCAAGAGAAGACGAAGGACATGAGGGCTATTATTATGGTTGCCGTTGTGAACGATATGGCTCCATTGGACAACGTCTCCAGCAGGTACCCTGTACCCATGAGTTGCACGGAGGCGTAAGGTATGAGCATGATCAGACACAGGAAGGCCGCAGCTGCTCCGACCTTGGGGCTTTCGTAACGAACGGAGAACATTTCTGAAGGCGTCACCACGCTGTAAAGCTTACCTGCCGACCAATATCTTGGTGCAAAGATCATAAGCAAGAAAATGGTACCTATAAGGTAGGACAGCTCAAAGCCCAGGCTTGTTATTCCAGTCTTATATGTTATCCCAACAAGGCCGACCATCATGAATGCGCTGTATGTGGTGGCACTGTATGTCATTGATGAGAGAAACCCACCAATACTTCTGTTGCCAATAAAATATTCGGCCATGCTTTCAGCCTGTTTTTTCTTTGCTCTCCATGACAAGAAAGCTCCTAAAGCAAACCAAGCCAAGATGGAGTATATCAAGACGGAGGCGCTCATTTGAGTTTTCCTCCTTGCCGTGGTTTTATCCAGCTGCTTGTGAAGACGTAACCTATTCCAAGGGTTAGGAGAGTCAAAAAGATCCAAAAGGCAAAAGCTCCAGAGTTTTTGAGGACCGTATATGGCACTATGAAGTTCAATATGGTGATGGTTACGGCAGCCAAGAGTAAATATTTTTCCTTCTCAACCAACGGATATCGCTCCCTTCTGTAACTACATTACAAGGAATCCTTTATTTTTTAGGGCTTTTTCTATTTCGTCTAAGTTTCTTTCGGAATCGGCTTCGATCGTATGAAGGTGAAATCCCTGGGATAAAGAAAGTAATGGGTTTTGCCCTGTGCTCTGCATCAAGGTTACAAACTTCACTACGTCGTCTCGTGTTGCTACGTTTATATTTCCTCTTATCTCGCCGTATATGGGGTGTTCAACTATTACATCTATTACCTTTCCACCAAGAGAAATTATGGTCATAAGCTCTGTCGTTATGTCCTCAGGTGAGTGTTTTACCGCTATGATTCTCCTATAGACCTTCGAATCCTTAGGCAAAAAGTAACCTTGAGGGGTCGAAACCACCTGAAATCCCCTATTTCTCAATATTGCTATGTCTTGCACTATCGCTTGCCTGCTTACGTTGAATATGTTGGATAGGTACTCTCCACTCAAAGGTTCAGTCGATTCCTCTATTAGGGTTTTGAGTTGCTTAAGACGCTCTTCTCTTGTCACTTGTAACACCTCACTATCTGCTACTAGCAGATAGTAGCAGAAAAATCCATTTTGTAAAGCCACAAATGAGAACTTAGGGGGTGTTATAAAATAGTTTTGGAAGATTACTCGGGGTTTTTGAGGAATACATCAAGAGACCTTAACCGAAGTTCGGTAAGGGTCATATGTTCTACTTTGTTTAAGGTGCTCTGTATTTCTTGTTTGTAACGTGCTACCACTCCGGGATTATCTTCAAGCATCTTTTTGCCTTTTGCGCTTGGCCTTATCCTGTAGCCATGGGGAGTTTCGACGAACTTGAGCAATCCTTCATATTTCATTTTTTCCAAAAAGATTTGCAATTGAGGACTTATGGGCCTTTCTCGTTCCAGCTGGAAATGAAATCCCAGGGGGACACCTTCTTCTTTCTGTAAGAAAAAGATGGCCTTTCTCAAACGAGCGTAGCCCCACAAATTGGGATCATCGCTCTTTAAATTGGCCAATGCTAGTATTACTATTTGCCTTTCGATGTCCGTCATAGGTGCCTACCCCCAAAGTTTATGTCGAAACTATATTACTAAGTAGTGTCCATTATGATGGTGTAAAATTGATGGCTTGAAGCAGGAGAGCCACCCCTCCCTCTGGTAGATAAGAAGTAGCTTAATCTTAATCATCAGGAGGGAGAAAAGATGGCTCACTACCAGGTTACCGTAGACTGTGATCTCTTGCAAGGATTATTTATTCGGGATGATGGATTGGCTCGGTTGGTGGAGAACATCGTGAATCAGATACTCGATGCTCAGGCTACCGAACAACTCAGGGCCAAGCCATACGAACGTACCGAAGAGCGGCAGGGGTACCGCAACGGGTATCGGGATAAGCTGCTCAAGTCTCGCGTAGGAGAACTTACGCTTATGGTTCCCCGTCTCCGGAGCGGGCACTTCTCCACGGAGCTTTTCGAGCGGTACCAGCGGAGCGAGCAGGCGCTCTTGCTGGCCATGGTCGAGATGGTCGTGAACGGCGTATCCACCAGGAAGGTAAGGGCGGTTGTTGATGAACTATGCGGCACGGAGTTCTCCAAATCCACCGTATCCAGCCTGTGCAAAAGACTGGACGACATCGTAAAGGAGTGGAACGAGCGAGATTTGAGCAGCCAGGAATACCCATTTCTCCTGGTAGATGCCATTGTCATCCGGGTGCGTAAAGGCGGCCGGGTACGGCTTTCAAGCGTACTTCTCGCTACAGGGATCAACCGGGAGGGATACCGGGAGATTTTAGGGCTTATGCTCGGGGATAGCGAATCAGAGGCTGCTTGGTCGGAGTTCTTCGGCCGGCTCAAGGAGCGCGGTCTCAAGGGAGTGGACTTGGTTGTTTCGGATGATCACAAGGGCTTGATCAATGCGATAGAAACCCACTTCCAAGGAGCGACATGGCAGCGGTGCCAGACCCACTTTATCCGGAACATCCTGGACGCCTGTCCTAAGAGCCTCCAGGGCGACCTGCACGGGCGACTGCGGTTGATCTTCGACGCGCCGGATATGGAGACGGCCAGGCGGTTGCTGAACGAAACGATAGAGGCCTTTGGCGCCCGGGCGCCAAAGGCGGTAGAGCGACTTGAAGCTGGTTTCGAGGACGCAATGGCGGTGATGGCACTACCAGGGCGCTACCGGAAGCGGCTGCGCACCACCAATGGAGTCGAGCGGCTCAACCAGGAGATCCGCCGGCGGGAGCGGGTGATCCGAATCTTCCCTAACGAGGAGTCGGCTGTGAGACTGATCGGAGCAGTGCTTGTAGAGATCGACGAGGTGTGGACCACAGGAAAGCGCTACTTTGATATGGCAGAGTATTGGGAGTGGAAGGCTAACACAGAAAAACAGCAGAAGGAGGTGAATAATGCCGATACCCAGGTAAATGTAGCTTAAAACGGGGTGATCTTATCTGCCAGAGGGAATTTACACACAAATTTGGACTTGACCTATTACTATATTATCAGTTTTTAGGTAATCTAATCGTTAATAGCAACCTGCAGAAGTTGCAAATCCCATAAAAATTGACAAAGGTACCAGCATGGCTGTATATTAGCAAGGGTGCAAGAATGCATACAAATATACAGTTTGCTCAAAAAAACACTGTAGTGGGGGGAAAGGGATATGGTTGTTAAGCTGCGCTCTTGGAAGGAAGTTCCCTTATGGAAGGGAGTAACGGAGGAGGAGTGGAACGACTGGCGGTGGCAGATTCGTAACAGGATCACGACTGTGGATGAGCTGAGGCAGGTTATCAACCTGACGGACGAGGAGGCGGAGGTAATAGAGAGGAGTTTGACCAAGCTGAGGATGGCCATAACGCCTTATTATGCATCGCTGATGGATCCCGATGATCCTCGGTGTCCCATAAGGAAGCAGGCGGTTCCCTCGATTCATGAGACCATGTTTTCCAAGGCAGATCTTCATGATCCCCTTCACGAGGATGTGGACTCTCCAGTTCCTGGTTTGACCCATCGTTATCCTGACAGGGGTTTGTTGTTGATAACCGACCAGTGCAGCATGTACTGCAGGCACTGTACCAGGAGGCGCAAGGCAGGAGAGACGGACCGAGCGTACTCTGAGGAGCAGATAAAGAGGTGCATAGAGTACATAAGGGAGACGCCCACGTTCAGGGATGTATTGCTTTCAGGAGGAGATCCTTTGACGGTGAACGAGGACATGCTTGAGTGGGTTATAAGCGAGCTTAGAAGCATTCCTCACGTGGATTTTGTGAGGTTGGGGAGCCGTGTGCCGGTGGTATGTCCTCAGAGGATAACGGACAAGCTTTGCAACATGCTGAAGAAGTATCATCCTGTGTGGCTTAATACTCATTTCAATCATCCCAAGGAGATAACCAAGGAGTCGGCGGAGGCGTGCAACAAGCTTGCGGATGCGGGCATAGTGTTGGGCAACCAGACGGTGCTTTTGAAGGGTGTGAACGACTGTCCGTACTTGATAAGGGAGCTTAACCAGCAGCTTTTGAAGATAAGGGTGAATCCCTATTACATATATCAGTGCGACCTGTCGGAGGGTATAGAGCATTTCAGGACGAGCATAGGCAAGGGGATACAGATAATGGAGTATTTGAGGGGTCACACGACGGGTATGGCCCAACCATTGTTCATAGTGGACGCTCCTGGTGGAGGAGGTAAGATTCCTGTGGGTCCCAACTACGTGGTGAGCCGTTCGGACCGCAAGGTTATATTGAGGAACTACGAGGGGGTGCTCACGGTCTACACGGAGCCTGAGGACAGTGTGAGCCGTCCGGAGGAGCTTTATCACTGGGAGGAGTACACATCTCGCCAGAGGCAGCTATCCAGGGAAGGGCTGATCAAGCTCTTTGAGGGTGAGGCCATATCCCTTGAACCTGCCAACCTGGACAGAAGGAAAAGGGCGGAGAAGAGAAAATAGCTAAAAGGACAAAGCAAGGCTGAAACATAGAATGGGAAATAAAAAACAAGGGAGACTATGGCATGGTCTCCCTTGCCCTTTTCGAGAGGTATAAAATATAATAGAAACGGTTCAATGTAAAAAACAAATTAATCGAATGGGCTTGGACGAGGAGGAATCGTATTTTGAAAGAGCTTTTGGTATCCAAATCAGGGACGCCATTCCCAAGTTGGATGAAATGGTTTGCTTTAGCAGTGGGGATTTTCCTCGTAGCGGATGGCATGAGGGTATTTGAGTTTCACAAGATATTTGTTGGCGTAGTGGTGGCATTTATATCTGGATATCAAAAGAGACTCTATGTTTCCTCGGAAGGATTGGTTAGGGAGAACGGTTCTTGGTTTAGAAAATACAAGACGGTTCTTCCGTGGGAAGAGATAAAACATGTGGGACTGGTAAAAAGAGGTAACAGGATGATGGCCTTTTTCGAACGGGATATAACAGGTTGGAAGGTCCTTTTCGACGCTGAAGATGAACCCAAGTTGAGGGCTATACTTGCTGAATACATACCCGATGTGGAAATAGGGGAAGTGGGCTAGACCGCTTTCCTGTTTTTGTTTTACTTTGTGAAAGGAGGTGACGTTTAGTTAAAGAAAGATCTTTCCGTGAAATACGGCAAATAAGCAGAAAAAAGGAGGAGAGGCTTTATGGCAGAAGGTACAGGAAGTAAGCCTAGTTTGGGGTTGTCTGTTGGGGTCTTTGCTATTGCGGCGGCAATAATAAGTTATGGCGTTTTAGCTCTAGGGGTTGATGCCCACATACCAATAGTTATTTCGTCCGTCGTAGTTTGCTTGGTTGGTGTCGTGGTTTTGAAGAAACCTTGGTCTGAGATAGAGCAAGGAGGCCTCAACGCCATCGCGGTGGCTCTTCAGGCGATAGTTATACTTATGATCATAGGTATGGTAATAGGAATATGGATCCAAAGTGGAGTTGTACCTGCTCTCATTTATTATGGTCTTTCCATATTGTCCCCATCAATCTTTTTGCTGGCTACGCTCTTGGTTTGTTCTGTGGTGTCTTTGGCCACCGGTTCGTCATGGACCACAGCTGGAACTGTGGGTATAGCATTGATGGGAATAGCTCATGGCCTTGGAATACCTGCTCCACTTTCTGCAGGAATAGTTATTTCAGGAGCATACTTTGGAGATAAGATGTCTCCTCTTTCTGATACGACCAACCTTGCACCTGCAGTAGCCGGAGCGAACCTTTTCGACCATATAAAAGCGATGGTTTGGTCGACAGGTCCTACTTACCTCATTGTGGCCTTAATCACTATAGTTTTGGGTATGAAGTACGCAGGAGGCTCATTGGATGCTGCAAAGATCGAAGCGATGCAGACCATGCTCAAAGCCGAGTTCCCCATAAGCTTTTTGGGCTTTGTGCCACCAGTGGTCGTAATATTGCTGGCGGCCAAAAAGACCCCGGCCGTGCCCGGGTTGTTTGCTGGTGTTGTTCTGGCAGTTTTGCTTTCCGTATTTCAGGGGCACGGGCTTGCCGATATCATAAACGCCGTTCACTACGGCTATGAAGCTCAACTTTCCTCAGAGATAGCTAATGCAGAAGCTGATGCTTTAATGGCACTGCTTGCCCAAAATGATCTCTCCGTAGCACCCGAGTTGGCACAGGAAGTGGGGAACATGTTAACTGAACTGTTGACTCGTGGAGGATTGGATTCCATGATGTGGACTATATCCCTGATATTCTGCGCCTTGTTCTTCGGTGGGGTCATGGAGGCCTGTGGTTTCCTTGAGACTATAGTAGGGTCTTTGACTAAGTCTGTGAAGACCGTTGGTGGCATGATGGGAGCAGTAATCGCCTCTTCGTTTGTATCTAACTTGTTCCTTGGCGACCAGTACTTGTCATTGGTTATACCGGGAAGGATGTTTAAGGGAGCATTCGAGGAAAAGGGCCTTGCACCGAGGATGCTATCCCGTGCGCTGGAGGACTGCGGTACATTGACGTCACCATTGGTACCTTGGAACACCTGCGGCGCCTTCCAAAGCAGCGTCCTTGGCGTTCCTACTTTGGCTTACCTCCCGTATGCGTTCCTTAACTACTTGAACCCAATTATGTCTGTGCTTATTTCTTACATGAAGATAGGCGTTTACTGGAGGACCCAGTCCGGTGAGGATGTAGTGGCCAAGGAACATCCTGGTAATTAGCATGAAAAGAGGGGGGAGCACAACAGCTTCCCCCTCTAACTTTGTTGGCGATTGAAATTTAGTCTTTTAGTTTTTCTTCCACTGATTTAACCTTTTGTTCCATGCTGGCGTTTTTGTCCCTTCTATCGTCGATTCTTATTGTTGTTCCTACTCGCAGTGCTCCAGCCTTGAATGGGGCTTCATGAGCTGCTCTTACTGCTTTAAGAACGGTGTCCAGTTCTCCCTCTAATATGGTTCCCATCGGAGTGAGCATGACTTTAAGGTCGTAACTGCGCAGGATTTTTTCTACTTCAGCAACATAGGGGCTCAGGCTAGTTGAACCAGTTCCGTGAGGTACGATTACGACCTCTGCAATTACCTTTCCCATATCAATCCCTCCCTCTTTTAATTTTTAATGTGCCTCCTTGTGTGGGTTGCTGTAATACAATACAATAATCACTAAGTCCAGCGATGAGTTTCAGGCTTTCTAAATTTTATTATATTAGTAAAGGCGTTTGAAGTTTTATCAGGAGGGATTTATTGTGGTAGATAAAGTGATAGAGAAAATATTTATAAGTGAGTGGTTCTCTCCCGTTTTGATAGTCTTGATTTGGCTTTTTGCGGATCGCCTTACTGCAAGGGTTTTAAGTAGGGTTTTGGAGTCAACGCTGAATAAATTTGTATTCAAGAATACAGACCTCACTCCCATAGAGCTAGCGACCAGGCAAAAGAGAGTCAACACCCTCAGAAAATTGGCGATAGATGTATTGAGAGTTATTTTGTTCGCGGTGGCACTTTTGATGTTCTTGGATAGCCTGGGCATAAATATAATGCCGGCCCTGACGGGTCTGGGATTGGCAGGGCTTGCCATATCCTTGGCTGCTCAAAACCTGCTTAGAGATTTTTTAAACGGATTTATCGCCATCTTGGAGGACCACTTCGCAGTGGGAGATGTGGTCACCATAGCTGGTCGTTCAGGAGTGGTGGAGAAATTTACCCTTAGAGCTACCTATTTGAAGGACCTGGACGGCAACCACATAATAGTTCCCAATGGAATGATCGGAGAGGTTATAAATGCGACCAAGCATTGGTCGCAAGCTCAGATAAAGGTGGGGGTTTCTTATCACGCCGACATAAAGAAAGCCTTGGCGGTCATGAGGGAAGTGGCTGAGAGTTTGGCGAAGGATTTCCCAGAGAAGATACTGGAGCTGACGGATGTTCAAGGGATTTTAGAGTTTGAAGATAGTGCCATAATATTACGGGCGCTTATAAAGACAGCTCCGGGAGAACAGTGGTTCGTTGGGAGAGAATATAGGCTCAGGCTCAAAGAGGCCTTCGACAGAGAGGGCATAAATATCCCTTTCCCCCAAATGGACGTTTGGGTGAAGGAAACACCTTTTTCCAAGGATCAAAAGATCAACGCGTAGGGAACAGGTCTTTCGATATTTCCAGAGGGTTTGTTTATTATATTTCCTTGCCACCACAGGGCGGAAGATCCTCCGCCGTCAAGGTTCAGCGCGCTGTGGCAACCCAGTTCCCTTGCTATTAAGGCAGCTTCCTTTAATGTGGTTCCCCTGCTGTGCCAGGGGTCTCTTCCATCAATTATTAACCAATAGAGGTTTACTCCATCGTAACCTACTATGGTTCTTGGGTGTCTTTCCAAAATGGTGTTGGCACTAAACCCCTCGTTGTTAGCACAAAAGGTGCCATCTTTCAGTATCATGGGGCCTGCTTGCAGGAGGTAAGAGACATCTTTCATGATTTCATCGGCCATTTGAACTTTTATGTCTATGTCGGCAGGCTTGGCAATCTGCCTTAATATTGAAGCGAACCTTCCTCTTGCAACCAATAAGTAGCCATCTTTGGGCACCAGATGATTTGAAAGGTGGCTGTATTTCTCCTCTGTTATTTTTCCTTTCCTTACCACAAACTCCATGGCGTCATCAGGTATGGGCGTTGCGTAATACCATAGATGTGGGGTAAATAGGGCAACCTGATGATGGTCCTTCATTTCGTTGAAGGAGTCTATCGGAATGTCGATGTCCTCTATGGTTGCCTTTGCCTTGAAATCACCTCTTGAAAAGTGGAAGTTTCCTTTAACGTCCCAGCCTATGGCTGAGCGGCTACCGTAGGGGTTACTTATCGGTATCCCTCTTACGATTAGGCTTCCTATTATCTTAGTTTTATTGAAAAATCCCCCATTTATGGCACATTCTGCGCCGGTGTTCTGTGCTATCCACGATATAGGAAGCCTTTTCCCGGCTATCTCACCAGCGGTGATGATCTTTGGCGAAGTTTCTTGCGGCAAGAACCTTACAGCTGCCCAAAACAGAGCTTGTGACTCCTGGGTTTTGTAGGTTTCAATTTTTGCTTCTTTGTTCAAAATCCGAGTTATCTTTCCTGCAGTTTTCCATGCTTTGGCGAAGTGGATGAATGGGCCAACGGTTATTCTTTTCCCCATGGCGGTGGTTTCGGAGGAGACTTGAAGTTTTTGGGATGAAAAACTGGCTTTTAGATCTTCCAGGTTCAATGAGTTGAACTGCCCCTCCGCCGAAATTATCCAGCCTGTGGGAGGAGTTCCGATGTTCTCCCTGTGTAATGTGAGGCTTGATTTTTCCCCTTGAAAGGTTTTCTCCCAAACCAAACCGGCCTTGCAATCTCTTAGCCATTGCATTAGTTGGTGTAGGGTTTCTTGCGTCAAAGTATCCTTCGGCCTCGATAGGATGTCCTTGGGTGCTTCTGGAGTTATGTCTTCGGCGATCAAATAATATGGAAATATGTAGTCTGGTATGTTAAGGGAGTTTTCTGTTGGTGTCAGTTTCTCTATTATTTGTGCTTCATGTCTAAGGCCCATGGCCCTCAGTGCAAAGAACAGAGCTTCTGCGTTGGTGGCTTCCAGATCAGGGTAGAACGTTTCGTTCGGGAGTATTATGCCAAGCGCCAAGGCTGTCTCAGCAGCAGCCTTGGCTGGGTGCTCGGGCGGTATGTCAACGAAGTACTTTTCACCCTCCCAGTAGGGGATCTCAAGGGTTTTGATTATTTCGTGTACCAACTCTCCCCTGGTTACAGCAACGGCTGCCGCCATATCACAGAAGAGAGCAGTCAGAAGTATCATCATGATGGTGGTAAAGCTAAGGAAAGATTTTCTCAATATACGTACCTGCCTTATCATTAGGTAGTTTACGTATATTGTAACGATGAAACTTCATATTGTCATTTGGAGCTCAATCAGCTTTTTCTTCGTTTCCCCCCACTTTACCTGAAACATTTGTAAGGGGCCACAAATTGCTTCCGTTTAATTAGTTGAAGGAGATGGTGGGAGTCCCAGGAGATGTTTTGAGCTCCCACCATTTTTAGTATAAAGGTGTTTACTTTGTCCAAGAGTATAGGGGGTATGGAAGTAGCGGCTTTAGAACTGACTAGTGAGAGTTCAAATATTTTTTCCTTTGGAGTTTTCCCGTTCATATCTCTGCCTCCATGAGATCGTTTTTGATTGTAATATTTTACCCAGCTTGCGGCAGAAGTCATAAAGACCTTTCGGGATGTTATGTGAGGTAGTGCAGGTATGTAGAATTCCTCATCATCGGTGCGATGACTTCGTTCCACAAAACCTTGGGCTTCTTTTTCTCCTTTTGGTATGGAGAGGAGAGTAACGCCTAAGGGTTCTAGGAATTTTTCCTGCAATATTTTTCTTTTTCTGCTTTCTTCAGATCCGCCGAATTCGCTCCCGTTGTCAGTTTGGAAGAACATTCTATGTCTGATGCCCAAAGCCCGCATGAGGAAGGCGATGTAAAGTATGAAGGAGAAGCCATTTGCGAAAGAGCATTCATCGGAGAAGCATAAGATTCTCATTCTTGTTTTGATATCGATAGCGGTAAATTGGTATTTGGGAAGCCTGTATTTAAACAGGGCAGCATATGCTTTTGGTGGGAGAGTCTTTGCGTCTGCTATATGTTTTGAATCGATCTGGAAGTATTGTAGGGCTTCCCAGTGGTTTAGGTTGGCATAGTAGCGTTTATTTCCGTTTCTAGAACGTACTTTTTTAGTTTTAACGTTGTTTCTGCGTAAGATGTTTCTGATGGTGTAGGAAGATATATTCAGATTGAGGGTTCTTTTCAGCTCTCTTGCAAGTCTTCTAGGACCCATGTTGGTTTTCTGTTGAGTTTCAATAACCAAAGCTTCGATGTGAGGTTTAGTTCTTTTTGGATGAGGGGATCTGGGACCTTTTTTGTGCAATAATTCTTTGGCAGATAGGCCATCTTTTTTCCGTTTCATCAATGTTCTAACCCATCTTTCAGTAATTCCCATGATGTTAGCTATTTCTTTGGCTGTTTTACCTTTTTCTATCAAGTCGCATATAACTTCCATAGGGGCTTTGGGATTCCCTGATTCCTTTAGTCGCTGGTATAATGAAGTCATGGCGGGTTACCTCCTTTTTCCTTTGTTTTGGTTGTTGTTGCAGCACCAGTATAAAGGAGAGGTACCCGCCTTTTCCATTATCTCTTTCACTTTACCAAAGTAGACGGAACGAAATATAGGCTCATCTACATTTACCTGAAACATTTATGTTGACAGTTGAGCCGTCCCTGCGTATAATGTTCGCCGTTATGTGGGGCGTTAGCTCAGCGGGAGAGCACTTGCATGGCATGCAAGGGGTCGGGGGTTCGAATCCCCCACGCTCCACCATTTTTATTGTCTTGTTCCCTCCTCCTGCTCCCCTAGTAGATGCGAAAGCGGCCTAATGGGTTATCTTTTAGTTGATTGTAGAGACTCGGTTTATGGTTTGTGGACACTCCATTTGTTTCCCTCAAAAGCATAGGTTGGATGTATAATATTACGAAAGCAGCGAACCACTTCGATAGGATAAGAATAATCCTGTAACCAGGGAAAAGAAAGGAGCGAGAGAATTGGACCCTAAGGGAGTTCATTTCATAGTTGAGGCCTCAGGCTGTTCTCCTGTGATAGGAGAAGTAGATAGGATGCAGGAAATACTAGTTGAGTCTGCCAGGAGAGCCAATGCTCAGATATGGGCTGTGTCTTTCCACCGTTTTCCGCCGAATGGAGTTAGTGGAGTTGTGGTTATTAGTGAGTCTCATCTCTCTGTTCATACATGGCCCGAAGTGGGTTACGTAGCGTTGGATATCTATACCTGTGGTTCGGAAAGTCTTCCGGAGAAGGCCGTGGATTATGTGCTCGAGATGGTGGAAGCCAAGCATACTCATGTGACGGAGATAACTAGAGGTTTGGAGGACAACGGAGACCATGAATTTTACCATTCCCTTATAACATGGGAGGAAGTTCTGAAAGAAGATAAATAAGATTTGCTCCTTCGAAAAAAGAGTGTTGATTATGGCAGATGTGTTGATTCATGCCAAAAAAGTTGACGAAATTACAATGAAACAAATAGAAGCCATAAGCCACCACCCCGTAGTGAAGGGGTTGGTGGCTATTATGCCTGATTGTCACGCAGGAGCGGGATGTGTAATAGGTTTCACTGGTAAGTTCGTAGGTGGGGTCATCCCCAACGTGGTTGGAGTGGATATTGGGTGCGGCGTTTCTGCGGTGTGCCTAAATGGGATTAAAAGAGATGATGTGAATTTCGGAGATCTTGACAGATACATAAGGGCAAAGATTCCTCTTGGGATGAAGCATCATAAGGACAAAAACGCTCTTGCCATTATGCGTAGAGAGTACCCTGCTCTCTACGAAGAGATGATAAGTTTGTCTGAAAAAGCGGAAACTGACTTTTATGGCGGCAAGATGGGGAAGAAAACCAAGATTCCCCCGTGGTCCCAATATGGTACCTTGGGGGGAGGTAACCACTTTATAGAGATAGACCATGATCCTCAAACAAAAGAGTTGTACCTAGTGGTACATACAGGAAGCAGGCACTTTGGTTACGATGTGGCCAATTTCTTCCAAAGAGAAGCCAAAAAGTTCTGTAGGAAAAGGTCAGAGCATTTGCCCTCCGGCTTGGAGTATTTGCCTTTGGACGAGGGCGGAGCGGAATACATGAAGTGGCTTGTCGTGGCGCAAAGGTATGCGGAATTGAATCGCTTTACCATCTTGGCGATCATTTTGAGATACTGGGGTGAGATGTTACGCGAAGATAGACTAATTCAAAGCGTCCATAATTACATAAGCCAAAAAGACGGAATAGTAAGGAAGGGCGCCATTTCTGCTCATAAGGGTGAAAAGGTCATAATTCCTCTTAACATGGCAGAGGGTGTAGTGATCGGCTTGGGTAAGGGTAACGAATTGTTTAATTATTCTGCCCCCCATGGTGCAGGTCGGGCTTATGGCCGAAAAGAGATGAAAAGGATGCTTGAAAGGGGTCAGATAACCCTGGAAACTTTTAGGAAGAGCATGGAGGGAGTTTTTTCGACCTCAATAAGTAAAGACACAATCGATGAGGCTCCCATGGCATATAAAAATTGGGAGGACATACAGGAGGAGCTTCAAGAAACTGTCGATATAGAAAAAATATTGAAACCTGTTTACAACCTCAAAGCTCCTGAGTAGCTTCAAAATGCTGGAAGTTCCATTAAAAAAGCGGTGCTCCTAAAGGAACACCGCTTGATTTCTTGGTAGCCCCAACGGGATTCGAACCCGTGTTGCAGGACTGAGAACCCTGAGTCCTAGACCGCTAGACGATGGGGCCACTATTAGTTGGCTGGGGGACAGGGACTCGAACCCCGACTTCTTGATCCAGAGTCAAGCGTCCTGCCGATTAGACGATCCCCCAACTTGCGAAGCCATGACGTTAACTCGCCACGGCGCCGGTTATATTATCACGGCTTCGCACTTTATGCAAGTCCGTTTTGCACGTTTTGCTATAAAAATTTTCGTCTTGCCTTTAGATGTGTTTTGACATGCTCTAATGGGCTTTTCGTGTTATAAAATATAAAGGCTTGGTAAGGATCATATGTCTGCGGGGGTGTTTTTTGTGATTAAGATAGAGTCAGCCGGATATAAAGAGCTCTTGAGCAAGAGGCCTTTAAATGTTCAGGCTGTATATTCAAATGAACCAGTTGCTTTGGTCAGTGGCAGAGACATAGCGGAAGCAGCGAAGCGGAAAGGCGCCATAGTACTTGCGGCTAACGTAAGAAACCCCCTTACCATAAAAGGGGTTTTGAAAGCAGCTAAGAAAAAACGAGCTGCCGTTTTGTTGGAACTAGCCAAATCAGAGGCAACCTACTGTGGTTGCACTTTTGAGAACGTTCCTGATTTTGCCGTTCAGTATTCCGCAGAGCTTGGACATGGGGTTGTATTTGGTCTGCACGTGGACCACTACGGAATTAAATCAAAGGAAGACCTTTTAAAAGCTATTTCCCATCTAGGCCGTATTGTGGAAAAGGGGTGGACTTCTGTCGCAGTTGACGCTTCCCATAACCCAGACTGGGAGAATTTTTGCTACACCCGAGATGTGGCAATGTCTGTACCTCCATATTTGGGCCTTGAAGTAGAAGTGGGAGAAATCAAGGGCCCAGGAGAATTGACCACGGTCGAGGAAGCCCTTTTCCTGGTTGGGGGGCTTAACGCCTGGGGAATATTCCCAGATTATCTAGCCATATCCAATGGCAGCAAACACGGCACATACGATACAACTAAGGGAGAAAGGGAAGGAATAAATCTTGAAAGGACAAAAGAGGTAGCAGATGCTATATCCCAATTTGGTGTTTCCATAGCTCAACATGGCATATCTGGTACTCCATTGGATAAAGTGTCCTTGTTCCCCAAGTACGGTATAAACAAGGGTAATGTAGGGACCCTTTGGCAAAACATAGTCTTTGGCCTTGTGATGGACCCAGAAACAGGTAACGCAATCACAGAAAACGGTGAGTTCGTCAAAGATCCAAACAGGGGAATACCTCAAGACCTGTGGCAGGAGATTGTAAAATGGGCTGATTCTCAAGGGTACTCTCGAAACGATGGCAACTACAAAAAAGCCAATAAGCCCTTCCATGATGCCATAATGTCCTTGCCTGAAAAGGTAAAAGAATCCATCGTGGAGGAAACTGCCGAGTGGGCTGAAAGGTTTATAGATTGCTTTAATTGCGAAGGAACAGCAGAACTGGTCCTTGAAATAATGTCGGAGAGGCAAGATCATAATTGCGCTCCCTACAGGAAGGTGCTGTCTCATCGAAGTGATTACACACAGGAGAAAGCTCCTAACAGAAGAAAACTAGAAGGAAAGGATTATTCCGATTAATTTCTTGCGTTTTTTTCGGAGGTGAATTAATGGCGAAAAAAATCGGTAGGGGCAAAAAGAGGCGAAGGACCGCAAGGGATGGAGAGCTCCTTTTTGTCCCATTGGGAGGTCTTGGCCAAATAGGCCGCAACATGTTCGCCCTGGAGTATGAGGATGAGATGATGGTAGTAGATTGCGGTTTGATGTTCCCTGATGATGAGATGCTGGGGATAGATTTTGTCATTCCTGATGCCTCATACTTATTTGAACGGAAGGAAAAGATAAAAGGTCTCATCTTGACTCATGGTCACGAAGATCACATAGGTGCTTTGCCGTTCATCTTGCCCAAGCTGGATGTTCCTATATACGGGACAAAGCTAACGCTGGGGATGGTCGCAAACAAATTCTTGGATGTGGCTCCAGATTATCCGCTACAGATGAACGAGTTCAAGGCAGGAGATGTGTTCAAATTAGGTAAAAACTTTAAAGTTAAGACGATTTCTGTGTGTCATTCCATACCCGATGGTGTAGGCCTCGCCATAGAAACCCCTGTGGGCACAGTGGTACACACAGGAGATTTCAAGCTGGACCCCACGCCTGTGGACGGAAAGGAGACGGATTATGCAGCCTTTGCCGAGCTGGGTAAAAAAGGCGTACTGTTGATGCTGTCCGATTCCACTAATGTGGAAAGGAGCGGTTTTACTCCTTCAGAGCGTGTTATAGGGTCGACCCTGGAACGGCTTTTCCGCCAGTACAGGAACAAAAGGATCGTGATAGCAGCCTTCGCCAGCAACCTGCACAGGGCCCAACTGGTCTTCAACGCTGCAGCGGCCTTCAACAGGAAGGTTGCCCTTGTAGGCCGGAGCATGATTCAAAATGTTAGGCTGGCAAGGGAGCTTGGCTATATTACTGCTGAGGATGACCTTTTTGTGAAAGCCGAGGACATAGAGAAAATGCCTGCAAAGAAGATGGTGGTGTTCACCACAGGAAGCCAAGGTGAACCCTTTTCAGGGTTGGTGCTGATGAGTAAGGGCGAACATAGGCATATAACGTTGAACTCCAAGGATGTGGTAGCTGTCTTCGCCTCTCCCATTCCGGGAAATGAAAAGCTGGTTAGCAGGACCATAAATCAGCTTTTTTCCTGCGGTTGTGATGTGGTCTACGACAAGGACCAGCAAGTACATGTGTCTGGTCACGCATCAAGAGAGGAACTGAAGATGATGTTGAGCCTTGTGAAGCCCAGATATTTTGTGCCTGTCCACGGTGAGTACAGGCACTTGGTTAGGCACGCGAATGTTGCCCAGGAGATGGGCATACCTAAGAAAAATATTTTTTTGATGCAAAACGGTGATATCTTAAGAATTACCGCCCACAAGGCCAGCCTTAAAAAAGCTGCAGCGCCGGCAGAGGGTGTTCTGGTGGACGGTATGGCTATAGGTGAGATGCAAGGAAGTTTGTTGAAAGAAAGAAAAGACTTGTCCGAGGAAGGGGTGATGGTGGTCTCCGTAGTTCTTGATTATAAAGGGAGATTGTTAGCGGATCCTGTGATAGAGACCATGGGCTTCATCCATATAAAGGACGCCGTTGTTTTGCGAGAGGAGCTTTTAAAGGTCATTAAGATAGCTCTTGAAAGGGCAAGGGGTAAAAGACCGGGGGATAAAGATTATTTGTCCTCAATCCTGAAGAGTCGCATAAAAGAGTCTTTGAAAAGATTAGGTGTGGCCGCAAGGTCCTCTCCTGTAATTTTGCCACTAATTTCTGTCGTGGAAAGGTAATTATCTTCTAAATTCAGCAACCAGGAGGAGATTGTTTTGTCTACTAGTGTCATTTTCAACTTGCTTGGTGGTTTGGGGCTTTTCCTATATGGCATTAAGATTATGGGCGAGGCGCTACAGGATCTAGCTGGGGATCGGATGCGCAAGCTCATAGCAGCTTTGACCAGCACTCCTTTCAAAGGAGTTTTGGTGGGTACCTTGGTCACCATGCTAATTCAAAGCAGTAGTGCAACCACCGTCATGGCCACCAGCTTCGTGCATGCAGGGCTCATGACCCTTAAGCAGGCCATCGGTGTGATAATGGGGGCAGCAATAGGAACTACCATAACCGCGCAGATAATCGCCTTCAAGATTTCTGCTTTTGCAATGCCGCTTATAGGCGTAGGGATGGTCTTCGCTGTTTTTGGTAAGACGAAACGTCAAAAATATATAGGAAACGGCATAGTAGGGTTTGGTTTGCTTTTCGTGGGAATGAAAACCATGGAGCATGCCATGTATTTCTTGAGGGATCATCAAGGGTTGTTTTTGGCTTTCTCTCACAATCCTCTCTTAGGGGTTATTGCCGGTACTGCGCTTACCATGGTTGTTCAGTCTAGCTCTGCTACTGTAGGTCTGACGATGGCCATGGCATCTCAGGGGCTTCTTCCATTGGAAGCTGCGATTCCCATCCTTTTTGGTGATAACATAGGAACCACGATAACTGCAGTATTGGCATCGTTGGGATTGAACAGGTCAGCCAAGCAAGCTGCGTTTGCCCACGTGTTCTTCAAAGTAATTGGTGTCGTCATATTTTTGAGCATATTACCTTTCTTCCTTAAGATTGTTGCAATGTCATCCCACGATATATCGAGGCAGATAGCAGTAGTGTCCATTATGATGGTGTAAAATTGATGGCTTGAAGCAGGAGAGCCACCCCTCCCTCTGGTAGATAAGAAGTAGCTTAATCTTAATCATCAGGAGGGAGAAAAGATGGCTCACTACCAGGTTACCGTAGACTGTGATCTCTTGCAAGGATTATTTATTCGGGATGATGGATTGGCTCGGTTGGTGGAGAACATCGTGAATCAGATACTCGATGCTCAGGCTACCGAACAACTCAGGGCCAAGCCATACGAACGTACCGAAGAGCGGCAGGGGTACCGCAACGGGTATCGGGATAAGCTGCTCAAGTCTCGCGTAGGAGAACTTACGCTTATGGTTCCCCGTCTCCGGAGCGGGCACTTCTCCACGGAGCTTTTCGAGCGGTACCAGCGGAGCGAGCAGGCGCTCTTGCTGGCCATGGTCGAGATGGTCGTGAACGGCGTATCCACCAGGAAGGTAAGGGCGGTTGTTGATGAACTATGCGGCACGGAGTTCTCCAAATCCACCGTATCCAGCCTGTGCAAAAGACTGGACGACATCGTAAAGGAGTGGAACGAGCGAGATTTGAGCAGCCAGGAATACCCATTTCTCCTGGTAGATGCCATTGTCATCCGGGTGCGTAAAGGCGGCCGGGTACGGCTTTCAAGCGTACTTCTCGCTACAGGGATCAACCGGGAGGGATACCGGGAGATTTTAGGGCTTATGCTCGGGGATAGCGAATCAGAGGCTGCTTGGTCGGAGTTCTTCGGCCGGCTCAAGGAGCGCGGTCTCAAGGGAGTGGACTTGGTTGTTTCGGATGATCACAAGGGCTTGATCAATGCGATAGAAACCCACTTCCAAGGAGCGACATGGCAGCGGTGCCAGACCCACTTTATCCGGAACATCCTGGACGCCTGTCCTAAGAGCCTCCAGGGCGACCTGCACGGGCGACTGCGGTTGATCTTCGACGCGCCGGATATGGAGACGGCCAGGCGGTTGCTGAACGAAACGATAGAGGCCTTTGGCGCCCGGGCGCCAAAGGCGGTAGAGCGACTTGAAGCTGGTTTCGAGGACGCAATGGCGGTGATGGCACTACCAGGGCGCTACCGGAAGCGGCTGCGCACCACCAATGGAGTCGAGCGGCTCAACCAGGAGATCCGCCGGCGGGAGCGGGTGATCCGAATCTTCCCTAACGAGGAGTCGGCTGTGAGACTGATCGGAGCAGTGCTTGTAGAGATCGACGAGGTGTGGACCACAGGAAAGCGCTACTTTGATATGGCAGAGTATTGGGAGTGGAAGGCTAACACAGAAAAACAGCAGAAGGAGGTGAATAATGCCGATACCCAGGTAAATGTAGCTTAAAACGGGGTGATCTTATCTGCCAGAGGGAATTTACACACAAATTTGGACTTGACCCAGATAGCTAATGCCCATACCATGTTCAACGTAATGAATACCATGATCTTTTTGCCTTTCACAGGGTTGTTTGAAAAATTTGTTAGGAAAGTGGTGCCTGACACCGGGGAAGTCATGCAGATGGGACCTCGCTTTTTGGACCGTAACCTGATAACTGCTTCTCCCGTCGCTGCGGTAGAGGCAGTGAGGAAGGAAATGGTACGGTTGGGCCTTTTGGTTAAGGACATGTTGCAAGATGTCTTCAAGGCATTCATTGAGGAAGATGCCAAGGTAATAAATCAGGTGCTCCAAGCGGAAAGATGTGTTAACGAGCTCACTAGAGAAATAACGGCCTACTCTACTGAACTTATGCAGGAAGCCTTACCTCCAGTGCAGTCTAAGTCGTTGTCTTTTTACGTCAACGGGATTGGGGATCTAGAGCGTATAGGTGACCACGCCGAGAACCTGATAGAGCTTTTTGAGTACAAGATTGAAAACAAAATTGTTTTCTCGGAGCAGGCCATAAAAGAATTCAAGGATATGATGAAAATAGTTTTGGATGCCGTTACCCTGTCCGTTGAAACCCTTGAAAACGTTGACTTGAGCAAGGTGGAAAAGGTCCTGTGGCTGGAAGTAGAGATAGACAAGATGGAAAGGCACCTGAGGAAACGCCACATTGAGAGATTGAACGAGGGCGTATGTCAGCCTTCTGCTGCGGTTGTTTTCATAGATATACTTAGCAACCTGGAAAGGGTTGGAGACCATGCTCACAACGTCGCGCTGCTGGTTAAGGATATAGAGCAGGCCAGGAACGAGGAGTAAAATATGATCAAATCCGTTTTACTGGGAGCCCTACAGGGATTTACTGAGTTTTTGCCAGTATCAAGCTCTGGACACCTAGTTTTGGCGCAGAGTCTCCTCGGCTTTGCTGAACATCCCTTACCATTCGATATATTGCTTCATATTGCTACAATGCTGGCAACGGTGTGCTTTTTTTATAAGTCCATCTGGGAAGCCTTGAAGGGATGGCTATGGGGGTTTACAAGGAGGGACCTTAGGGATTCGTGGGGCTGGGAGACAGGATGGGCGGTTATAGTTGGCAACGTCGCAACCGTCTTTGTGGCGCTCCTAATGAAAGACAAGGTGGCATATATGTTCCAGTCCCCTACATTTGTAGGTATAGCGCTTATCATAACGGGCTTGGTTTTGTGGTACGGATCCGGCAAGAAGGGAACACGTATAAAGCCTGACCTCAAATCTGGCTTTTTGTGCGGTTTAGCCCAGGGAATAGCTGTGATACCTGGAATTTCCAGATCCGGAATAACCATTGTAACGGCTTTAGTAAGGGGGTTTTCCCTGGAAGAGGCCTTTAGATTTTCTTTTATGCTCTCGCTGCCAGCAATAGGTGGTGCAGTCATATTGGAGATCTTGGATGCTGGTGCCATAGATGCTTTTGCTTCCAATCTTCCAAAGGGATGGATATGGGGAGTTTTGAGTGCTTTCCTCTGCGGTATGTTTGCTTTGGCCATTCTAAGAAGGGTAGTTATATTTGGCAAGTGGCGATATTTTTCGGTCTACTGTTTTGTTGTTGGTGTTTTAAGCCTTTTTGTCGGGATGAAAGGAGTTTGATGCTGTATGGCGAGTGGTCGTTCTGGCCGTTGGCTTATTTTCCTGTTGATGGTTATTTTGGGGACTTTTTTGGGCATTTTCCTGAGTAGGTTTGGTGTGCTTGCCAAGTATTTTAAAAATATAGTAGATGTTGGCTTTGATACTGGCTCGCTGGACCTGCTGTTTATAAATCTGCGATTTGCGCTCTCATTCAAGATAAACTTAGGCACCTTTATAGGAGCGTTGGCGGGCGTATGGTTCTTGAGATAAGGGATATGCATATAGTGTTGGCCTCTGGATCTCCTAGGAGAAAGGAACTTCTTCAAGGTCTAGGTTGGACCTTCTCTGTTGTTCCTTCGAACGTACCTGAAGATTTTCCTCCCGAGATGACCCCAGAAGAAGGAGCTGTGGATGTCGCCAGACGAAAAGCCGAGGATGTTGCTAGGAATTACCCTGATGCCTTAGTAATAGCAGCGGATACAGTAGTGGTTTTGGAGAACAGAGTTTTAGGAAAGCCCCAAAATAGGGAAGAGGCGTTCTCTATGTTGAGTCAACTTGCTGGGCGGCAGCACGTAGTAGTGACGGCCATCGCCTTGTGTTACAAGAACAGATGTCTAGTGGACGCCGAAAGGACAAAGGTCTGGTTCCGCTCCCTGACCAAGGAAGATATAGAATCTTATGTTGCCTTAGGAGAATCTTTTGATAAAGCTGGAGCTTACGGAATTCAAGATAGAGGAGCATTACTGGTGGAAAGAATAGAAGGTTGTTTTTATAACGTTATGGGTTTGCCTCTCTTTAGGTTAAGTAAGATGCTGGAAGAACTTGGTGTCTCTTTAGAAGCGCAGTGGAGGGCTGGGTTATGAACAAAAGGATTTCGTTGTTTGCTTTATTGCTTCTTCTATCGGTTTTGGCTGCTGTACCAGGCCTTAAAAATCGCTTGGCCGTTGAAAGAACTCATAACACGGCTGGTATGGTCCTGGAAATCCAGGATATCGTGGGGATGGCATACGAATCGGGGAAAGCCTTTCCCCAGGTGATCTCAGAGCTTAGAGAGAAGGGGCTTTCTGCAATTGCTGTTAATGAGCTTACAGGAGAAGCTTTAACCCAAGGATACAGTCTATGTGGGTACGGGACAGCGTTGGATTTTGTCCCCAACCTCAGTTACCCTACGGCCTCAATGGCAGCGCTGATGTTGAACCAAGAGTTAGACCAAAAGATAAAGGCACTCATTCTAGAGTATTTGCGCAATAAATACCCAAAGACAGAAGTTTTGGATGTGCCAGGTGGAACTGTAGTGGTCCTTCCCTTTGATAGAACTTTGGCCTTTGATGCGGGGATAGTACCCGATTTTTCAGGCCTTTTGTTGGCTCAAGAGACAGGTCTGCCCATAGTTTACAGGCCCGGTTCCGCCCCAAAGGTCAAAAGTCATGACTTGGCTCGAGCATTAGATTGGCTTTTAGATAGGTTCCATGGTATCAAGGCTATTGTACCAGGAGGAGTAGTGGTAGCTGGATTTCCTGACGTTGATGCAGTAGCCGCAGTGTTGAGAAAACACTCCATTGCTGTTGCCGATATAGAGTTTTCTAGACAGATAGGCGCGAGTCAACTTGAAAGAGCTCTTTTCCCTATGATCTTACCTCTGCACAGTGTTACAAAGGAGGAGATTATAAGCAGGAGGCTCTCCAGGGATGTGCTTATAGATAGGTTCGTTAGGGCTGCAAGAGAGCGATCTGTCAGGTTGCTCTACCTTCGTCCCCCAGAGTTACTTTCTGTCTCCAGCCTGGACAGTACTGCTGGAGAGATGGAGAGGATAAAAAACCGGTTACAGAACTTGGGTATTAGCATAGATTGGCCTAGTACTTACCCGTTGATTAAAACTGGTTTGTTTTCATATTTCGCTTTAGCTTTAGTTGTTTATGCTCTTTCATGGCAGCTGTTACTTTGGTTTTTTGCAATAGAGGGTACGACCGTAAGTGGAAGGGCGGCTCTTTTGATCATTATCTTAGCTCTAATCTCTGCTCTTCCATTAAGCAAGGTTGGCTTGCTTTTAAGGGTTTATGGGGCAATTGCCGCAGCTTTTGGAGCCTTTGCAGGAGCTTACCTTGCTTTGGAGGAAGGGGACAGGCCTGTAACTAGAATACTACGGGGCTTTTTTGTTTCAGTAGCAGTGGGGCTTGTGATAGCTTCGGTTTTTGGGAATACATGGTATATGCTGAGAATGAGTGCTTTTTCGGGGGTAAAGCTGACACTGCTTGTCCCGCCTGTTTTGCTTTTGCTCTTGGATCTGAGAAGACGAATTCACCCCGAATCATTGAAAGAAGTCATGTCCAGGCCACCTCTTTGGGGAGAGATAGTTCTTTTTGCCCTTTTGGTGGTAGCTGCCGGAGTTATGCTCATAAGAAGTGGCAACGTTTCATTGGTTCCAGGCTGGGAGAAGGCCACAAGGGACCTTTTGGAAAAGGTCCTAATCGCGCGACCTAGGACGAAAGAGTTGTTGGTGGGATACCCTTGTTTGGCGATTTGGTATTATACAGTGCGATGTAATCTTTGGCCCAGGTATAGAGAAATATTTCGTCTTGGGGCGGTTTTGGCATTTGCTTCCATGATAAACACCTTTTGTCACTTCCATACTCATCTGTCTTTTACTTTACTGAGGGTTTTTAATGGTTTATGGGGAGGACTGTTGATAGGTATTTTGGCGATTGTGGCCATCAGGTTTTTGTTGTTACCTTTGTGGAAGCGTTGGGGAAGTTTATTGGTAGAATGAAAAGGATATTTAAAGTTGCCCTTTGTGGGTATTACGGTTTTGGAAATTTAGGTGATGAACTACTTGCGGAGGCCTTGGTTAAGCTCTTGGAGAAACAGGGGGTTGCAAGGAGCGAGATAGTTATTCTCTCTTCGGCCCCGGATCTTTACGAGAAAAGGTTTGGTATAAAATCAATACGACGAGATGATCCTGCAGCGCTGTGGGGCGTGTTTAGACGTACCGATAGCTTGTTGTTGGGCGGAGGTGGATTGTTTCAAGATGTGACCAGTTTCCGTTCTTGCCTGTACTATTGGGCTGTGGTAAGAATGGCCAAGCTAGCTGGTTGCAATGTTTGGGCTTTTGGAAACTCCATTGGACCTCTTAAAAGAAAGTTATCTGCATACTTGACTACAAGGGCTTACAAGGCATGTGATTTTGTGGCTGTAAGAGACCAGAAGGCTTTGACGTGGATAAGAGATAGGGGCATTGTAGGTTATAAGATTCCAGATCCTGTCATATATTTGTGGAACGAACGTATGCTTACTGCCTCTATGCCTATTGACAACAATAGGCTTTTGGTAAATTTTAGACCGTGGAATGGTGTTTTGGAAAGGCAGGGTGCCGAGGCGGTTAGTAGCTTTGCTAGAGAAAGAGGTTTAAGTGTAATTGGAGTTGCTCTCTCTGAGGAGGATAGGCTTTGTATGGAGGAAATCCATAGAGAGGGTATCATTGCCTTCCGAGAAATAAAGAGAATTGCTACGTTGGATGATGTTTTGGAAGTTATGGGGTCCGGCGAGATGGCAGTTGGAATGCGTCTTCACTTTTGTGTTTTATCTCTTATGTCGGGTTTTTCCCCTACTGCCATACCTTATGACCCAAAAGTAAGGGAGTTTGCCGCAGAATGGGGGTTGCCCATTTGGGAACGAGGAAGACCTCTTAGAGTTTTACCTAAGGAAGATGCTACAATAAGGAACAAGCTAGTGTCCGCAAAAGACAATATCGAAGCTTTAATGACTAAAGCTCTGAACCAAATGATAGGGTGAGTCTGAATGGAAAAAGAACGAGAAGACTTTCTTAAAAAAACGGCGCTGGAAATCAGAAAGGACGTAGTTAGAACTATAGGAGTTGCCAATGCTGCTCACTTGGCATCCTCTCTTTCCATAGTGGAGATACTAGTTTACTTATATTGGGAAGTAATGAGGTTTAACCCCCAAAAACCCTATTGGAAGGAAAGGGATCGTTTTGTCTTCAGCAAAGGACACGCATGCCCAGCCCTCTACGCAGTCCTGGCGAGGTTGGGTTTTTTCGACAGAGAAGAGCTTTGGAGCTACAGGAGGCTTGGAGCTATGCTTCAGGGGCACCCTGAATACCGTAGGACTCCTGGGATAGATGCTCCTAGTGGGTCTCTGGGTATGGGGTTAGGCATCTCTGTGGGGATGGCTCTTTCTTTGAGGCTCAGGCGTTTGACTAGCAGAGTGTTTTGTTTGTTGGGGGATGGAGAATTTCAGGAAGGTGCTGTTTGGGAGTCTGTGATGAACGCAAACCACTACAAGCTCGACAACCTTATTGCGATCGTGGATGTCAATGGTTATCAAATGGAAGGAAAGACCGAGAGTATAAATAATTTGGAGCCGTTGCAGGATAAGCTGGAATCATTTGGATGGAAAGCCTACCAATGCGATGGGCATGACCTGAAGGAATTGGAGAGAGCCTTCAAGGCAGTTTTTGCCTGTAAGGGAGCACCCTGTGCAATACTTGCCAGGACCATTCCAGGCAAGGGATTGAAGAAGATAGAGGAGGGGGTTTTGAGCCCTACAGAGCCCATGTCTCGTCTTTTGATGGAGGAGGCCCTCAGGGAATTGGAGGAGCTGGATAGAACCTATTTCAGAGAAGGGGAAGAGCAAGGTGGATAGGAAGAGTACCCGCGATGGATTCGGCGAAGCCCTATGCGAGTTGGGGCGCATCAGAGACGACGTAGTTGTAGTGGACGCAGATGTTGCGACTTCAACACGTACTGAAGGTTTCAGAAAAGCTTTCAGCGAGAGGTTTTTCAACGTGGGGATAGCAGAGCAGGAGGCAGTGCTGGTTGCTTCCGGAATGGCTTTATGTGGTGAGCTTCCTTTTGTCAGCTCTTTCGCTGCATTCCTTACTACCAGAGCGTACGATCAGATACGGACTTGTGTCGCCATGCCTAACTTGAACGTCAAGTTAGTAGGGACCCACGGAGGTATAACCGTGGGAGAAGATGGCATTACTCATCAAATGACCGAGGACATCGCCCTCATGAGGAGTCTTCCCAACATGAAAGTTTTTGTCGCATCGGATTTCAACTCAGCGAAGGCTTTGACTTTTCATTTGGCTGAAATAGAAGGACCGGCATATTTGCGGGTGGGACGGGAACCCACACAAAAAATCTACGAAGCGGGAAACGACGATTTCCCCGTAGGAGAAGCCAAGCTGTTGAGGCCTGGAGATGGAGTAACCATATGTGCCTGTGGCATCATGGTCCCCGAGGCGCTAAAAGCAGCGGAGATCCTTGGCAGTCAGGGCATAAACGCAGAGGTTATGGATTGTTACTGCATTAAACCCCTTCCTAAACAACAAATTCTGGCCTCTATAAGGAGGACAGGGTGTTGTGTGATCGCAGAGGAACACAACATTATTGGAGGATTAGGTGAAGCCGTTGCAAGGGTTGTAAGTGAGGAATATCCGGTACCTATAAGATTGGTCGGAGTGTCCGATAGATATGGGCAAAGTGGTACGGCAAGGGAGCTCCAGGAGTATTATGGGCTGACTTACAGAGAGATAGTAGGAGCCGCTGCGCAAGTTTGGGCTTTGAGAAGGAGGTAAGCATGGAGATAAAAATAGAAGGCGTGGTCAAGCAGTTTCCTCCTGATATACTGGCCCTTAGGAATATAACCATCACAATTCCCCAAGGAGATTTTGTTTACTTGGTAGGGCCAACAGGTTCGGGAAAGACTACGCTGATGCGCCTAATAACCAGGGAGGTCGTGCCCACCAAGGGTAGGGTCCTGGTTGGAGGAACGGACCTGAGAAAATTGGGCATGACGGATCTTGCGTACTATAGGAGAGAGATAGGAGTAGTGTTCCAAGATTTTCGTTTGTTGCCCCACCTTACCGTATACGAGAACCTCACTTTTGTCCAAGAAGCCATAGGAATGCCCAGAGACCTCATCGAGGAGAGGACGAACGAGATTTTGGATAAAATGGGCCTGTGGCGTAGGCGCTTTCTATACCCTGAACAACTTTCTGGAGGGGAGCAACAAAGGCTTGCCATAGCTAGAGCTACTATAAATTGTCCAAGCATATTATTGGCCGATGAACCTACTGGTAACCTGGATTTGCAGACTGCCGAGGAAATAATGAAAATATTGTTATCCATAAACGCTACGGGCACCACCCTGGTGGTGGCTACCCATAACCAATATATCGTGGATGAATTCAGGCAGAGGGTCATTAGTTTGAGAGGTGGGCGCATTATAAGAGATGAGAGAAAAGGAAGGTTCGAGATAGATGACGACTTTTAAATACATTCTCCGAGATGCGTTCCGACTTATGACGAGAAACGTTACTTTGAGTTTTTTGACTCTGGTTACGACGGTGGCAGTTTTTTTCTTGGTCAGCTGCAGCATCTTGTTTGTGATGAACATTAGAAACATTGTGGCGGGTATAGAGAATAACCTCATGATTACTGCCTATGTTACCAAAGACAAATCTTCTGCACAGGCCGTGGCGGAAAAAATTGGCAATTTGGAATGCGTCGATTCAGTAAAGATAGTTACTCCTGATAAAGCTCTTGAAGAACTTAGAGCCAGGTTGGGCAACCAAGCCGATGTTGTGACCTTGCTAGACGACAATCCCCTTCCTCCGAGCGTAGAAATAAGGCTGAAAGATGCCGGTGCCGTTCCTGTTGTGGCCAGAGAGCTATTATCGATGGAGGAGGTTGAGGACATAGTGTACGCAGGAGAGTTGGCAAGAAGGTTGGAGACTCTGTCTGCGTTCGTGTCAAGGTTTTCCTTTGGGGTGCTTGTTATCGCCTTGGCCGTGGGGGCGTTGGTCGTTTTCAATACTATAAGAATAGGGGTATATGCGAGGAGAGAGGAAATCGAAATCATGCTGCTAATAGGTGCAACCCCGGGTTTTGTGGCATTCCCTTTCGTTCTACATGGATCCCTTATAAGCTCTTTTGGGGCTTTACTGGCAGGAGCAGGTGTGTATTTTTCATACGAGCGAGTTGTTAGTGCGTTGATGGCAAGCATGCCCTTTTTAAATTTTATGACTGACCAATCTGTAGTTATGGATTTATGGTTTTTATTGGTCGGTGGAGGTTTGACCGTGGGATGGATTTGCAGTTGGCTGGCCGTTTCCAAGTTTGTTAGGCGCGCTATGAAGCCTCGGTAGTTGGGGAGATCTTGGAAGATGAGTAAAAGAATAAGCCATGTGGCTTTATTGCTCTTAATAACTTTTTTGCTGCTTTTACCTTTGATGGGTATAACGCCAAAGGCTGTCTTTGCAGGCAGCTCCGCTATTGCTGATTTAGACACTTCAATAAAGGCCGAAGAGCAGCGTCTTGAAAGGATAAAAAAGCAGATAAGCTACCACGAACGTCAGGTTATCCAGGTCAGCAAGAGAGAGAAAAATATTTTAAAGGACCTTTCGCAGATAGGCCAAAAAATAGTTTTGCTGGAGCAACAGATAAGGCTTTTGAATTTGAGAGAAGAACGTACACAAATGAAGATTGAAGAACTGACGAAGGAAATATCCAAGACTAACGGAAACATAGACAAAGGCAAGGAGATAGTGGCAAGAAGGTTGGTGGCTTTATATAAATATGGCAATGTGGCACAGTTCAATCTTCTCTTGTCGGCTTCAAATGTCCATGAAGTTTTGAACGACGTTTTTATACTCAAGCGTATTTCCGAGCAGGATGAAAGATATATATTGGGACTTTTGGACTCTTCAAGGCGCCTTGAGAAATCCAAAAAAGAATTAGAAAATCAAAAAGCGCTTTTGGTCAAACAAAAGGCCGAGCTGGAAGCTAAAAGAAGGGCCCTAAGGACGGCTCAGGCCCAGCGTGAACAGTTACTCAAGAGAATCTCCAATCGCAAGGAGCTGCACCTGAAGGCGGCCAAGGAATTACAGGATGCGCAGAAGGAGCTTGAAAACAAGATAAGAAATTTGATATTGAAGAAGAGACAACTTGCGGCCAGGAGTTCTCAAGTCCTCACTTACAAGGGAGGAAAGCTTAGATGGCCGGTGAGAGGTAAAGTTACCAGCACCTTTGGGGTAAGGGTACATCCTGTGTTCAAGACTAAAACAGCACATACTGGTTTGGACATACAAGCAAGGGAAGGTACGCCTGTAAGGGCTGCAGCCGAAGGGGAGGTTTTGTTCACGGGATGGCTCAATGGATATGGTCAAATAATTGTCTTGGATCATGGGAGCGACTTGACTACGGTTTATGCCCACCTTTCTAGAGTTTCGGTAACAGAAGGCAGCAAGGTAAAATCTGGCCAAGTGATCGGGAATGTGGGTAAAACTGGTTTGACTACAGGAGCTCACCTTCATTTCGAAGTAAGAGTGGACGGTAAAGCCGTTGATCCGATGAAGTATTTAAGAAGATAGAGTTAGGGAACGGGATTCTCAGAGAGGTGAACATAGAAGATGTGGAAGAGATTGCGAGATATCACAGCTGGAATAATCATTGGCGCCATTCTTGCAGGTGGGGTCCTGATAACTTTTGCGGGAGAGGGTAAGATATCGAAAAGTTCCGAGATAAGTGAACTCTTGCCGTTCAGTCCTTCTGAATTGTGGCTAATAAAGCAAGCCAGGATAATAATGGAAACTTACTTTGTTGAACCCCCGGAGAAGATAAAAGAAGAAGAGATTCTCTATGGAGCCATAAGGGGAATGATCAAGTCTTGGGGAGACCCATACAGCCGTTTCGTGGATCCCAAGGAACTAGAAAACGAAGAAATAGAGATGGAGGGAGAATATGGAGGATTAGGAATATACATAGCTCAGAGGGATGGTAGGACGTTGATCATAAGTCCAATAGAAGGAACTCCTGCTGAAAGAGCAGGAGTGAAGCCCATGGATGAGATCGTAAAGATTGGCGATGAAGTTATTTACGGTTGGGATCAGGACAAGGTTGTAAAAAACCTTAGAGGAGAGCCTGGGACGAAAGTCACTATATGGGTAAGAAGAGAGGGGCATGAGGATCTCATAAAGTTTGATATAACCAGGGAACTGATCCAGATACATACTGTAAGGCACGAAATGCTGGACGATTATGGATACATAAGGATTATACAGTTCAATCAAAGGACTAAAAGCGAATTTTCCAGCGCCCTCAATGATGTTATAGAAAAAGGTGCAAAAGGGATTGTTTTGGATTTGAGGAACAACCCCGGAGGGCTTTTGGATGCCTGTATAAGCGTAGCAGACATGCTCATAGATGACGGAATAATAGTTAGCACCAGGGGGCGTTTCGAACGGGCTAATGAGGTCTATTATGCCACGCCAGGCAAAATGACGGATCTTCCGATCGTCGTTTTAGTGAACGAAGGTAGCGCTAGTGCATCAGAAATATTGTCTGGTGCTTTGAAGGATCACAAAAGGGCCATAGTTATGGGGAAAAAGACCTTTGGTAAGGGATCAGTGCAGACCTTGTTTTATTTGCCGGATGCATCTGGAATTTTTGTTACAATAGCGAAATACTACACGCCTAACGGGACAGTTATAGACAAAATAGGCCTTGAGCCCAATATAGTCGTCGAAGGGGAGTTTGAGAAGGATCACGACAAAGATGTACAGCTTAAAAGGGCTATAGAGGAGCTTAACAAGCTTGCCGTTGGCCAGGGAGTTAAAACCAATTAAATAGAAAGAAGGCTGGTTCTTATAAGCTTTCGGAGTAGATACAGTCTAATTTTATTAGTTTCTTCCATTATTTGTTTATTGTTTAGTAGTGGTAGGATAGTGTATGCCAGTGATAAGCCAAAGGTGGCCATCGTCGTAGATGACTTTGGTTATTCTTTGCTTCAGGCAAGGAGAATCGCTAACATAGATTTGCCTTTGACGTGGGCAATAATTCCATATAAAACTCACAGTGCTGCGATAGCGGATATGGCTAGAAAACGAGGGATTCCTTTTATCGTTCATTTACCTATGCAGGCTTATTCGGATTCTGATAATGGGCCTTTTCTCGTAGGGGTGAACATGCCCTATACAAGGATTCGCCAGGTCGTCAGAAATGCCATATGGTCTTTGCCAGGTAGTTGGGGATTGAACAATCACAGGGGTTCAAGGGCCACTTCAGATAGAAGGGTCATGACAGCGGTGATAGATGAAGTAAAAGCGGAAGGCCTATTGTTTTTGGATAGCCGGACAAGTTCCAAATCTGTGGCGTTTGATGTAGCAAAGAGTGCTGGGGTTCCAAGCGCCAGAAACAGAGTGTTTATTGATGGAGATCCCGACATGGATGTTATGCAGGAGCGGTTTGCTCAACTTAAGAGCATAGCCATAAAGAGAGGCGGAGCTATAGGAATTTGTCATGTGAGGGAAAACACTATTGAGTTTTTGGAGACTATATACAAAAGTGCCCATTCTGATGTAGAATTTGTCACTGTGCCTGAATATCTGGAGAATTACCCTCTGGGCATAGAGGAGGAATAGTCGTGAGAGGAAAGATTGAAGCCTTATTAGGAGCCCAATGGGGCGACGAAGGAAAGGGAAGGGTTGTAGATGCCATTGCATCAAGGGTCGATGTCGTCGCAAGGTTTCAAGGAGGAGCTAACGCTGGTCATACAGTTATAGCTGAAGGCGAGAAGCATATATTTCACCTTTTGCCTTCAGGTATTTTGTTCCCGGGCAAGACGTGCATAATCGGTAACGGTGTAGTCGTGGATCCTGACCAGCTATTGGAAGAACTTGGTGAGCTTCAGAGAAAGCATAAAGACAGGGCTCGATTGATAATAAGCGGGGCTGCCCATGTGGTGATGCCTTACCATAAACTCCTCGACGGGATGGAGGAAAGGTTTCGAGGTGTAGGTAGGCGCATAGGAACTACGAAAAGGGGCATAGGACCCTGTTATGTCGACAAGATCAGTAGATGTGGTATCAGGGTGGAGGATTTGTTGAACGAGGACGTGCTGCGGGAAAAGCTGGCTTATAACCTAGAGTTGAAGAATGTAATACTTTCGAAAGTATACAACGAAGAACCTTTGTCCTTTGGAAAGCTATTTGAACAGGCTAGAGAATGGGGTGAGAAGCTATCTCCCTTTGTTGGAGACTGCTCATTGGAGATAGAAAGGGCGCTACAACAGGGGAAAACGGTTTTGCTGGAGGGTGCGCAAGGAACCCTTTTGGACATTGATCATGGAACATATCCTTATGTCACCAGTTCCAACGCAACCATAGGAGGGGGATTAACGGGCTTAGGGATCGGCCCCTCTTCTATTGCCAACGTCATAGGCGTTGCCAAGGCTTATTGCACCCGAGTGGGCTCTGGCCCTTTCCCTAGCGAAGCCGACGAGGAAACTGCCAATTGGCTGAGGGATCGTGGTGGCGAGTATGGTGCAACCACTGGCAGGCCAAGGCGGTGCGGTTGGCTTGACCTGGTTGCTCTGCGATATGCTGTCAGAGTGAACAGTATGACCATGTTGGCCCTTACAAAGCTCGATGTTTTATCCGGTCTGGAGAAAATCTACGTGTGCACTTCCTATATTACAGAGAAGGGAAAGACGGAGAACTTCTCCGGAGGTAGTGCCTTTCTTGAACAGGCTAAGCCAGTATATGAGGAATTGCCAGGGTGGCAGGAGGATCTAGGAGAATGTAGGACCTTCGAGTCGCTACCCAAGGAAGCCAGAAAATACGTGGAGTTCATAGAAGAAGTGATAGGTATTCCTATTACGCTGATAGGTGTAGGAGCGGAAAGAGAGCAAGTAATAAAAAGAGGGTTATAAGACAAATTTAAGTCGAGAGGATCAAAAATATAAAAAAGGAGAGGGGATTTCCCCTCTCCTTTTAATCTCTAAATGGTGGGCGACACAGGGTTCGAACCTGTGACCTCTTCCGTGTGAAGGAAGCGCTCTCCCACTGAGCTAGTCGCCCTTCGTGGGACATTATATACGGCAAAGGGCGTTTTTGCAACTTGGCATCGGAGAAGTCAGAATAATTATTAAAATTAAAATGCACCTTGCATCTAAGTTTGCTGTTGATGATTTTAAGGATGAATGTATAATGTATATTAAATGGGGGGGTGGAGTGCAGGTTGTCTTTCATTGAGATACTAGAGAAAACAAAATTTTTTTGGGAGGAATATGGTTTTTCAACGTGGCAGTGGCAAGAGCTTGGGGGGGTTTACCGCAGGGTGACCTTCAAGAAGGATTCGCTAATGGGAGAAATTGCGAGGTATTACGCTGATGATTACGTAGTTTTCACTCATAACGGTTTGTCTTCTGCTCAGAAGATTCTAAGTCAGTGGAAGCCCATCCCCGACGTAATGACCCAAAGGGTGCTCATGGTAGTGAACGACCCATTACATGGTCATCAAAAGATTTTGCACAAAAGTTTCTTGTTTGGCTTTAGAGGATGGATAGATGTTTCTTTTTACTGCCCTGAGGGAGATGACGTGCATCGTAAATTTTCGGATCTGGCTGTTCTTGTGAGAAACGCTTTTAAAATCTACAATAAGGTGACATCTCAGGTAGAAGGGGGGAATGTCCAGTAAAGAAGGGGTTTTAAACAGGAATTTGCTAATATCAAATTTCGGGAGGTGTAAATTATGTATGCTGGCCTTTTTATAGGAGCGGTGGTCTTTTTTGCTCTATGTTACGTTTTTTACGGAAGGTTTCAGGCGCGTGTTTATGGCCTAAGCGACGACAACAAGCCGCCATCCGAGTTGTTCTTCGATGGAGTCGATTATGTTCCGGCTCACCCAGCGGTACTTTTGGGGCATCACTTTGCGTCCATTGCAGGAGCGGGCCCCATCGTTGGTCCCATAGCTGCAGCTAACCTTTTTGGATGGTTGCCTACTTACCTGTGGTGTTTGATTGGATCGGCTTTCTTGGGCGGAGTTCACGATATGGGAGCATTGGTGTCCTCCATGCGCCACAAGGGCTTATCTGTAGGTGAAGTTGTGGACAAGTGGATAGGGCGGAAAGGCAAAAGATTGTTCTTAACCTTTACTTGGCTTGCCTTGGTTTTGGTGGTCGCGGTTTTCTTGGAGCTTTCTGCAAGCACCTTTGCTGCAGATCCTGCCGTTGCTTTTTCTGGAACCCTCTACATTTTCATGGCCATGCTCTTTGGAGTGCTGATATATAAAAGAGGAGTATCCTTGAGCGTCGTGACCGTTGTCATGGTACCTGTAGTCATAGGTGCAGTATTCTTTGCCAGTGGTAATGAATGGGTTCAGACCACATTTGCTCTCTCCAAAAACACGTGGAGGCTCATTCTTACAGTCTACATATTCTTTGCTTCAGTTCTTCCTGTGTGGCTTCTTCTCCAGCCTAGGGATTACCTAGCTTCCTACATGCTTTATTTTTCTGTCTTGCTGGGCGCCATAGGTATGATATTTGGAAGCAAATTTGAAGTTAACCTTCCTGCCTTCAAGGGGGTGAATCCCGCTGAAGGTGTTTACCTTTGGCCCATGCTTTTCGTTATTGTGGCCTGCGGCGCTATCTCGGGCTTCCACTCCCTTGTGGGAAGTGGTACCACCTCTAAGCAGCTTCGTAGGGAAACGGATGCCAAGCTGGTAGGGTATGGCTCAATGCTTCTTGAAGGGGTTGTGGCGGTTATAGCTATCGGCACGGTAATGATGGCGGGGGGCATTTTGAAGGGGGGACCCACCGTTACTTACGGGAAGGGCCTTGGACAATTCGCCTCATTGATAGGCATAAATCCGAAGGTTGGAACGTCCCTTGGTCTTTTGGCGCTCAATTCCTTCCTTTTGACCTCGTTGGATACGGCTACAAGACTTGCGAGATATCAGTTCCAGGAGTTTTTCGATATGAAGGTGAACCGCTATGTTGCTACAGCGGTGGGAGTCGTTTTTGCTTTGGCCCTTCTATACTACAAAACCGGTGGGGTTCCTGCGTGGAAGCTTATTTGGCCCGTATTCGGAGCCTCCAACCAGCTGGTTGCGGCGTTGGCCCTTTTGGCTCTGGCGGTCTGGGTCAAGTTGGGTCTTAAGAAGAACAACGCCTTCGCCATGTATCCTTTCTTCTTCATGATTGCGACCACGATGGCGGCTCTTTTGTTCTTGATAAAGGCCAACATTAAGAATCCCCTTCTATCAGGGATATCCATACTGCTGATTATACTGGCTGTAATGCTGGTCAAGGAGGCGAAAGACGCACTGTCAGGTCACGGACCAAGCGCAAATGAAAGTGGCGCGGCGGAATAGTTAAGTACATACTGAGACTATAAATGGGCTGGTTGAAGTTTCAACCAGCCCATTATTGTTTCAAGATTCTATTGTCCGTTGTCTTTTGGACTTATTTTATTTTTGGAACGCTGAAGCTTTTACTGCCCCAAGGTTTTCCTTTGAGTGGTTCCCCCTCCACGAGTTCTACAAACCTGTTCAAGCACTTGGGGCATTTGAGACCTGTCGATACACTTTCTACTTCAAACTCGTGACCGCAATGGAGACATCTGAATTTTTTCATGGATCCAACACCTCCATTGTCCTCAGTGGTGTTTAACTAAACAGCTAAGCTAACCGTAGATATTATAATAAAAATTTTCTTCGTAAGTAAGTTCGTTCGTATTCACGTTATGATCTTTAGATTGTAAGCAAAGCAAAAATAAAGGCCTATGATTATCATCGCAGATCCTGTAACCGTTTTTGCCCAGGTTTGGATTCTCTGAAGTTGTTGCTCTGATTTTATGAAGGCCGATATACCTATGGACAAAGAGAGGGCCATTATGCTCACTGGCAAAGCACTTCCTAGACCGAATGTGGCCGGAAGTAATAGATAACTTTTCGCTCTCACTGCTAAGGGTACCAACCCGCCAAAGAATAAAGCTGCCGATACAGGACACAAAGCCAAAGCAAACAAAATGCCCATTAGGAAAGCGCTTTTTGGCCCTCCAACATAGAATTTGTACGCTCGCATCCTAGAGGTGATCTTCAAGGGAGGAATTTCAAGGAGGTCAAGAACAAAAACCCCTACGATTACCAGAATCGGACCTAGAAACATGTTCCCATGTTTTTGTAAAGCCATGGAGATTATGGATATATGAGAAGTACCTTGGGATATCAGGAAGCCCAAAAAAGTGAAGGTCGCTATCCTGCCTAGGGTATAGGATAGACCTGCCTTTAGAACTTCTCTGTGGTTAGTGCAATCTTTCTCAATGAACGAGAAGGCGGCAAGATTGGAGGCAAAAGGGCAGGGGCTTATGGATGCCAATATACCTAGCCACAAAGCAGAAAATACCTGAACTATGCCCTCCATTATGAACACCCTCCTAAGAACTCAATAATTTGATTTTTTATGTATTTTTTTAAATGTTCTCTGTTCGACGCAAGTTCCCATACATCGTCGAGGCGCCTCCAGTCTTGCAGGTCTGACGGATTTTGAAGGACCACAGTTGTCGAAAAAAGGCCGTATTGAGTGATATACTTTGCGTTTTCGCCCTCTTCAATGTTGATTTCTTCCCATACAATGTTTAAGTTGTTGGGGCATGTTTTTTTGATTTCGTTGATGGCTTCAATGGCTGATGCCTTTATTACATCGCAGGTGGGACATTTGCCATTGCCGTAAAAGAAATATATTTTTGCCGAAGGGCCAATATTTTCTTGCAGATGATCAAAGGAGGAACTCATTTTTGTGGTGGTATCACTTCCATTGTAGAGAGAGTTGTATAAGTCTATTCCTGCATTAAACATGCAGAACAGAGCGAATAAAACTAAAACCAAACCCGTTGATCTTTTTATGTTCATGAAGTCATCACCTATTCTTATCTAATTTGAGTGATAATACCATTCATGGTATCATCATACTTGATTATAGGCTTATTCTCAAGCTTTTGTGGAGGGTGTCTTAGATGGATGATGCTTCTATGAATTCTATAAATGGGGTTTCAAATAAGAAAGAGCCGAAAGAAGTGAAACTTTCTTTTAAAGTTTTAGGTATGACTTGTGCTACCTGCGCCAAGAACGTAGAGAGGGCGCTGAAAAAGGTAGAGGGTGTTCATTTTGCTGCAGTCAATCTAGCCACTGAGACTGCTTTTGTCGTCGCAGAAGAAGGTGTAACCTTTGAAGCAATAAAAGGGGCTGTAGTAAAGGTCGGTTATGATGCCACTCAAGAATCTTCGGAGAATGTGGAACAAAAACGCTAT